>JASMLW010000139.1 GCA_030748485.1 Pirellulaceae bacterium
AACCGATGTCGGCGAAGTTGTAGAGATTCGGCGCGCCGATAGTTTCGCCTTCCTTCAGCGTCGGCCCGGCGATGCCATTTCCATCGCGATCCGTGTAGCTGTGGCAGCTGTTGCAACTACGGCGAAAGATCCGCGGCCCCATCGTCTCCGGGTCGTTGCGTTGCAGCACAACGGCTCCGCCTCGCGGTATGCCGTAGAACTCAATGAGTTCGCGAATCCGAGCGAATTCGTGATGGCCATTGGCGACCGCCTCGTGGAATTCACGCGCCGCTTTGAACGGCCGCTCGTACGCCTCCTTCGCCTCTTTGTCGTCGCTGAACTTGGTCTCATCGAACTTGTTGCCCAGCCACGGGTGTTCGTAGTTGTCGTCGTAGAGCGCCTCGGCTGTCAGATAGCCGGCGCCGACGAATAGCCCGAGGAACGCGACGACGTTGAAGACGTGCCCCGCCTTCCAGCGGCCGATGAATGGCATGAGGAACAAGAATCCCATGATCGCACCGGGGATGACGATCGCTCCGACGAACTCGTCCTCGAAGTTTTTGAGCAACTGGAAGAGGAACAAGAAGTACCACTCGGGACGAGCCGCCTTATACTCCTCGACCGCATCGGCGGGAGCTCCCATGTGGGCTCCCCGGTGCTCGACTGGCACGTCGAGCGTGACGACGCCGACGACATCGAAATGGACCACCGCCAGCAGCACGACGACGAGCAGCAGCAGGCAAGCGACGCCGTCCTTGAGCACCTGGAAAGGCCAGAAGAACTGATCTTCGCGGTTGGGCGACGAATCGGCGGTGATGCCGTGCTTGCGGAACATGGCCACGTGCAAGGCGAGAAAGCCGATCAACGCCGCCGGCAGTAAGCCCGCGTGCAAGGCGAAGAAACGCGTCAACGTGTGGTGACCGTAGTCGCTGCCCCCCACGACGATCTTTTGGATGTAGGGCCCGGCCACCGGCACTAAAGACATCAGGTTGGTGGCCACCTTCGTCGCCCAAAACCCCTTTTGATCCCACGGCAACAAGTAGCCGGTCAGCGACAACCCGAGCGTGATCTGCATCAGAATCAGACCGAGCCAGTAGTTGATCTCGCGCGGCGCTCGATACGCCTTGTCCCAAATGACCTGCAGCATGTGAATCGGCAGCAGGACAACCATCGCCTGAGCCATGAAGTGATGGATGCCGCGCAGCAGCCAACCACCCTGCATCTCGTACTGAATGAAGTAGACGCTCTCCCAGGCGTTCTGACTGCCGGGGCTGTAACAGGCCCACAGGAAAATGCCCGTGATCGCCTGAGTCGCGAAAGCAAACACCAGCATGCTGCCCGTGACGTATCGCCAACTGGCTCCACCGGGGATGTTCTCGTAGAGGGCCTCGTGGATCAGCTGTTGATAACCGGTTCGGTCGTCGAGCCAGCGGAGAATCATAGCTTGGCCTTCTTCTCGTGGATGCCCGTGTAATAGTCTTTGTAGTCAATCCAGATCTCGTCGCCGCGGAGTTCCACATCCAACGCGTCGAGCGGCCGGGGGCTGGGATTCTCGACGCCTCCGCTCTCGCGCTTTGTCCCGTCCACGTTGAACGAGCTATTGTGGCACGGGCAGAGAAACGCGGCCTGCTCAGCGTCCTCGTGGTGCCGATAGGAGACCGAACAGCCGGCGTGCGGGCACGTGGAATGGTAAACGTGGATCCCCCCGTCACCAGTGGCTCCGGGTTCACGGCGAATGTAGACCGCGCCGATCGGCACGTCCGGCGTGAAGTTCCAAGCGTCGATCAAGTCGGTGATCACCGGGAAACGCCGCGGCACGCCGTCATCAGGGACCGCATCCAGTTTGGCGACTTGGATCAGGTTGGCGCCGCCGCCCGCAGCGGATTCACGGAAGAAGACGGGAACCTTTTTCCTGCGACTGATCGGATCCCAGGCGACGATGCACCCGACAACAGCCGCGAATCCTCCGGAAACAACACCGACAGCGATCGCGCTGACCTCAGCCAAAAAACTTCGCCGCGGTTCCTCGGCGCGCGAATCATCGTCCGCTTCTGAGACATCGGGCGCTTGCGACATAACATCACCTTGGTGGAGCGGTGAAGAGAGGGGGAATTGCCGGAGGGATGATTGTTGGTGGGAGCGGATTGGGTGTGCACTAGTGTGCGAATCCGCTCCAACTATTATCGCATCGCTTCGCGAACAGCGTCAAGGACGACGCTTTTTACCTCGTCTAACTCCCCATCAACGAAAGCGCCCGCAGCCGCACGGTGCCCGCCTCCGCCGAACTTAGACGCCAATTCGCTGCAATCGACGTGGCAGCGACTACGAAAGCTGATTTTAAAACCGCCGTCGATCTGCTGGATGAAAATGGCCGCGACCTTAATGCCCTGGACGGCGAGCACCATGTTGACCAAGTCTTCGGTGTCGCTCGGCAACGCGCCCAGCCGCGCGAAATCGTCGCGCCCAATGTAGGTGTAGCCGAGGTCCCCATCCATCTCAGTGTGGATTCTCTCCAGCACCATGCCCCGCAGGCGGATGCGGCCGAGCTTGTCTTGTTCGTAGAGTGAGCCGTAGATTTCGTCCGGCCGCGCTCCCGAGTCGATCAGTTTCGCCGCGTGTCGGTAGGTGCTCGCGTCGGCTGAGCCGAAACGGAACCAGCCGGTGTCGGTCGCGATCGCCGCGAACAGCGGTTTCGCCATACTCGGCGTCAACTCGACCCCCAGTTGGTCGGCGGCCTCCATCACCAACCGCCCGGTCGCTTCGGCCGACGTGTTCTTGAATGCGATCGCCCCCATCTCGTCTTCGCTCACGTGGTGGTCGACGACCAGTTTCTTGCCTTTTGTCCCGCGGACCACCTCGCCCATCGGGCCCAGTTGCGCCCAGGCGCTGGTGTCGAGAATCATCAACACATCGCGTTCGACCAACTCTTCCAACTTGACGTCTTCATCGAACACGCGGATCTCCTGAGCCGGATCGATGAACGACAAATTGGGCGGAGTGCGTTGTCCGTTGACGATTTGCACGTCTTTTCCCAGAGTCCGCAGCACGCCGGCCATGCCCAATTCGCTGCCCAGAGCATCGCAATCGGGACGGATGTGACTGGTGAGCACGAAGGTTTGGTTGGCGTGAATAATCTCGACGAAGGCGGGCCAATCAATGGAACTCATGGGGAACCGATCAAACGGAGGGGTGGCGGCGGGATGGCGTCAATTGGAGCGCTGGGAGGAATCGGCGTCGGCGATCTTCAATGCGGTCGCCACATCCTCAGCGAGTTGCCGCCTTAAGGCGTCGACATGATCGAAGGGTTGAATGTCCCGCAGACGCGCCAGAAAGTCAACCTCCAACGGTTGGCCGTAGAGCGAGCCCGAGAAGCCGATCAGGTGGGCCTCCACGCTCAACGAGCTCTCGCCGAAGGTCGGCTTGGGACCGATGTTGATCGCCGTGGGCCACTGCGACCGGTCGTACGTGGCGACACCGGCGTAGACACCCGACGCCGGCAACAACGTGTCGATCGCATCGATGTTGGCGGTGGCGAATCCGATCTTCGTTCCGCGGCCGGCGCCGTGGATCACCATGCCGCGAATCCGATACGGCCGCGTCAAGAGCCGGCGAGCTTCATCGACGTCGCCGGCCGCGACGGCTTGGCGAGTTCGGCTGCTGGAGACGATCGCACCATCCTCCACCAGCGGCTCGACAATCTCCAACTCAATCCCCGCGCTTTGGCACAGTCCGCCGAGAACTTGAATGTCGCCGCTGCGATCGGCTCCGAAGAAGAAGTTCGGTCCCTCAACCATCGCTCGCGCTGACAGTTGCTCGCGCACGATGCGCTCGAAAAACTCGTCGGCCGTAAATGAGAGAAGTTCGTCGTCGGTTGGATAGGCGAGCATCACATCGACACCCAATTCACCCAACAACTCGGCTTTGCGATCGGTCCAGGTAAGCGGCGGCGGCGCTTGGGCGGGCCGCAGCAATCGAACCGGATGCGGATCGAAAGTGAAGACGATCGCCGGCCCGCCGCAGCGGCGCGCCGAGGCCAACAACGATTCCACGATCCGCGCATGTCCGCGATGGACTCCGTCGAAGTTGCCGATCGCGACGGCGCCCCCGCGCAGTTCAGCCGGCCAGGGACTCAATTGGGTGAGCAATTTCACGCGGGGTCCAATCCCATGAAGGCAGCCGGCAAGTAGTCGATCAAATCCGACGCGGTCAGCGATGTTTGGCCGCTGGCCTGCGCAGCCAGATCACCCGCGTGACCATGCACCCACGTCGCCGTCCGAGCCGCCATGAATGGATCGGCGACGGCCAATTGAGCCGCCACAACGCCGGTCAGCACGTCGCCGCTGCCGCCGGTCGCCATGCCCGGATTGCCGGTCGAGTTGGCGATCGACTGGTTTCCATCGGTGACCCAAGTGCCGTGCCCTTTGAGGACGATCACCATCTTCCAGAGAGCGGCCAGTTCATCGGCCCGCCGGCATTGCTCGACTCGCTCCGCCGCCGGAATCCCTGTCAGCCCGGCAAACTCACCCGGGTGGGGCGTCAACACGCGAGCCGCGGCAGGCAGAGTCGAATCATCCGCCGGTGTCTGGTCGAAGACTCGGGCGTCGGCCAGTGCATTGAGCCCATCGGCGTCGATGACGACGGGGCAGGGGGCCGATCGAAACAGCCGCTCAACCATCATCGTCAGCGATCGCGACCGTCCCAGGCCGGGGCCGACGGCGATCACATCCGCGGACCGCAACTCTTGAAACAACTGTCGCCAACTCGCCGAAGAGAGCCGCCCAGCTCGATCGCTGGCGAACGGCCGCGTCATCATCGCCGGCTCAAACTGAGCCACCACATCCGCGCAGCAATCGGGCGCGGCGACCGTCACCAAACCGGCCCCGCTCCGCAAGGCCGCGCGACCGGCCAGCGCCGCCGCGCCGGCCATCCCGCGACTGCCCCCGACAATCCACACCCGACCGTAGTCGCCCTTGTGCGACGCGGCGGCCCGTTGTGGAGAAGCCTGCGGTGGATCGGGCGGTGATGGCGACATGAAAAATCAACTCGTCCTGAATGCGGCAACCCTACCATCGTATCGCGGACGCCCATCTTATCTTCGCGGCTGGGCGACGAATACGCTCGATGACCGGCGTCGATAGATTAATCATAGCGGCGGCGGGTAATCGTCAACCCGGCCAGGTAACCCGCCTTGAAACCGGCGTCGATATTGACGACGGCCACATTCGCCGCACAGCTGTTGAGCATTCCCAGCAGAGCGGCCACTCCGCCGAAGTTGGCTCCGTATCCGACGCTGGTCGGCACGGCGAAGACGGGACAATCGACGTGTCCCGCCACAACGCTCGGCAACGCGCCTTCCATGCCGGCGACGACGACGATCACATCCGCGCGCCGCAATTCGTCGACTCGTGAGAGCAGGCGATGAGGACCGGCGACGCCCACATCGTGGATCAGTTCGCATTCGATCCCCATCCAAGCCAGCGTCTCGCGCGCCTCTTCCGCCACGGGCATGTCGCTCGAACCGGCAGATACGACGGCGGCTCGCCCGACGACTTCGCGGAACGAGCTGCGATCTCCGTCCAAACAGAACGTCCGCGCGGCCTGGTTGGCCCGCCCGGTCGGGAACGCTTTGGTCAGTCGAGCTTGCTTGTCCGCGTCGAGTCGAGTGGCCAGAGCCGGCATGTCGCGCGACGCGAACTCGCCAAAGATGCTCAACAATGTCTGCGCGGACTTCCCCTCTCCGAAAACGACTTCCGGGTAGCCGCAACGCCGTTGCCGGTCCAAGTCGAGCGTCACGCCCGGCAATTCGGCCGATGCGGCCGCAGACGTCTCGGCCAGGAACTCGTCCACGGTCAACTCACCGCGAGCAAGTTGCTTCGCCAGTTGTGATAGTTGAATTCGATCCACCGCTGCTCGATCCGCGCTTTCGCATGTCGAAGGGCGACAACTTAATACCCGACGGCGGCGCCGTCTTTCCGCACTTCGGACGCCCCGTGTAGAACGCCGTTTTCCCAGTCGATGAGAATCCCCTGGTATCCGCCAAAGCTGCCTTTGGCGCGGCGCACCTTGTGTCCGAGCGTTTTGAGTTTCTCGACCGTCCGGTTCGACACGCCCGATTCGACCAGCACATCGCCGCCGCCGTCAGCCTTGTCGCCGCGGGGCGTCGCGCTGCCGGAGTGCCTGACTCGCGCGGCGTCTCCCGCCGCCTGCACGTTCATTTTGTGGTCGATCAGATTGACGAGCACTTGAACGTGGCCTTGCGGTTGCATATCGCCGCCCATGACTCCAAAGCAGAAGTAGGGGCGATCGTCTTTGGTGACCATGGCGGGGATGATCGTGTGGAAAGGCCGCTTGTTCGGCGCAAACTCGTTGAGGTGTCCTTCCTCCAGCGTGAACAGGGCTCCCCGGTTTTGCATCACAAAGCCGACTTCACCCGGCGTGATCTTCGAGCCGAAGCCGTAGTAGTTGCTCTGTATCAGCGAGCAGCAATTGCGATCCTTGTCGACAACCGTCAGGTAGATCGTGTCGCCCTTTTGCAACTGCGGGTCGCCGGCCGGCACATCGGCGGCGGCCTTTGTGAGATCGATCAACTCGGCTCGTTTACGAGCGTACTCCTTCGAGATCAACTCGGCGGTTGGCACGAAACCGAACTCCGGATCGGCGTAGAAGCGGGCCCGGTCGGCGAACGCCAACTTTTTGGCTTCGACGAAGAGATGGATGAACTCCGCGCCGTCCGGCTTCATCGCCTTCACGTCGTGGGGCTCGAGTAGATTGAGGATCTGCAGCGCGGCGATGCCCTGGCCGTTCGGCGGCAGCTCCCACACCCGGTAGCCGCGATAGGTGGTCGAAACCGGCTCGATCCAATCGGCCCGGTGCTCAGCGAAGTCCTTCATCTCGAAGAACCCGCCGTTCGCTCGACTGAATTTGACAATCTCCTCGGCGATAGCTCCCTTGTAAAACGCGCTGGCTCCCTGCTCGCCGATCAACCGATAGGATTGAGCCAACCGGGGGTTGCGAAAGATCTCACCGAATCGCGGCGCCCGTTTGCCGTCGATCAAATAGGTGGCCGCCGAGTGGGGGTCGGCCTGCAAGGCTTTCTCCGAACCTCGCCAGCCTGCCGCGATTATTTCGGAAACGGGGAATCCCTGCTCGCCCGTCTCAATCGCCGGCTGCAGCACTTTGGCAAATTCGAGCGAACCGAAGCGGTCGTGCAGCGCCTGCCAACCGCTGACGCAGCCGGGAACGGACCAGGAGAGCGTTCCCTTGATCGGCACTTGTTTGAGTTCCCGCTTGGCGAACTCCTCTTTCGTCAACCCGAATGGACTGCGGCCGCTGGCGTTCAAGCCGTACAGTTTCTTCGTCTTCGCGTCCCAGTAAATGGCGAACAGGTCTCCGCCGATCCCACAACTCATCGGTTCGACCAAACCGATCATCGCGTTCGCCGCGATCGCCGCGTCCACCGCATTGCCGCCGGCCTTGAGCACGTCGAGACCAGTTTGCGCGGCCAGCGGCTGGCTGGTCGCAACGATACCGTGCCGAGCCAGAACGACCGACCGACTTTGGCGAGGATCACCCGATGGGCGGTCGTAGCCGGCCGCGCTCGCCGACTCGACAAGATCAAAGGGCTCAGTCATCGCGACGCCCAAAAAGAGAAGAGTGCCGCACATCGCGCGCAACGCAAAGGATCGCATGCGATTTCTCCATTGTTAGTGCCGAGGTGTTCATCGGGTTGAGCAACAAATCAAGTTGAGAGGATTCATGTTGAGCAAGGATTCAAGTTGAGAGCCGGATACACTCGATGAGAAACACCGAAAAGGGTGGCTCGGTGTTGAGATTTCATCGCCGTTCATCGGGTGTGGGCCATCGTACATCATGGGGTAAACGGAAATGGTACAATCACGCCGCTTCTCCATTCATCATTCTGCAGGTGAGACGAAGATGAAAAACGCGTCCGCGGCGTTCCGCATTGGTTCTCGATTTTTTCTCGCCGCCCTGTTGGCGACGATTCCTTGGCAAGCGTTCGCCCAGCGAACGACGGAGCCGGAGGCAAAACGGACGGAGCGCGCCGAGCGCACGAATCGCGACCGCCAGCGTCGCGCGGCCAATCGCCAACCGCGCGTCCCCGACAATGTTCGCGTGCTGCGGGACATTGAATATGCCCGACCGGATGGCCGCCCGCAATTGTTGGATCTCTATTTGCCGAAAACGCGACCGGCCAAACCCCAGCCGCTGGTCGTCTGGATCCACGGCGGCGCCTGGCGGGCCGGTTCCAAAGATCGCTGCCCGGCCCTCTGGTTGACCGGGGAAGGATTCGCCGTGGCCAGCATCAGCTACCGGTTCAGCCAAGTCGCTCGCTTTCCCGCGCAGATAAACGACTGCCAAGCCGCCATCCGCTACCTTCGCGAACACGCTCAGACACACCAACTCGACCCCAATCGATTCGGTGTCTGGGGGAGTTCGGCGGGCGGCCATCTCTCCGCGCTCGTCGGGGTGGGCGGCGACGCCGACTCGCTGACGGGCTCCGCCAAAACCTCCTCGGCCGTGCAAGCCGTCTGCGACTTTTTTGGTCCCACCGACTTCTTGCAGATGGACGCGCACTCCACGCCGAATCCCCGCATCGTTCACGATGCGGCCAACTCGCCGGAATCTCAATTGGTGGGCGGCCCGATTCAAGAACATCGAGATAGAGTGGCGCTGGCGAATCCGCTCACCTACATCTCCAAGGCCGATCCACCGTTCTTGATCATGCATGGCGACCGCGATCCCTTAGTGCCGCTGCATCAAAGCCAACTGCTCCACGCCGCATTGGAAAAAGCAGGTGTGAAATCGACTTTGCATGTCGTTGAAGGCGGCGGCCACGGTTTCGGCGGCGATGACGTTCGCCGGCGAGTCCGCGAGTTCTTTGTGGCTCACCTGCGCCCCTCTGCGAGCAAGCCCAAAGAGCCCAGCGACGGCGACGCCGCGCAAAATGAGCAACGCGGCGAAGAACGACGCGGCGCGGAGCAGGCGGAGGATAAGGATCCCACGCCGCCCTTCAATCCACGCACTGTCATTCGCCGACCATTTCGCGCAATCGTCGACGCCGAGTTCATCGACGCCGACGACGTGACCGATCAGGTTCGCGACAACGAGCTGGTGTTGGGTGTCGTCGTCAACGACGCGGCTCGGGCGTATCCCATCAACATGCTCTGCGGACCGACTCGCGAAATCGTCAACGATGTGCTGGGGAAGACCAACATCGCGGCCACTTGGTGACATCTCTGCCACAACGGCGTAGTTTACGCCCGCGATGTCAAAGGCAAGACCCTCACCTTCAGCGTCTCCGGCAAACTGTGGAATCGCAGCCTGGTCATGCTCGACCCGGAAACGAAATCGCTGTGGAGTCATATTCTCGGCCGGTGTTTTGAAGGACCGCTCAAAGGCGCCCAATTGAAATCGCTGCCCAGTGATATGGTCACGTGGAAAGAGTGGCGCAAGCGCCATCCCCAAACGACCGTGCTGAACATGTCGCGCAAGCACGGCGACTACACCAAGGAGTTTTACGCCAAACGAGGAGCCGACCAGTTCGTGCTCGGCGTCATGGTCCGCGGCGTTCCGTTTCATCTCCCCTGGCGAACTTTGCAGCAACAGCCCGTGCTGAACTTTACCGCCAACAAGCAGCCGCTCGTCTGTCTCTACGACGCGTCCAGCACGTCAGCCCAGTTGTACGGCCGCACGGTTGGCGACCGCGCGCTCGCGTTTCAGCGGGACGGCGACAAGATCACGGACGCCGAAACGGGCAGCACGTGGAACAATCGCGGCCAAGCTGTCGCCGGTGAATTGAAGGGGAAACAGCTCAGTCCGGTCGTCGGTATTCCGTCGTTTACTCGAGCATGGCTGAAATTCCACGCCAAGAGCAGCGCGGTGGCCGGCCAGGATCGAAACTGATCGCCTGAATGAACGCGATGGCGCGGGGTAACGCGAGAATGGAGCGCGGTGGAGCGCGGTGGCGCGGGGCGACGCGAGTGTGGAACGCGATGGCGCGGGGCGACGCGAGCATGGAGCGTTGGTTGCAGCTGGAACGCCTGGTTCACCCGTGCTCAAGCACGGGCCTATGCCGCCTGCGGCGGAGGGGGGCGTAAACGCCCCTCTGACTCTTGACTCGCCGGCGTCCTGCCTCCTTAGTCATTAGTCCTTCGTCATTCCTTAGTCATTAGTCCTTAGTCATTAGTCATTCCAAACTTGGCGGGCCTATGCCGCCTGCGGCGGAATGGGGGCGTAAACGCCCCAGGTCGCGCGCGGCGAGGGTGGAGCGCGTTGGCGCGGGGCGACGCGAGGGTGGAACGCGGTGGCGCGGGGCGACGCGAGAATGGAGCGTTGGTTGCAGCTGGAACGCCTGGTTCACCCGTGCTCAAGCACGGGCCTATGCCGCCTGCGGCGGAATGGGGCGTAAACGCCC
>JASMLW010000140.1 GCA_030748485.1 Pirellulaceae bacterium
CCGCGGCAGGTCATCAGCCGGCCTCACAGAATCTCGAAGATCGCCTCGACCTCAACGGCGGCTCCGGTCGGCAGCGCGGCGAAACCCAGTGCGCTGCGCGCGTGATAGCCGTCGCCGTCTTTCCCGTAGAGCTCGTGTAACAGGTCGGAAGCGCCATTGATGACGAGGTGCTGGTCGGTGAAGTCGCCGGCGGAATAGACGCAGCCGAGCAGTTTGACGACTCGCAACCCGTCGATCGTACCGTGTGCGTTGTGCACAGAGCGAAGGATCTTCTCGGCGCAGTCGCGGGCGGCCGCGTATCCGTCGTCAACACTTAAGGCGCCGCCGAGCACGCCTTTCGCATCGCTGGTGTGACCGGACGTGATCAGCAGATTGCCGGACCGGATGCAAAGGTTGAGATACCCCTTCTCTTGCGGCGAAAAATCCAGGCCGAGTTCTTGCGCTTTTTCTGATGGACTCATCAGGCAACTCCCGTAGGTGCTCCAAGTAGATTCCGCGAGCTCACCAGCGTGCCATATGCAGCGGCCGCGTGCAACGGAGTGGAGCAGAATTCGTCGCGGCTAGAGACCGAGTTGTTCGGCGTTGGCGGCCATCGCATCGATGACGAACTGAATGTGCTCGTTCAGCTCAACGCCGAAGTCTTCGGCTCCGCGAATGATGTCGTCGCGATTGACTTTGGCGGCGAAACTCTTCTGCTTCATCTTCTTGCGGACACTTTTCGCTTTCATGCCGTTGATCCCCTCGGGGCGCACCATCGCGACGGCCGTGATGAAGCCAGCCAATTCGTCACAGGCGTAGAGAGCCTTATCGAGCGTCGAGACGCGCGGACAGTCCTCCAAGTAGTCGGCATGCGACTTGATCGCGTAAATGATCTCGTCTGAATAACCCCGTTCGGTGAGAATCTTCGTGCCTTGCAGGGGGTGATCCGGCGGATTGGGCCAACGTTCGTAATCGAAGTCGTGGAGCAGACCGACGACGCCCCACTTCTCGACGTCTTCGCCGAGCTTCTCAGCATAGGCTCGCATGGCGGTCTCCACCGCCAACATATGCCTGCGCAGTCCGTCGCCCGCGGTGTATTCACAAACCAACTCGAACGCCGCAGCGCGATTCATGATAGAGCCAGCTTTGCTGAAACGGGAAAGCTGTTGAACTCGAAGAACTCGAAGTGTTCGAGTTGCACTGTCCAACCGCGGGAGGTGGGGTCTGATTTCGCCGTTAGGTTTCCACGACGTCGCCGGCGGGCGCTTTGAAGTCCGGATTCTCCTCCGTCTCCTGCAACTCCCGCCACGGCTTGCCTTCCTCGTAGCTTTTCAGTTCGTCGCCGAGTTGCTCTTTGAGGTGATCTTCACTCAGCTCGACTGCCTTCTTTGACCACTTGATCGCCTCTTCGAAATCGCCGAGTTCGGCGTGTGCCGACGCGAGCGTGCTGAGGATATACGACGCCTTGTACTCAGTCACTTCGCAGGCCTTCTTGGCCAACTCGAGCGCCCGTTTGCCATCGCGGACTTCGTCTTTCGGCGAAGTCGCCAAGACCCACGCCAGGTTGTTGAGCGCTCCTTCAAACTTGGGATCCAACTCGATCGACTTCTCGTAGTCCTTGATCGCCTCGGCGTGTTTTCCGACACTCAAGTAGGCGTCGGCGCGAGATCGATAGGCTCGCGCGCTGTCGTCGTGTTTTTTGACGGCTTGGTTGAGCACCGAGATCGCTTTTCGCGGTTGTCCGTCCGCGCTGTGCAGAAACGCCAATTGCATCTGCCATTCGACGTTTTCCGGATCGTGACTGATCAGCAGGCGGATGTCCTGCATGGCGGCCGCGAATTTGATGCGCGACAGCGTCTTCTTTTTCTTCTCTTTCGCATCGTGTCCTTCGGCCGAGGAGATTCGACTGCGGAGCAATACGGCCATCGCCAGACCGGGCCGCGCTCGCATCGCCGATTCGACGTCTTTGCGAGCCGCATCGTATTTTTCTTTCAGCAAGTGGAGCTCCGCGCGAACCAGCAGAGCCTGGAGGTCGCCGGGGTCCAAGTCGATCGCGCTGTTCAAGTCGTTCAACGCTTCGTCGACTTTGTCCTCCATGGCGAAGATGCGCGCTCGCAGCGTGTAGGCCTGAGTCATTTTGGGGGCCGTTTCAATCGCCAGCGACGCCTGCTTGATCGCCTCTTCGTACTTTTCCAGATTGGCCAGCGCCTCGGCCATCGCCAAGCGAACAACGACGTTCTTCTCGTTTTTCTCGAGCAGCTGCTCGAAGCCTTCAACAGCTTTCTCGTAGTCGCCCTTGGCCAGATAGTAACGCGCCCGCTGTTCCCAGGCCTTGGCGTTGTTCGGATCGGTCTTCACCGCCTGATCGAAGTCGGCGATCTGCTTGGCTTCGTCCTCCTGCAGTCGAGCTCGGATGACGAGCGACTCGGATTGTTTTTCCTTGTCTTCCCCGTAGAGCTCGACGGCCCGGTCGGCGGCCTTCAGAGCTCGCTTGCGATCTCCGTTCGGCAGCAAGTGCATGCGAGCCAACAAGATGTGAGCCTCGGCCAGGTCGTCTTTGAACTGGATCGCTTTCTCGAGATTGTTGGTCGCCACGTGACGGAGGAACTGCCAACGCGGATTGGGACGCTCCGCATCGAGGAACGCCCGCGCGATGCGGGATGAATGTTCGTACATGGTTGAGGCGAACAGCTGCCGGGCGAACTGCTCGTTGTCCTTGTCCAGCCCTTTCTTGATCGCCGATTCGCACAGTTTGCCGACCGTCTCGAGGTCCTTGAGCGAACGAGCCGTCAATTGCAATTCGGTCGCCTTGTCCAGATCCTCTTGGCCCTCGTTTTCGGCCCGGACCGTCGCCGGAGAAATCGCTGCGAAGGCGACCATGGCGGCGAGAAACAACGGTGTTGAAAAGCGGGAAAACATGGAACACTCCCCTCCAAGTATTTCGCGGCGCGGCGAGGTCGCCCTCGCCCGTGGATCAGCGCCCGTGGATCAGCGTGGCCGCAAACTGGTTGAATTCACTCTGGCGGCGTCATTATTACCGAGTCCACCGAATGAATCCATTCCAGTGTGTCTGCATCTCGGTCCACCGCGCAGCCGCCCAAGATGGCGATTGAGCCGCTGGATCGGTTATCCTCAGGCTCTCCGCACCTCAGATTCACATCGGAGCCCCCCATGACTCGCCTCGATTCATCCACGGTTTACTCCTGCGGGGTGTTGCTGATTTCGTTGTCGCTCGGCTGTGGCTCCCAGGTCGACGAGTCGCTGCGCGTCCAAGGGTCGATTGAGAAGAGCAGTGAAGAGATTGAATACGACGTCGACGACTGGGCCGTCTGGCGCGGGCCCGCCGGCGATAACCACGCCCGTGGCGAAACGCCTCCACTGCGCTGGAGTGAAAAAGAGAACGTGATCTGGAAATCGACGGCCGGCGAAGGTCACGCTTCCCCGATCGTCGCTGGCGACGCCGTTTTTCTCCCGGTCGCCGACCGCTCCGACGAAACGCAGTCGCTGCTCTGCCTCGATCGGGAGACGGGCGAACAGCGCTGGTCGTGCGAGGTATATCGAGGCGCCTTGCCGCATACGCACGCCACCAACACCCACGCTTCCGCGACCGCCGCCACCGACGGTCGGCTGGTCTATTGCGTCTTCCTGACCGAGAAATCCGTGCTGTGTGCGGCTGTCGATCTGGCAGGAGAGATCGTTTGGAAGTGCGATGCCGGGCCCTTTCGATCCGTTCACGGATACGGCTCTTCGCCAGTGCTCTACGACCAACTGGTGATCGTCGCCGGCGACAGCCCGGCCGGCGGTTTTCTGACGGCCCTCAGCCGCGTGTCCGGCGAGATCGTTTGGCGAACTCCCCGCCCCAACAAGCCCAGTTTCGGGACGCCGATCGTGACGCGGCTGGCGGGTGAGGATCAGTTGTTGCTCAACGGACAGAAGCGAGTCGTCAGCTACGATCCGCTCACCGGCGCCGAGAATTGGTCCGCCGCCGGACCTTCCTCAACCGCAGCCAATACGGTCGCTTGGACCGACTCGCTGATCATCGCCTCCGGTGGCTACCCGCAAAGAGGCATCAAGGCGATCCGCGCCGACGGCTCAGGGCAAGTCGCCTGGGAGCTGTCTCAAAAAGCCTACGTGCCCTCACCGCTCGTCGCCGCCGGACGTCTCTATGCGCTGCTCGACAACGGCGTGCTGCTGACGCTCGACGTCGAGTCGGGCAAGAAGCTCAGCCAGCAGCGAGTGAGTGGGAACTTCAGTTGCTCGCCCGTGCTCAGTGGCGACCACCTGTTCTTTTCAAACCACGCGGGATCGACGTTCGTGTACGAAACGGGCGATCGGCCGCAACTGGTCGCCGAGAACCGAGTCGACGACGAAGGCGGCTACGCGACGCCCGCCATCTGCGGTGGACGCTTGTATCTCCGCACGCGAAACGCCCTCTACTGCATCGGCTCGTAGTGGACTTCGCC
>JASMLW010000141.1 GCA_030748485.1 Pirellulaceae bacterium
GGTGTTTGGGTCTCGTCCTGCCGGGTCCGCGGTCGAGCCGCCAGTTCCGGCTATCTGGGACGGATCGGGGCCGCAGCCAACGGCCAGCAAGGTGGTGATCGCCAGCGCGAGGGTTAAACGCAATGACATGTGATGCCTCAACTCCTAAAGTGGTGCCAAAGAAGGTTTGGTCGGTCGCCAGATCCTAACGGTTTTCCCTGCAATAGTGAATCGAAATCACCGTCCTTGAGTTTCACGTACCGAAGCCTCGCCGGCGCGATTGGGGTGAGGAAACAGCGCTGGTCGGCTGTGGCGGTTTGGTCGGAGCAGCAAGCCTTGGTTGTCGCCGGCAAGCCTTGGTTGCCGCCGGGTGTTATGGGTTAGGGCTGGCGGTTCGGGTGAAATAGGTGGTGTAGGCGAATCGGCCGACCTCACCAAAAATGCTCGCCGATTCTCGCCCCAAAAGCCGAAGAATCGTTATAACCGGTCGTTAGGCTTGTCCAGGTGTCTGCCGCGCCGGCGGCCGCGCCTGCCAACAAACCGGTCACGACATTTTGAATTGGATGTCGCCGGCGCCGCTAGAGGATTCAACGTGACTCGCAGTATTCTCTTCTTGTTGTTGACCGTCGGTCTCCATGGCTTTTGGCCGACAGGCGCCTCCGCCCAACGGTGGGCCGACAAGATGTTCTCCGTCCGCGTCCACGATTTCGGCGCGGTCGCTCGAGGCTCGAAACAGCAGTTCACCTTCGAGCTGGAGAACAAGTACGAGGAAGATGTCCACGTCGCCAGCGTCCGTTCCAGCTGTGGGTGCACTTCCCCATCTGTCGGTAAACGGACCTTGAAGACCTGGGAGAAGAGCGAGATCGTCGCCACGTTCAATACGCGGTCCTTCCTGGGCCAAAAAGGAGCCACGATCACCGTCGTCATCGATCGACCTTACTACGCGGAGGTCCAGTTGCGAGTCGACGGGTATATTCGCAGCGACGTCGTGTTGGACCCCGGTGCGGTCACCTTTGGTGAAGTGGAAGGTGCGGTCGGAGCCGAGCGCAAGGTGGCGATCAGTTATCGCGGCCGCGGAGATTGGCGAATTCTAGATGTCGTCAGCACGAATAAGAGCTTCGAAGTCGAACTGGATGAGACGGCTCGAGCCGGCGACCGGGTCGAGTACGAGATGGTCGTGCGCGTGCGACCGGGCGCTCCGGAGGGCTTCTTTCAAGACCAACTGACGCTGGTCACAGACGATCGTCGCAACGCGCGATTGGCGGTGCCCGTGGAGGGCAAGGTGAAGCCGGCCGTCACCGTCTTTCCCAAGGTCGTTTCCTTCGTCGTCAACGAAGGCGACGAGGCGACTAAGAAACTCGTGATTCGCGGCAAAGCTCCCTTCAAGATCCTGGGCGTCGAGTGTGACGGCGGCGATTGCCTGAAGTTCGAGACCTCGAGCGAGGCGCGCAAAGTGCACTTCATTCCCGTGACCTTTCACGCCAAGCAGAAGACCGAAGCGCTCGAGCATCAAGTGCGGATCCGCACCGACGTCGGCGAAGAGCTGGTGGTTACGTGCCAAGTAACGGCGATCGTGCGCTAACCGGCGGCGGGACTCAACGTCCCCTTCGAGAGCCCCCTTCGAGAATCGCTAATCTCGACCGCTCGCCCGTCGGCTGGAATAGGCCAAGCCGATGATCGCCCAGGTGGTTCCCCAATACTTGGAAGTGGGAATCACATTCTTGCTTTTTGCTTTCTTGGTGCTCTTCACCATCCAGGCCCCGTCTTTGCCTTGCGTCTTTAGGAGGAACGCCTGCGCGGCCGCCACCGACTCGCCGGCGTCGCCGGATTGCGAGATCGCGAACAGCGCCATGCCGGTCGCCAGCGCGTCGCTCGGCTCGCTGGCCAACCACCCCCAACCTCCGTCGTCCTGTTGGCGTTCTTGGAGTCCTTTCTCCCAGCGCTTGGTCTCGGCGCCGCGAGCCTGGGCGAGCAGCAATCCGGCCGCCCACCACTCGGTCGAAACGGCTTTGGTTTGACGCTTGTCGAGGAACGCCTCGGCGCGCTCGACGCAGCCGCGAACCTTTTCATTGAGAGCCTCAGGCAGACCCGCGTCGAGCAGATTTCTCAGCGCCGCGGCGGCCCACATGGCGGTCACATCCGTCGTTTCGTCGAGCGGCCGCTTCTGGCTGGGCAGTTGTCCCCCCGGCTTGAACGATCCGTCCGCCAGTTGGGCGGCGACCATCCACTCGGCGAACTGCTTCAGCTGAGCTCGCCGGTCCTCTGTGTCTTGTTCGGCATTGCGGCCCAACACCAATTGCCCCATCGTGTCGAAGCCGCCCCCTTTGTTCTCGGACGCGAACTTGAAGTTCCAGTCATTCCACTCTTGCACGCGCGGTCTGGACAGCCCGAGCCGAGCAGCTTCATTCAGGCTCCACGCCATGAACGGTGTGTGGTGGCACGAGGCGCACTTCTTCTTCTTGATCCACGACTCCCCTTGAGCCTCGATGAACGGGAGACTCTTGGAGATGGCCGCGCGAACGGCCTCTGTCCGATTCTCGCCGCGCACCGCCGCCGGCTGGACGACGATGGTCAACGGCGCGAGCAACGAGCAAATGAATGCGGTGGTGATGGGGCGCGTCGCGATTGGTCTCATGGCGGACTTCGTCAATAGGTGTTCCAGAACGGAATCATGTTACATCAAACCGCCGCCGGCCGCCCAAAACGCCAGTCCCGCGCAACGCCCAGGCGACGATGGGCGTCGCGCCGATCAACAAGTCCGTTCTCGGAGAGCCTACGGAGCGCCGTCGTCGGGCGACGCGTCGGCGGGCGGGCGCTGCTCAGCCGGATCGAGTTCGCTCGAACTCGCTCCCTCGTCGCCGCTCGACTCGGCGGAATCGTCCGCCGCAGCGACGTTCGCATCGCTTGTCGCAGCGTCGCTCTCAGCACTGTCGCTCTCAGCGCTGTCGCTCTCAGCGCTGTCGCTCTCGGCGCTGTTCTCGTCGGACGCCCACCACCCCTTCATGCCGCTCCAGGCGCGATTGAACAGACGCCCGGTGAGCACGTCTTCGGTGAGTGTGGTTTTGTCCGTCGAAAAATTGGTCCAGACCGCTTCGAAATAGGGCTGGCTCGACTCAGCAAGCGATGCATAAAACCCTTTTTGATAGATGTCGCTGAGGCCATCGGTGTAATGATCGAGGATGTGCCGGTCGAACATGTTGCCGGCGACAACCAGCGACGACAACGTGCCGCGCGAAACGTCACCGATGCGATTCGCTGTGAACAGCGACATGGCCCCGGCGACTTCCATCACGCTGACCTTGTCTCGCTCGGCCACTTCGTGCATCTCGCGCCACAACCGTTGCATTTCAGATTGCGGCAGCACTTTCGTGGGATCGATTTGGGAAACGGTCTGTTGCGTTTGCGCGATCGTCTCCCGCAAGCCCTCAACCGACAGCGGCGGCATGTCCAGCGCTTGTGCCGTATTCCCGGTCGCCTCCTGAATGGCGTTGAGCAAATCGGCGGCGTGATCGATCGTCGAATCCTCGGCGATCACGCCTTGCGCTTTCAGCTCGAGACTCAACTCTTGCAAGTACTCCTGAGATCCGTAGGCGATGTCGCTGAACAGAGCCAGTACGGTCATTGGAGAGATGTGCAGCGTGGCCAGAGTGGCCAAGTCGAGAAAACTACTCACCGCCTTCTTGGCGACGTACCCCTCGACCTCGGTCGTGCTCGGTCCCGCTTCAGTGCGTTCCACACCGCCGACGTCATTGACCATGAAGTCGAGCATCTGTTGGATGAACATCGAGTACGAGCGCGAGCTGCGAAAGGCCTGCGGCACGAGCAGCATGGCCGACTCTTTCATCGCCCCGCCGACTAGGGCGGACGTCGAACGCAACGCTCGCTCGGGCACCGATAGCCCGTAGAGCAGGAAGTTCTGGACCGATCCGAAGCTCGGCGCGGACTCGGGCTGCGGCGCGTCAGGAGCCGATTCCGACGGCTGTTCGGGCGACGCGCTGGCTCGCTGGTCCGGAGTTGAGTCAGTCGACTCGGGTGGGGGATTTGGTTCCATGATCCGACTTGTGGCGAGGACGGTTGGGGTGTTCTCTCGATCGATTCCAGTGACCGAGCTGAGCGGTCGATGGGAGCGATCTCACCCGCACGTCCCAGGTGCTTCGAGCTCGTCGCTCGAGGTCTCAGGTTTCGCAGACGTGTTCGCCTCTCCGTCGTCCTTCTTGGTGGACGAAGTCGCGCTTCGTCCATCGTCGCCCGTGTCATCGCCGCCCGACTTGTCCCCTTTGTCTCCGCTGTCCCCGTTGTCGGCCTTCTTCGCGGGCACTTTGTTCCCGTCCTTGTTGTCCGGTTGGGGGGGGGCCGGCTTGTCGGGCTGGGGTGGCTGGGGGTTATCCGGATCGGGGGCCGGCTTGTCCGGCTTGTCCGGCTGGGGATCGTCTTCGCTCGGGGACGTCGGCTTTGGCAGACTTACCGGCAGACCGCCGACAACGACGAGCGGAGCGAGTCCGCGATAGGCGGGAATCTTGTCGACGGGGTTCTTCACGATCGAGCCGAGGATGATTACTTGCGCGCCGACGTCGAGGTGTTCGGTTGGATCGGAACTGCTCAGTACGCCCACCCGGCGTTGGTTGACACTCTTCAGTTTGACAAGCGTCTCGAACACTTCGCCCTGCTGCTCGATGCGGCTGACGATGCCGTACAAGGCGACGCCGTTCGATTCGCGGCTCTCCATCGCGAGCCAGCTTTCCGCCGCGGCGCCGATGGTCTCGAGCGTATCGACGTCCATTTTTTTGAGGATCGTTTTCACCCGGCCGACCAGGGCGACGTTCTCAGCGTCCGCGTGGCTCACGAAGGTGACCGACTCGCCGAGATTCGCCAGCGCTCGGTAATGGGCGCGGGCGACCGAATTGCGTTCGTCGGAGCTCAGTTCACCGCGATTCACCCAGCGCTTGGTCGTGTTGTCGACGCGCTTGATCGCATCGGAGAGAATCTGACTCGAGTACTCGGGAGCACCGTTGACTCGAATGAACTGCGGTCCGCTCGAGCGGGCCTCATCGGGGGCCGTTTGGGTCCTTCGTTTTGGGGGATCAGCGCCGCCTCCATTGCCCGCGCCTCCATTGCCCGCGCCTCCATTGATTCTTCCCTGCGGAGGCCGGGGTTGCGCGGCGCCACCGTTCGGCTTCGCGCCAAAGGGAATGTCCGAATCCATCGAGAAATTGCCGACGTTGTCGCCGTTCTCCTCACTCGACTTCCCCGCGCCGCCGCGCAACTCGGCGGGCACAATCGCGGGGAAGATCCTGCTGACCGGGGCGCCGAGCTGGAACGGGTCTTTCCTGAATCCCCACCACAGGATCAGAATCGCCAGCGTGACTCCGACGACTCCTCCGCCGATGATCTTGACCATCTCGCCGCCCATGCTCTTCTG
This sequence comes from Pirellulaceae bacterium, assembly GCA_030748485.1. Lineage (GTDB taxonomy): Bacteria > Planctomycetota > Planctomycetia > Pirellulales > Pirellulaceae > JASMLW01. The sequence goes on from JASMLW010000141.1 coordinate 5,399, forward strand.
CGGGCGCTGCGGGGTCCGCGCGCGTTTGGTCGACGTTCGCGCGGTCGTAGAACTGGTCGTGGAACTGGTGGTCGCGACCGCCGTCGCCGCACCGCCGGAATCGGACTTCTCGCCGAAATCGAACCCGCCGTCGGCGCCGTTGGCGGTTGTCGTGAATTGGTGGCCCGTGGAGACGATCTCCAGCAGCGGCGGCAAATCACCGAGAGCGTCGCCGAGCACGAACTCCTCTTTGCACAGGGGGCAACGCACTTCCGCCCGCTCGTCGGCGTCCGCCGGCGCGCGCACTTCGTCGCCGCAGTGAGGGCAATTCACAATCAACATATACGGGCTCCTACTCACCCGGATTCGTTCGTCTACCCCGCGGGTATTCCGGGAGGAGTACAAGGGCGAATGCGCGATGGGTGAGAAATTGTGTGGGAAGGGACTGCCTCGTCGTGTTCCGCCACCAGTGTAGCAGCACGCGCGAATGTGAGAAACAATCGGGGGTGATTCAGATTCCGTACAGCGGCCCCAGTTTGCCCTGCAGGTAGGTCATGAACGGGTGATGACTGAGCGGCTCACCCGTCACATCGACCACCAGCTCCGCCGCTGTCAGACAGCGGCCCCGACGGTGGATCTTCTCCCGCAGCCACTCGCGCAGCGGTTCAAAATCCCCCCGCGCGAATTGCTCGTCGAGCCCCCCGAGCTGCTCATCGGCGTGAGCAAAAAACTGAGCCGCGTACAAGTTGCCGAGTGCATAGGTCGGGAAGTACCCGATCAATCCCGCGCTCCAGTGAACGTCTTGGAGCACTCCGTCGGCGTCACTGGGCGGCTCGATTCCGAGCGCATCGCGGTACTTCTCCCGCCACGCTTGCGGCAGGTCGGCCAACGGCAAATCGCCGCCCATGATCGCCTGCTCCAATTCGAAGCGGACAATGATGTGCAAGTTGTATGTCGCCTCGTCGGCCTCGACCCGAATCAGTGACGGGCGGACGTCATTGATGGCGAAATAGAAGTCGTCCAGATTCGCATTGGCGAGCGACGAGAACCGTTGCTGCGCGGCGGGGAACAGGTGTTCCCAAAACGCCCGGCTCCGCCCCACTTGATTCTCCCACATGCGCGACTGAGACTCGTGGATTCCGAGCGAGGCGTACGAGCCCGGTGGGAGTTCGAACTGGTCGTCTCGCAAGCCCTGCTCGTAAATGCCGTGACCCGCTTCGTGCAACGTGCCGAAGAAGGCCGGGTTCAGGAACATCTTGTCGTAGCGCGTCGTGATGCGGCAGTCCGACGGCCCCATCGTCGCGCAGAAAGGGTGGTGGGTCACATCCAATCGGCCGCGCTCGAAGTCAAAGCCGATCCGCCGCGCCGCCGACCGGCCGAACTCCTCTTGCTCGTCGATCGGAAACGATTGGTGCAGCAAGTCCACCGGCGCGGTGCGGCCGCTGTCGGCGATCGCCGCGACCAACGGAGCCAAGTCCGTTTTGAGCGCGGCCAGCACTCCCGCTACGACCTCCGTTCGCTCGCCCGGTTCGTAGGCGTCCAGCAGCGGGTCGTAGATCGACGACTCATAGCCGAGCGCTTCAGCCTCCTCGCGGCGGAGGCTCACGATCGTCTCGAGTGTCGGGAGGAACTCGCTGAAGTCGTCGTTTCGCCGCGCCTCGACCCATGCTTGCTGTCCCCGCACGGCCGCTCCAGCCAGCGCCTCGACGAGCGACCGCGGTAGTTTCGTCTGGCGCTCGTAGTCGCGGCGAAGCTCGCGGACCGTCGACGCCTCGTCGCCGTGCGGCCCATTCTCCCAATCCACATCCCGCAACTCGTCCAACCACGCTCCGACCTCCGCGGCCGTCCGACGGGCGTGAATGAAGCCCGACAGGGATGTCACCTGCTCAGCTCGATACGAGCCAGCTTGCGACGGCATGATCGTCCGCTCGTCCCACTCGATCAGCGCCAAGATTGAAGAGAACTTGCCTGTCTCGCGCGCATGGGCGACCAGTTTTCCAAATGCTTCGCTCGTCATCTACACCTTTCACACTTCAGTTTCAATCAACGGCCACCACTGCGACACGCAAGGGTGTTGCCGCTGCACGGCGTCTGGTCGAGATCATCGACCTCCGCCGAATGTGGGACGAACAATGGCGGTAGCCAGCCGACCTGCGGACACGCTCGAGGAGGCGATGAAGGGCGCTTGAAAGCGGCCGTCCACAGAGTCACGGCATCATAGCGAAACGTCCCGACGATTGCGCTGCAGGCGATCGTCGATCTCGCGAGATTCGTCGCTGAAAAAGACATCGCCCGGGTCGGCGGGAAAGAGGCGGTCGAGCGCGTTTTGAAATTTCGAAGGCCGACTCGGCTCGCGTCGAGACCACGGCAACGCGCACGATGCTTGCGCAAGACAACAGCAACCGATCAGGATGACCGTGCAAGCCCTCCGGTGTCGAGTCGTCCGGCGTTTCATATAATCCTCCCTGGGCGTGATGAGGCGGGACTTTCCCAAAACGCGCGGGACTCGTCTAGATCAGTCCGAGCGCCCGACTCGGGGAGCTGAACGTGAGTCAACTCGATGTTCTCGTCGTCGCCCCCCATCCCGATGACGCCGAATTGGGAATGGGAGGCGCCATCGCCAAATTCATCGACGAGGGAAAACGCGTCGGCGTGCTCGACCTGACTGACGGTGAGCCCACGCCAAACGGTTCAGTTGAACAACGCGCGGCCGAGACATCCGCCGCCACCAAGGCGCTCGGACTGACTTGGCGAGAGAATCTGGGGCTCCCCAATCGCTCGCTCGAGGCCACCTTGGAGGCCCGCAAACAACTGGCCGAAGTCTTTCGCCTGGCCCGCCCCCGTTGGATCTTCGCGCCGTTCTGGGAGGACGCCCATCCAGATCACGTCGCCGCCACGCGGCTCAGCGAAGATGCTCGATTCTGGGCCAAGTTGTCCAAGACGGATATGCGCGGCGATCCGCACCACCCCGAACGCATCTTCTACTACTATTGCGTGCACCTGAAGCTCGCACCGCAGCCGGCATTCGTGCTTGATATCAGCCAGCAATGGGAACGCAAGCTGCAAGCGATCGAGTGCTATCAAAGCCAATTCGCAGCTGGGCGGTCGACGGAGCCGCCGACATTCCTTGAACGGCTGCGCGACGAGGCTAGCTACTGGGGAAAGTCGATCGGAGTTCGCTACGGTGAACCGTTCGCCAGCCGTGAGCCAGTGGGACTGAGCAGTCTTGAACGACTCGTTTGAACCGTTCCACCAGTTTGATTGAACTTTGTCGCGGCGAATGGTCGATAGAGGGCTGCGCGGTCGGTCTCGTTGCGGGGACCGTTTCTTGAGGGGGGCCTTAAGAACACGATTCGAGAGAGTCCCCATGCGTCTCGGCGCCATCATTGCTGTCGCTCTGCTCTGCGTTGGCTGCGCCGCCGTTCCCGACGTATTGCAAGAGCCCCAGTATCACAATCCGTTTCCGCAACTCTATCGCGTCGCCATCCTGCCGTTCACGAATCTGAGTCAGGATCCCACGCTCGACACGCGAACTGTCGACCTGGCCTACTACAACGAACTGCAGACGATTCCCGGTTTCGAAGTGATGCCGGTGGGGGTGACGCGACAGAAGCTGGCGAGTTACGAGCAGTTGCACGGCCCGATTACTCCGGCTACCGACATGCAGCGTGTCGCGCAGTTGATGGGAGTCGATGTCATTTTGCAGGGCGCCGTCACGGAGTTCACTCCGTACTATCCGCCCCGAATCGGGCTTTCCGTCAACTGGTACTCGGCCAACCCGGGTTTTCACCGCATCCCGGCCGGATACGGATTGCCGTGGGGGACTTCCGAAGAGGAATACATTCCCGATTCGCTGGTGCAACCAGCCGAATTCGAGCTGGCGCGGGAGCAACTCAAGACGCAGACGCCCGAGTTCGATCGAGCGCATTGGCCGCCGGCGGATATGCAGCAGCCGGCGCCGTCAATTGAGGCTCCGGACGAACCGGCTCCCGATGGAACCGACGTTGAGTTTCAACAAACGGGCCATCGACCAGGGGGCGAAAGTGGCGGCGAGGAGCTACTGGACGAACTGCCGCCGCCCCCCGGTATGGAACTGACGAGTGGATCGGCGGCAATTCCTGCGCTACCCGAACAACCGGATCTGCCCATCGATTGGCCCGATCCGCGCGGCTTTATCCCACCGGCGCCCTCGCCGCAGCGTCCGAAATCGCTGCCGCAAAGTGGTCCTGTCATTGAACATACGAAGCTGTACCGAGGGAACGACGAGGAATTGACTCGCCGACTGTCGGAATATTTTTACTTTCGCGACGAGGCCCGTTTCGGCGGCTGGCAAGCGTATCTTCAGCGCAGTCAGGACTTTATCCAATTCTGTTGCTACATGCACATCACCGAGACGCTCGCCGCGCGGGGAGGAGCCGGCCAAAGCCGAGTGGTGTGGAGGTGGCCAATTCGCCGATATGAGCGATAGGAACGACACGGACGCTCGAAATGGACCTACGGAAGGGAGCGGTGCGGTGAGCCAAGACATCAATGTGCTGGCGCTGGTCAAAGGCGAGGAACGGTACATCTTCCTCTTTGACGACAGCAATCGCGCCGAGACGTTGCGAACGCTTGGACGTTACGCCTCCAATCCCGATCTCAGCTTCACTTGGTATGACGCCGCCGTGTTGAGTCAAAAGATTCGTCAAACGGCGCGGAAGAGCGACCAACAATCATCCAATCGATTCAGCCTGCCGAAGGCTTCTGATCCCTTCGGCGTCGATGAGACGTTGTAGTCGCCAACGAAGCGTCGGATCGTCCCGCCATGCAGTCAACGATTGAGCGGTTCCTCCGTTATCTTCACGTGGAACGGAATGCGGCCGAGTTGACGATCAAGTCCTACCGGGAGGATCTGGTCGCATTGGTCGAGTATCTGAGCGAAGACGAATCGCCTCCCCAGCCGAGCAGCATCACTCCGCTCGATCTGCGCGGATACGTCGCGGCGCTCCACGAAGCGGGCTACGCGAAGTCGTCCGTCTCCAGGCGGCTGGCGTCGTTGCGGAGCTTTTTTCGTTTCGCCCAACGAGAGGGTCTGGTCGACAGCAATCCGGCGAAGCCACTGCGCAATCCGCGCCGCGATCGCAAGCTGCCTCACTTTCTCAGCACGGCCGAGATCGGCAAGCTGCTCAGCGCTCCGGCTGTCCATCAAGATCTGGGGCTCCGCGACCGGGCGATCCTGGAGACGATGTACTCCGCCGGCCTCCGCGTCAGCGAGCTTGTCGGCGTGAACGATGCGGACATCGACTGGAGCATGGGCACAGCGCGGATTCGCGGCAAAGGCAAACGTGAACGGATCGCGCCGATCGGCTCGTTCGCCCGCAGCGCCCTGGAGTCGTGGCTGGGTGTCCGCGAACTGGCGGACGACGAAGACCACGGTTCCACGTCGCCGATCTTCACCAACAAGTTTGGCCGCCGGCTCACCACTCGGTCGGTCGGTCGCATGCTCGAAAAGTATCTCAAGCAAACCGGCCTCGACCGGCGCACCTCTCCTCACACACTGCGGCACAGCTTCGCGACGCATCTGCTGGACCGCGGAGCCGACATTCGCAGCGTACAAGAACTGCTCGGCCACAAGAGTCTTGTGACAACTCAAATCTACACGCACGTCAGCACGGCCGGATTGCTGAGGATCTATGAGAAAGCGCACCCGCGAGGAAGGGGGGAAATGACTAAGGACTAATGACTAATGAGGACCGAATGACGAATGACGAAGGAAGAAGCAACAACGGCGAATTCTGGGCCGTAGTGGACTTCGCCAGAAGTCCCGCTTGGCCACATTAAGAACGGGAATTTTAAGAACGAAGAATTCCGGGCCGTAGTGGACTTCGCCAGAAGTCCCGTTTGCAGTCCCGCTCGGCCACATCGCGAACGGGGATTTTAAGAACGGAGAATTCTGAGCCGTAGCGGACTTCGCCAGAAGTCCCGTTTGCAGTCCCGCTTAGCCACATTGCGAACGGGAATCTTAAGAACGGGACTTCTGGCGAAGTCCACTACGTTTAGTCATTCGTCATTCGGTCCTCATTAGTCATTAGTCCTTAGTCATTCCCCCCCCCCCTCTACACGAGGCCGCGGCGGACGGCCCAGACGGCTGCTTGAGTCCGATCGCCGACGTCGATCTTGCGAAGGATGTTCTGCACATGCTCCTTCACCGTCTCGACGCTGATCGTTAGCGATCGACCGATCTCACGGTTACTCAGTCCCAAGGCGACATGCCGGAGGACTTGCAACTCGCGGTTGGTCAGCGGAGTCTGCGTGTCGTTTTGTTCGCGACGCTTGCCCATGCATCCCTTGACGCGGCGGAGCACGCTGCTGTCGGAAGGCGCTTCGCGGTTGGCCGCCCGCCGGATCGCCGTGATCAGATCCGCTCGGGTGGCGCCTTTGAGCACAAAGTCGGCCGCGCCGAGAGCGACGCTGCGGGCGACATAGGTGGGATTGTCGTAGGTCGAGAGCATCACGACCTGGGCGTCCGGTTTCTTCTGACGGATTCGTTCCAAAGCTTGCAAGCCGTCCATCTCGGGCATTCGGATGTCCATCAAGACGACATCCGGCTGATGCTCGCACGCTTGCTCAACCGCCTCCGCACCGTTGATCGCCTCCCCCACGATCTCGATGTCGGATTCATCCAATAACGACGCCAACCCGCTGCGGACGACCTGATGATCGTCTGCGACTAAGACGCTAATCGACATACCCGCGAATCCCCCTGGTGGATCACCCCGCAGATGAAGAGTTGATGAAAGCCGCGCACGTCACCCAACCAAGCTCGTATCCTACCTATTGGGGAGGCACAAGCCAGTCAATGGGGCCGATTTTAGCGTTTTTCGGGCGTCTGACGCGCAGCCGACGCACCCTCTGGCGGGGGGGCCGCCATGCGGGGCGAACCGGGCTCCGTCAACTTGCTTTTTGACCGTTCGTCCGGCGTGACGTAGATAAATGACGACATCACCGCGCGACGCGCTGTGGTGAGGCAACACGGACGCAAACTGGCAACGTTGCCGCCCAAGTTGGCGCAAGACACCGCGACCGCGGTCGCGGCGTGAAAAGAGAACACATGAATTCTGTATCCCTGCTGCTAGTCGACGACGACCGCCACCTCCTGGATTCGATGAGCGGTTGGCTCGCTGATCAGGGATTCGACATGACCACGGCGGACAACCCGGCCGACGCTCTGGAGCGGATCGACGAGGGGGAGTTCGACCTGGTGCTGGCCGACATTCGGCTCGGTGAGGGGGATGGGTTCGAGATACTCTCCCACGTTCGCGAGCATCACCCGGGCCTCGACGTCATTCTCATGACCGGCTACGGGACGATGGAGACGGGCATTGAAGCGTTGCGAGCTGGTGCGGTTGATTTGCTGACCAAGCCGCTGATCGACGAAGAGCTGCTGATGTCGATCGATCGCGCGCTCTCGCAGCGTCGCGTGATCGAAGAGAACAAGACGCTGAAGGCTCAGTTGGATCTCCGCTTCGGGATGGAGAACATCATCGGCAGCGACCACCGCATGCTGCGGACGTTTGACATGATCGACAGCGTGGCCGACACCAAGGCCACCGTGCTGATCACCGGCGAAAGCGGCACGGGCAAGTCGCTGATCGCGCGAGCCATCCACCGCCGCAGCGGACGACGCGACAAGCCATTTGTCGAAGTCGCCTGTGGAGCGCTGCCGGAGAATTTGCTCGAGAGTGAACTCTTCGGGCACGTCGTCGGAGCCTTCACGGGCGCCACCGCAAACAAGATCGGCAAATTCATGCAGGCCGACGGCGGTACGATCTTTCTCGACGAAATCGGGACGGCGTCACCCGCCATGCAGGTCAAACTGCTGCGAGTCATTCAGGAACTGCAGTTCGAGCAAGTCGGCGGCTCCGAGACTTTCGAAGTCGATACTCGACTCGTCTTGGCGACGAACGACGACCTGGCTAAATGTGTGGCGGAGGGCAGCTTCCGACAAGATCTTTACTACCGAGTCAACGTCATCAACGTCGAACTGCCCTCGCTTCGCGAACGGATTTCGGACATTCCTCTGCTCGCTCAGCACTTTCTCCAAGAGGTGTGCGAGGACACGGGCAAGGTCGTCCGCGGCTTCAGTGACGAGGCGCTGAAGATGCTGCAGAGCTATCACTGGCCGGGCAACGTGCGCGAGTTGCAGAACATCATTGAAAGAGCCGTGTTGCTGGGCAAGGGTGAAGTGATCCTGACTGAAGACCTGCCTTCGCACGTCTCTGTCGGTGAAGCCCCCGTGGCGGTTTCCGCAGTCGGCCGCACGCTCAAAGAGGCGCTCGAGGGTCCCGAGCGGCGGATCATCATGGAGGTGTTGCAGGCCAACGGGTGGAACCGCAACTTGACCGCCGATATGCTCGGCATCAACCGGACGACGCTTTACAAAAAGATGAAGCGGTTGGGTCTGGATGATCCGCGCGCCGCTGTGCTCAACTAGCGCAGTCTCAACTAGCGCAGTGCTCAACTAGCGGCCCGTCGTCTTTGCGTGGAAAGACCGCGCGGCTGGCTTCTCTTCTCCCGTTCGACGCGCGCGGTCGCCGCTGTTTTCGGGCGGCTTGCCTGAGAATGAGATTTGCGCTACGCTTAGCCGCACTGCCGTCGGCGAGCAGCTTCTCTTTGATGGCCCGATTGGCGTCAACTCACAGGACGTGTCGATGAAGATTCACGAGTTTCAGGCGAAAGAGCTGTTTCGCAAGGCGGGCGTCACCGTCGTGGAAGGGCGCGTCGCCCGCACCGCGGATGAGGCGGCGGCCGCATTTGAAGACCTGGGCGGACCGCTGGCCGTCGTCAAGGCGCAGATTCACGCCGGCGGTCGCGGGAAGGGCACGATCAAGGACAACCCCGATCAACGCGGCGTTGAATTGGTCCGCGGCGCCGACGAAGCTCGCCAAGTCGCCGCCGCGCTGCTCGACAAAGAACTAGTCACGATCCAAACCGGCCCCGAAGGCAAGCGAGTCAAGCAGGTTTTTGTCGAGGCGGGTTGCGATATCGCTCGCGAACTCTACCTGGGAATCGTTCTCGACCGGGCCGCCGCGATGCCCGTGCTGATGGCCTCCACTGAAGGCGGTGTCGAGATTGAAAAGGTGGCCGCCGAGACTCCCGAATTGATCCACAAAGAACACTTCCACCCCGACATCGGGATTCAGCCGTTTCAGATTCGCAAGCTCTGCCAGAAACTGGGAATCACCGGACCGACCGTTCGCAGCGCGACAATATTCATCCGGACGCTCTGCCAGTTCGTCGTCGACTACGACTGCAGCCTGGCCGAAATCAATCCGCTCGTCATCACGGGCGAGGGCGAGATGGTGGCGCTGGACGCCAAGATCAGCTTCGACGACAACGCCCTGTTTCGCCACAAAGACGTTCTCGAATACCGCGACTTGGACGAGGAGGATCCGGCCGAAGTCAGGGCGGGCAAAGCCGGTCTCAGCTACGTCAATCTCGACGGCAACATCGCCTGCCTGGTCAATGGAGCCGGACTGGCGATGAGCACGATGGACATCATCAAGCTGCACGGCGGGGAGCCGGCCAATTTTCTCGACGTCGGCGGCGGCGCCCAAACCGAACAAGTCACCGAGGCCTTTCGCATCATCCTCGACGACCCCAATGTCAAGGCTGTCTTGGTCAACATCTTCGGCGGCATCATGCAATGTACGACCATCGCCTCCGCGCTGCTCGCGGCGTATAAGACCGTCGGCTTCAGCGTGCCGCTCGTCGTTCGCCTGGAAGGAACTGAAGTCAACGAAGGACGCCGGCTGCTGACCGAAAGCGATGTCGACATCATCACGGCTGAAGATCTCGCGGACGCCGCGGCAAAAGTTGTCGCCGCCGCTAACGCCAACGACTAGTTCGCACCAACCTTCGCGCCACCCAACGAGTTCACGATGAGCATACTGGTTAACAAAGATACGCGAGTCCTCTGTCAGGGGATTACCGGCAAGTCGGGTGAGTTTCATACGCGCGGCTGCATCGAATACGGAACGAACGTCGTCGCCGGCGTTACGCCGGGAAAGGCCGGCGAGACGGTCGATGACGTGCCGGTCTTTGACACCGTCTGCGAGGCGGTCGAAAAAACGGGCGCGAACGCATCCATGGTCTTCGTTCCCCCCGCCTTCACCGCGGACGCCATCCTCGAAGCTGTCGACGCCGGCGTCAAAGTCGTCGTGGCGATTACCGAAGGCGTGCCCGTGATGGATATGGTGCACGTCTACGAGGTCGTTCGCCGCGAAGGTGTCACTCTGATCGGACCGAATTGTCCGGGAGTGATCACGACCAACGAATGCAAGATGGGCATCATGCCCGGCTACATCCATACGCCCGGCTGCGTCGGCGTGATGAGCCGCAGCGGAACGCTGACCTATGAAGCTGTCTGGCAAACCAGCAACCTCCGCCTGGGCCAGACGACCTGCGTGGGACTCGGTGGAGATCCCATCGTCGGAACCTCCTTCATCGATCTGCTCAAGTTGTATCAGGCCGATGATGAAACCGAAGCGATCATGATGATCGGCGAAATCGGCGGCACGGCGGAGGAAGAGGCGGCGGCGTTTGCTAAAGAACACGTCACCAAACCGATCGCCGCGTTCATCGCCGGCCGCACCGCGCCTCCCGGTAAACGCATGGGACACGCCGGAGCCATCATCGCCGGCGGCAAAGGAACTGCGGCCGAGAAGATCGCCGCGCTCGAAGACGCCGGCATCGAAGTCGCCCAAAGTCCCGCCGACATGGGTGCGGCCGTCAAACGCGCCATGGGAGGGAGTGAGTAAGGACGCGATGGCGCGGGGCGACGCGTGTGTGGGACGTTGGATGCAGCCGGCACGAGATCGTTGGAACGCGATGGCGCGGGGCGACGCGGGAATGGAGCGTTGGATGCAGCCGGAACGAAATCGTTGGAACGCGATGGCGCGGGGCGACGCGAGAATGGGGCGTTGGATGCAGCCGCAGCGCCTGGTTCACCCGTGCTCAAGCACGGGCCTATGACCGCCTGCGGCG
>JASMLW010000142.1 GCA_030748485.1 Pirellulaceae bacterium
CGCCCTGGGTACGGAAATCCGCCTCGGGAATGGAACGTCGTTGCAGCCGCGACGGAATCATTGGAACGCGGTTTCCCAGGGCAGCGCGAAAATGGAACGTTGGATCCAGCCGGCACGCTTGGTTCACCCGTGCTCAAGCACGGGCCTATGCCGCCTGCGGCGGAGGAGGGCGTGAGCGCCCTCGGCCTCTCCTTGACTCGCGCCATCAACAACACCGGCACTTGCCAACAACAGGCTCATCCATGTACCGTACGACATTTGGCTGGAAGGCAGTTTCTTCCAACATCAATTCCGGGCGAAAACGCCCGCGTTTTTCGCGCGCCCGCCGGTTCATCGTCTCCTCCCGTTCTGACTCCGCTGATGTTTCCACGATTTGATCCTCACCGTCTCGTCATCAAGCCGCTCGCGGAACGGCGGCACGATCTCGAGTGGGGCAGCTTGCTGGCGCTGAACGACCTTCCGCCACCCCCCGATTCGCCGGCGGCGCAAGCGGGATTGCAAAAGCTGGGCGAACGACTCGTCGCAGCTCGATCTCGCGGCTCGAGCGCGTTGATGCTGATGGGCGCTCACGTGATTCGCGCGGGTGTTGCGCGACAACTGATCGATTTGATGGAGCGAGGATTGATCACGCATGTCGGGATGAATGGAGCCGGGCCGATTCACGACTTCGAATTGGCGAAGATCGGCGCGACGTGCGAAAGCGTAGCCCGCTACATCCGCAGTGGAGAATTCGGACTGTGGAGGGAGACAGGAGAGATCAACGACATTGTGCGCGAGGGCGTCGCCGCCGGACTCGGCTTGGGTGAGTCGATTGGTCGAGCGATTATCGATCGCGACTTTCCCCATCAGGAGACGAGCGTGCTGGCGGCGGGAGTTCGCTTGGGAGTTCCCGTGACCGCCCACGTCGGTATCGGCTACGACATCATCCACGAACATCCCAATTTCCCCGCCGCCGCATTCGGCGAGGGCAGCTACCGCGACTTCCTCACCGTTTGTGATACGGTGGACCGGCTGCAAGGCGGCGTGTTTCTCTGCTACGGTTCCGCCGTGATGGGCCCCGAGGTCTACCTCAAGGCGCTCTCGATGGCTCGCAACGTGGCTCATCAGGAGGGGCGGCGGATCGCCGAATTCACCACGGCCGCTTTTGATCTCGTTCCCATCGACGGTGATTTTCATGCAGAGGCGGCCAAGTCCAACCCGCAGTACTATTACCGTCCTTGGAAGACGGTTTTGGTGCGAACGGTGGCCGATGGCGGCGAGAGTCTGTACATCTGCGGTGACCATCGAACGACGTTGCCGCACCTGCGACGCGCGGCGTTGCAAGCCGCGGGCGAATGTTAGGACGGAGGAGGGCGAATCGCGATGAAGCCCCAGCGGCTGGAAGAACTGCTCGCCCGATTCTCGCAATTGAGAATCGGCCTGGTCGGTGATCTGTTCCTCGATCGGTACCTCGAATTGGAACCGGGCGTCGAAGAGTTTTCGATCGAGACCGGATTGGAGGCGTTTCAGATCTCGCGAGTCCGCAACGCCGCCGGCGCGCTCGGTACGATTGCCAACAACCTGCTCTCGTTGGGAGTCGGCAGGCTGGTCCCCGTCACGGTCATTGGCGACGACGGTCACGGTTTCGACTTGATGAACTGCCTGCAACATGAGTCGATCGATAGGTCGCTTGTTATTCGCGATCAGCATCGCTTGACTCCCACGTACACAAAACCAATGCGTCAGAATGAGTCCGGCGAATGGGTCGAACTCAACCGGCTCGACGTTCGCGACCGCTGCGAATTGAGCGAGGCTACTCGACGAGCGATTGCCGAGAACATCGGCCGCATGGTCAGCGATGTGGACGGGGTCATCGTGTTGGATCAGATCAACGAACCGGATTGGGGAGTCGTGCACGGCGATGTGCGCGGCGAACTCCGGCGTCTGTCGAAACAACAACCCGACCTGCTGATCTATAGCGATAGTCGGAACCAAATCCACGAATTCGATTTCGGCGTGGTGAAAGCGAACCGAGACGAAGTGACGCGCGCCACCGACGGGCGGACGTTGGAGGAGTCGCTCGCCGAAGTCGCCCGGAAGACTGGGCGGGTGGTCTTCTGCACGTGTGGTGAAGACGGCATTCTGGTCACTGACCCGGAGGGGCGCCAGGAGCGTTCGGCGACCGTGGCGGCGACCGGTCCCATCGACATCGTCGGAGCCGGCGACGCCGCCAGCAGCGGGATCGTGGCCACTTTGCTCAGCGGCGGCGCGGCGATCGATGCGGCCGAAGTCGGCAACCTGACAGCGTCGATTACGATTGAGCAATTAGGGTGTACAGGCGTGGCGACGCCGGATCAGATCCGCCTCAGGAATCGGGCTCCCTAGGAGGCTCCCTAGGGGTTGGATCAAGTCTGCTCCCCGAGTGTCAAAATCGTGTCACTTGGACTCTCGGTCGCCGGCAGCGAGTGGTATTCGCCGCCGTTCCAGGATTCCAGCTGATCGCGGTAGTGTGGGCTGCCGGGGTTCCCCGACTGGCTCTGCCCGTCGATCGACCACAGCGTTCGCTCTTTCAGATCGGCGATCATGCGAAAACCGGCTCCCGTGGCGGCTGAGAACCCTGGCCCTTGTCCAGTATTGCAGATCGTCCCCATGTCGCCTTTGACGCCAACGTCGCCGCCGTTTAGCAGTTGCGCCAATTCGCCGCGCTCGCTCAACACGTGCGGCAAGCGCAGCCGATGAAGCCGTCCCCACTCCCAACCGTTCATGTCGGGGCCGAGCTGTTCGGTCAAATGGTCGACCGTTCGCCGCATCGCCTGTTGGATACCGGCGACTCGATCGGATGAATCGAACCAACCGAGCGGATCGCCGTCGAGCAGTCGCGCTGAGACGGCCTCGGCACTTTGCTCGAGCACGCAGCGCACCGAGTCGTCCGCAAATCGTTCGCGACAAACCGTCTGCACCCATTCGGCGAAAAAGACGTTGAACAATGTCGTTGCCGGACTGTTTGCTTCGGCGCGGCAATCCCAAAGCTCGAGTAATTCGATTACTCCGGTCAGCTGGGCCGGGGGATCGCGTCGCAGCGCGGCCAGCAACCCGCCCATCCGTTCGCGAGCTCGCAGCGAGGCGGTGTCCTGATGCATCGCAGCGAAATGCTCTCGCGTCAGTGGCGTAGCTGCGCGCTCGTCAAACATCTCGCGAATGCGGACGGCTCGGTGTCCGCGGACCCAAGTGCCTCCGAGAGGATACGCGAAATCGTCGCCGGCGACGCGGTTGTTGGCCGACCCCAACCAGCCGCGTTCGGGGTCCGTCCACTCGGGCATCGCCTCAAAAGGAATGAACCCTCGCCACTCCGCCGCCGGGTCCCAACCAGGGAGCATTCCCCGTTCGCTCTTGCTGCGGACCGGCAACCGTCCCGTGTTGCGAAACCGGATCCGGCCCGCGTCGTCGGCGAAGATCATCGAGAAGGTGGGCGAGCGCCAGGGCCGCAGAGCATCGCGGAACGAGTCAACCGAATCGGCTCGATTCATCGCGAGTAGGGAAGTCACCCAGCCGCCGCCATGGGCTCTGACCCACCGCAGCGAAACGGGATTCTCCGATCGCGCCGCCGGGACGATCAGATCGTCGATGATCGGTCCGTGTCGAGTGAATTGAATCTTCAATTGCCGGTCTTCCTCCCCGCGCACACCAATCGTCTCGACCAGTTCGCGACCTCGTTCGTATTCGCCGGCGAAGAGGAAAGTGTTGGGATCGTCTGGGTGTGGCGACTCGAGATAGAGATCTCGTTGCGAGCAGATGTTGTTGGTGATCGTCCAAGCGACGTGGTCGTTGCGGCCGAGCAACACGGCCGGCATCCCGGCGTAGCAAGCCCCGCTGACGTCGAACGTCTTCCCGGCCAGGTGAACTTCGTACCAACACGAGACGGCTTCGATGGCGATGTGCGGGTCGCTCGCCACGAGCGGTGCATGGCTGGCGGTAAGCCGTCCGCTCGCCGCCCAATTGTTGGACCCCACACCGTCGTCGGGACCGCCCATCACCTGACCAACTGCTTCCGCCGCGCCGTTCGAGGCAGTTGGATAGTGACCGGGCGGGATGATGCATTCATCGTCGGCTTCACCGAGAATAAACTCTTCGTAGAGCGGCCCGTCGCCGAGAGCGCGTTTGGCCATTTCCGGATTGACGATGACAGGCAGCCGGCCGGTCAGGTACCACTGAAACTCACATTCAATCGTCAAACAATCGACCGGCTCCCAGAGTTCGGGACGATAGTCGAGCAATGCGAACTCGATCGGCAGCGGCGTCGCCGACTCGTCCAGCTGTTGGAGGTGGAGATTGACGCCCCGCGAGAACGCCGACAGCAGCTCCAACGTCTCGCCGCTCAACTGCCCTAGTTCGGCTTCGGCCAGGCGCCGAACGCCAACCGTGCGAACGACTTGATCGTAGGGCAACGCGCGGGCACCGAGCACTTCAGCCAATCGTCCGGATCCCTTGCGGCGCAAGTAGTCGAGTTGGAACAGTCGATCCTGAGCCATGGCGAACCCCAACCCAGTGAAGAGGTCGGCGTCCGAGTCCGCCGAGATGTGCGGGATGCCCCATCGGTCACGGCGAATGGTCGTCGTCCCCATGCCTGAAACGTGAACGTCGCCGTCAACCCGTGGCGTGCAGGTTTCGCAACAGCGCCGCCACCAATCGTGGAACTGGTCATCCGTCCAACGTTGGTCGTCGCAAATACTTTGAATTGACGCTCCGTCACCGAGATGTCTCAGCAGATTGAGGTCTAGTTCATTCACGCCGAGTTCTCCGGTGCAATGCGTTGCTTTTCGACTGGCGTCAGTTTAGGAGTTGCGGCGGCGGATTTGAATCGCCTTACTGAAACGACAAGTGCTCTGAGGCATGAGTGGCCGTTTGACTTGCCTTGGCGCTCAGCCGCGGTCATGATGATGTTTCACATCTCAGAGACAAGTCGAAGATCCTATTCTGGATTGCATCTGATGCAGGGCGGGAGTGATGTGGTTTGTCGCGCTCTCTATCGCGTTAACGACCGCACCCACGGGCGCGGGGAACGCGCCGTTTCAACGCCAGGCCGTCTATTTGCGAGCGGACCAAGCGGACCGTTATTCGGGCCAGGTCAACCGGATCGAAGTCAGTTTGCGCAAGGGCGAAGTGCACGTTTGGCTGCTCGATCCGTCCGGTGCATTTGGTTTCTTTTGCGAGGGACAGGGAGTTTCCGCCCTGTTGCGTCCAGGGCCCGCTCCTGACGTGACGCGCTACGTGTTGCGGGATCGGAGCGGCGTTGAGTTGGACTTTCGCGACCCCGGGGGCGACGCCTACCTTCCCTATTCGTTCGCTCGCCAGCCGGCTGTCGTGCTGCCGCATTGCCTCGATCGCACGAGCCGCTTTCGCGACAAGTTTGATTATCTGGGCGATCGATTCGAGTTGTCCGCGGATTCCAGTCCAAGCAAGTCGTTCCAGATCGGCGTCCCGCGAACGATCGAATTGAACGACGACTTGTTTCTCGGCAACTCGCGGAACTTCCGCGACGTGGGCTCCGGCCGCATTCCCCTGCGGGAGTTTCGCCGTGATCCGAAACTGGATTACACCTACCGCGACTTGGACGAAGAAGATCTCGAGCGCATGCTCAAGGCGGGGTTCAACTACTTCGATCGCGTGCTCCCGAACCAGTTTGAGTTTCTGTTCGACAAACCGGCGTTTTTCGACTTGAAGGCGTTGGACGGAGCGAGTTATCCCCTTTTCCCGCTGGTCCTTTACCACCCGGGATTCTTGGGTGTCGAGGACTTTCTCGACGAGCCGGCGTACATTTTCTTTGAAGACTATCAACCACCGCCAACGATGACGATCGCCGAAATGGGGCGGCTGCAGGAACAGCGCACGACCGAGCAACTCCAGCGGAAAGCTCGCGGTCGGATGCCGTCGTTCAGCGAAAAACTATCGCTGGCGAAGATCGATCTGCCTGGCGTGGAGGTCGCCGAGCCGCCGCTGCCGATTTGGGAGGAGTTCTACAGCACCGGCTGTTATCAATTGCACGCCCCGGTGGCGGGATTCATCCACGAGGGAAGGTACCAGCATCCACAAGTCATCGATCTGTTGAACCGCACGTTTGACGCGCAGATTCCGCAAACCCCTGAGGCGACGCTGCACTTCTACTTCGCATTCTTGCGCGGCGCAGCTCGCGCGTTTGACAAAGACTGGGGGACCTCGATCTACGGCCAAGCCGATGCTGATATCTCGTTGCTGGCGATGACGATGGCCTACGACCGAGGAGCCAGGTATCTGTTCTTCTGGTCCAGCGACCGCGACCACCATCTGCCTTTTGAAGAGCAACTCAGATTGGCGAGCCAGTTTCAAGAGCATGTGAAGCGGCATACGCGCGGTGATCGTCGCGAGCTGCTCGAGTCAACGCAACACGCCATCGTGTTGCCGTATGGATTCACGTTCTCGATCTCAGATTGGAAAAAGGCCAGCTTGGCTCCGCTTTGGCAACGGAACGCCTTTCCGTTTGAAACGGGGCGGTTCGAATGGGGAGTTACCTACTACGACGTGTTGGACTGCGCCGCGGATGATATGGAAACTCTCCTGCAAGCCGGAGAGGAGTTCGACATCGTCATCGATTGTGCGGAGGTGGCGAACGCCGGATACGGCCAATTGCATTACCCGCATCGCGCCGCGCGCTGGCGTCGTTTCCGGTTCCTGAACTACGTGAGAGTTCCTTACCTTGCCGCCGCGGCCCCGCTCGTCATTCTGTTGGTCGTTTTGCGGATTCGTCGGCGACGTAGGGCTGCTGCTTGAGTTGGAGTTTGCGTAAGACGTTGTTGGTCGCCCGCAATCGCAGATCGTCCGCCGGCAATTGCTTCTTTTGAATTCGCAGAGCGCGCCGCAAGAGGGGCTCAGCTTCGGCCAATCGCTCCTGTTCCACGAGCAGCGAACCGAGGTTGACGAGCCGTCCGGCGACTCGCGGGTGATCGGCCGGGCGCGACTTGACCTCAATCTCCAACGCTCGTCGCAAGAATGACTCGGCGAACGCATTCTCGCGCCGGTGCAAGTGGATCAACGCCATCCGCTCGATCCACAGCGCATGCGACATCTGCTCCGGTGTGATCTTTGAGACTTTGTCGCCGGCTTTGCGAAAGAACTCGTCCGCCTCGCTTGCCAACTCGAGTGCGGCCAGTACGCGAGCGTGGGCGAAGCACGACCAGGCAGCTTGTTCGCCACCGTACTCGTCAAGCCGGTCGACGATCTGCTGTGAGTGTTCTAACGCACTTTCAAAGTCCCTCACTGCGAAGTTTGTCCACACCAGCCCGTGGCTGATCTCATAGTTGAACTCGCCCGGGTCCATCGCCCTCAGTTGCTCGTAATAGCGACGCGATTCTTCGTGGCGACCGGCGCGGTGAGTTTCGAAGGCGACCTTCAACATCGCGCTGCGCAATTTGGGGTGCCGAGGAGCCATCAACCTGCCGGCCTCGATCGCCTCCACCGCGAATGTGTAGGCGTCGGCGTAATTGCCGTTGTCCCATAGCAATCCGGCGTAGTCGCCGGCGGCGAGCGCAAAGAAGGGATGCCGGCGTCCGAGCTTTTCCGCCAGCGTCGCGACCAGTTGTTCGTACTCGCCAGTCGCCAATTCCAATTCGCCCTTGTTGCGCGCCTGTACGATCTTGACGTAGGTGATCGCCACCCGGCTTCCCCAATCGTTTTCGAGCAACAGCGGTGCGATCTGGGCCAATGTGGGCAGCGGTGCTCGCGCCGGTTGCCGGCTGATTTGGAGGCCGATTCGGGAGGCGGCGAGCAGTCGTGAATCGGCGTTGAGCAACCGGCTCCGGATCTCAACTGACTCTTGGAAATGTGCAACAGCTTCGGTGTGTCGTCCGAGTTCCAGCAACATGCGGCCCAGGTGAAAGTGAATGTGGGCGGTCAGCGATTCTCCGTCCGCTCCGACTGCACTCGCGGCACCGACTGCCGACTCATAGCTGGCTTCGGCATCGCTGTATTCGCCAAGGTCGTGCGCCAGCCAGCCGCGATAGAAATGGTGATTGGCCATAATCAGCGGCGCTGCGGAATTGGCGTCGCCGGCGGTGGTCAGTTTGTCTCTCAACGCGGCTGCTTCGTCGAGCAGGCTCCGCGCCTCGTCATACAATCCGACGCTGCGGCAACTATTGGCCAGGATGTCCATTAGCCGCGCGCGGACGCGAGGTTTATTCAAGAACTCCTTGCGGATGCGGGTGGCCGCCTCGGCGAACATGGTCCGCGGAGCCCGGCGCTGGTCGTCGCCGATACGCTGGCCGCTGAGAATGTTGGTGAGCGGATCAGACGTCTCGAATACGGTTTGCAGGAAACTGACGGCTTGGCTGCTGATGGCGGCCTCTATCCGCGCTCTCTCCGCCGCGGTCTCCGCCGATCGTTGAGCCAAAACGGCTGCCGTCTTGGCGTCCGACTCACGTCGTTCCGCCCGCCGCGCATGCGTCTCCGCCGACTCAGCGGCGACGCGCTGTTTTCGTTCGCGCCGCCAGGCTCCGTCGAGCAACAAGGCGGCCGTCGTGGAGCCGATCGCGGCGACGAATAACATCGTCAACAAAGCGCCGCTGAGCGCTGCGACGCGGGGGTTCCGACGCACCCATTTGCCCGCCTTGCCGAGCGTCGACTCAGGCTTCGCCAGCAACGGCCTGCCATCGAGGAACCGCGTTAGCTCGTCGCGAACATCAGCCGCCGTCGCGTATCGGCGGTTGGGTTCCTTTTCCAAACACTTGAAACAGATCGTGTCGAGCTCGGTCGAGACTCGTTCGTCCAGTTGACGGGGCGACACTGGATCGACGTGCACGATCTGGAAGATGATGCGGTCGATGCTGCCGCGAAACGGAACCTCGCCGGTCAGCAGCTGAAACAGGATGACGCCCAGCGCGTAGATATCGGTGCGCGCGTCGGCGTCCTCACTGTCTCCACGAGCCTGTTCGGGAGCCATGTACGCAGGTGTTCCGAGCAACTGGCCGCTGCGAGTGATTGCCGAGTCGGGGAGCGAAACGCGTTTCGCCAATCCGAAATCGGTGACGAAGCAATTCCCTTGCTCGTCGATCAGGATGTTGTGTGGTTTGAGGTCGCGATGGATGATGCCGAGGCGATGCGAGTAGTCGAGTGCATCTGTGATCGACACCAGCAATGAGGCGATCTGGCGTTCGGACAACTTCCTCTGTTTCGCCAGCGTCGCCAGCGACGGGCCGTCGATCCATTCACTCACTAAGTAGCAACGGCCATCGACGCTGCCGACCTCGTGGACCTGCACGATGTTTGGATGCCGCAGTTGCGCCGCCAACCGGGACTCCCGCGCGAAGCGAACCCGCAAGTGCGAATCCGCATGGGGCACTTTGACCGCGACAGTTCGCTCAAGCTGTGGGTCGAACGCCTTCCAGACAACGCCCGCTCCACCCGAGCCGATGGGCTCGATAAGCTCGAATCGACCAACGCGATCACCGGGCTGGAACGCCGGCGGCGGATCCGCCGTCGCGGTGGGGTGAGAACGGCCATTTGTCGACTGATCTCCCAGTGAGACCTCAACATGGCGACTCACTTCCGTCGTCCAATGTTCCACGCCGTACTCCGCGTGCAGCGCCTCGAGTTCGCGCTGAACTCGGCCCCGCAACACGTCGGGTATATCGCGTAGATACCAACCGATGGGACGCACTTCGCCCTTCCGCAAGTCATCCTCGAACACGTCGCAGATCGCTTCCAAACGCAGCAAGTCCGCGGCGGGGAGCGAATCGGAGCGAGACTGATTGATCATGTCAACTGTTTCCAAATCCGTCTGATCGTCCGCACGTCGGGCTGTCAGGCCGTCGCCAATGTTCGGAGTACAATGCGAACTCCTAGATCGGTTTTCGCCAGACGCCATCGTTCCGATGGCTCGATAAAGCCGCCCCGCGCCGGCATTCTACGGATTGCTAGTAGGTGCGCGATGGCCGATTGAAGGGCGATACGAAAAATACGCATCGGAATCTGAAGGTCGCCGCTCGCGCGGATGTCATTTGCAGATCGAAGTGCTGGATGAGCCGCTCCGACAGTGCGCCCCGCATCGTTGCGGGTGTCCGCACCAAGCGTGGTCGCCACGCGCTATGTGAAATACGCTCCGGTCCAAGGATGATTCCGCGACCGTGGCCGCAAAGTGCGGAGGGCGACATTGCGCGGCACAACGTCTACGCGTCGCTCTTCCCGCCGAGCGCGGACAGGATGTCGATCGGGATCGGCACGACGACTGTGGACTTTGAGTTGCTCAAGTCGGAGAGTGTCTGCAGAATCCGCAACGTCATTGCGCCGGGGCTGTCGGCGAGTGTTGAGGCGGCGGCGGAGAACGCCTCGGCGACGGCTCGGTCTCCGTCGGCGCGAATCTGCGCGGCGCGAGCTTCTTTGACCGCTTCGGTCTCTCGCATCATCGCCCTCATCAGCGACTCGTCCAAGCGGGCGTCGGTCAATCGAATGTCGACATCAGCAAGACCCCAATTGGCGGCCGTCTCGGCGACGATCACTTCAATCTCATTGGCGATAATCGCTTTTTTCCCGCGCACATCCTCGATCGTCTTTGTTCCCAGAACGTCGGATATCGTCGTCATGGCGAACTGTTGGACCGTGTAGCGGTAGTTGTCGACTCGCAGCAAAGAGAGTTCGGGGTCGCTGACACGGAAGTTGAGGTTTCCGGAGATCGTGACGGCGATATTCCCGTGGAGGACGATCTGTTGATCCGGCAGGTCGATCGTCTGCAAACTGCTCTTGGTCTTCTTAACTCGTTGGAGAATCGGGCTGGTGAATCCGAGGCCGGGGCCGACCGCTTTATCGAACTTGCCGAGTGTCAACCGCACTCCGATTTCGTCGGCCTGCAGTACGTAGATGCCCATGCCAGTCTCCCAACCCGAACCAAATCGAAAACCCCGTCGACTCTCTGTTGTTCGACTGCGCCGGCCGATGGGTGTTAATGATTCGGATACTGAGCGAATGAATCCGGCGACGAGGACCGGGCAATCGCCAGAATCGATGCGACGCGCCGCGCTGTGCGAAGTGGAACGCCCTTGTCGCGACTTCGTTGCGAAGTCCCGCCCGGCAGGACCTACTAAGGAGTGCTCTTAAAGACTTCGCAAGAACGCCAGCAGGGCGTGTAGATCGTCATCGGCGAGCGCGTCTTTGATTTGGTGGCCGTACGTACGAAAGACATCTTCCAATGACTTGGCTCGGTTGTCGTGGAAGTACGCGCCTCGCTGACCAACACCGCGCAGCGTCGGTGGATTGAACCTCTTGTTGCCTTGCTTGTCGTGGATTCCCACATCGTACGTTTTGGGTGTTGTGTACGTCGGCGGCGCGTGACAGCGATTGCAATCGCGAGCCATAAACAACTTGCGACCTCGTTCGATCGCCACCTTATCAACCGTCCCTCGCGCGACATCGATCGATGGCTGCGGCGGCAACGCCTGAACAAACGCGGTCAACACATCGAGCTGCTTGTCGGTTGGCTCGCGGTCGCCCTGCATGGTGAATTCCATCGATTTGCCGATCTGCTCGCGGAGGCTCTGCGAGCTGGCGTTCCAGGCAAACGGGCCCGTCTGATGGCGGCCGAGCAGGCTGAGGACACGTTTCGGGGAGCCAAACGACTTGTCACTGAAGTTGTCATTCAACATGCCGTTGGTGTGTCCATCGGGGTGGCAGCTGTGGCAGCTCATCCAACTGTCGTGAGACAGTGTGGCGTCGTAGAAGAGCAATTCACCGCGATCGGCCAAACTCAACTCAGCCCGCGGCCCGAGTGAAATCTCATCGACCAATTCACGCTCTTCGAGGTCGACGATCGAAATCGAATCGCCGAACGTGTTCGCCGTATAGGCTCGCTTGCCCGCCCGATTGATCGCGACTGCTGTGGGACGTTTGCCGACCTTGATCCGGTAGAGACTGAAATCATCCTCTTTGCCGATGGCGACTTCGCCAACTCCACCCAGAGTGACCACGACCGCGCCTTGCGGCGAAACGGCAAGTTGAACGGGATCACCGGTTGCGCTACTGGCTTCACCCAAGGGGTGCATGTGCGCGCCTTCATAGAGATCGGCTCCCGGCTTGAGTACGTTACTTAGCCGCAACCACCGCAGGTCGTTCGACATCAACAGTCCCCAATGGACATCGTTGCGGACCGTGTGAGCAAGTTCATTCAACATTTGGTGCGAGACGATCAGCATGTCGCCGCTCGCACTGACACGCATGCCGCGGATCTTGTGACCGGGAAACTCGCGCATGTGCAGCACTCGATGCTCTTTCAGATCCAGCACAGCCAGCCGGCCGCCGAACGAATCGGCGACGAGCAGCTGATGGCGGCCTTCGAGAAACAACTGACGCCGCGGCGCAAACGGCAAATCAATCGTCGCCTTGACGACAAGCCCATCGGCTCCGTGTTCGACAATCGTCACTCGGCGGGACCAGAGCGAAGCGATCGCGAAGATCTTCTCGGCGGCATTGTATTCAACATCGATCGGGTGCCGGGCGACCGCCAATCGATGCAAGACACGAGGTGAGTTGTTCGCGATCGAAACGATGAGCAATTCGTGAGTCTGTTCGTCGACAACCGCCACCGCGTCATCGGCGATCCGCGTCATATCGGCGAGGCGTTCTCCGAGATCGACTTCCGTGACGACGAGCCGTCGTTCCAGGTCGACAACGGAGAGACTGCCGGAACGGCGATTCGCCGTAAACGCAAACTTGTCGTCGGCCGACAGGGTGATCGATTCGGGACGCCGCAATCGCGGGCGCCGCTCGACCGACTCCCCCATCGCGAACGAGCCGCACAAGGCCAACAGACTTCCGAGTAAGGCGATTCGTTGAATCACGACACCACACCTTTTGTGAAGCAGGTATCTTGGCGCACGCCCGATGGCTGCGCAACCTAACTAGTTTGGCAGACGGTTCCCGAATCCTCAACGCCACAAGTGGCAGTGCCACACACAAAGCGAGCTGCCGCTCGGTCGTCCTTCGTCCGCTCCCGTTGGTCGCTGGAATCGATCGAGAGAACCCCCGAATCCTCAACGCCACAAGTGGCAGTGCCACGGTGACGCCCACGCCATGACGACCCCCTCGCCAGCGGATCAAACGATCGAGATTGTTCGGCCACAGTTTCCCCGCGGTCCATTTCGCGCGGCCATTTTTGATTTCGATGGAACGCTGTCGCTGATCCGCAGGAATTGGCAAGACGTGATGATTCCGATGATGGTCGAAACACTGGCGGAGACCGAGTCGGGAGAGTCGCGGGAGGAACTGAGCGACTTGGTCGAAGATTTCGTGATGCGACTCAATGGGCGGCAAACCATTTTCCAGATGATTCAGCTGGCGGAAGAAGTCCGTCGACGCGGGGGCGAACCCCTCGATCCGTTGCAGTACAAACACAAATACCACGACCTGCTGTGGCTCGAAGTGGGCCAACGCGTCGCGGCCGTTCGCGCAGGTCACATCGCAGCCGATCAGCTGCACGTGCCTCAAGCGGGCCAATTCCTGGCTGCGCTGCAGACGGGATCTTGCGAGCTCTATTTGGCTTCCGGCACAGACTTGAAGTTTGTTCGCGATGAGCTGCGCGTGCTGGGGCTGGGCAAGTATTTCGGCGATCACGTCTACGGTGCGCTGGACGACTACGAGAAATTCTCGAAAGCAAAGATCATCCAACAGATCATTCGTGACCACGGTATTGACGGCCGCGAACTCGTCGGCTTCGGAGACGGCTTCGTCGAAATCGAAGAGGTGAAACGCGTCGGCGGGCTCGCCGTCGGAGTCGCCAGCAATGAAGAACAACTGTCGGGCGTCAATCCGTGGAAACGCAACCGTCTGATCGAGGCCGGAGCCGACCTGATCATCGGCGATTATCGATGTCACGACCAATTGCTCGGCATGCTGAAGTGCGGACCGCCCGGTTAACGGCCAGGTTCGACTCGACCCGACAACTCGATTTGACTTCAGCGCTGAGCTAGTAGGTCCCGCCTGCCGGGCGGGACTTCGCGACGAAGTCGCGACAATGGGCGTTCCACTTTGCACAGCGCGGCGGTTTGATTCGGCGCTGAGCACGAATCGGGAGGGCTTCTCTTGGGACTAACCCGCATTCGACGGCCTCGGAAGGCCATCGTACAAAGTTTCGCGACGAAGTCGCGACAATGGACGCTCCACTTACTGCAGCGCGGCGATTTGATTCGGCGCTGAGCACGAATCGGGAGGGCTTCTCTTGGGACTAACCCGCATTCGACGGCCTCGGAAGGCCATCGTACAAAGTTTCGCGACGAAGTCGCGACAATCCGCGTTCCACTTACTTCACCGGAACGATTTGACAAGCCGCTGAGCACGAATCGGGAGGCCTAGTAGGTCCCGCCTGCCGGGCGGGACATCGCGACGAAGTCGCGACAATCCGCGTTCCACTTTGCACAGCGCGGCGGTTTGCCTAGTAGGTCCCGCCTGCCGGGCGGGACTTCGCGACGAAGTCGCGACAATGGGCGTTCCACTTCGCACAGCGCGGCGGTTTGCCTTGTAGGTCCCGCCTGCCGGGCGGGACTTCGCGACGAAGTCGCGACAATGGGCGTTCCACTCAACCACAGCGCGGCGATTTGATTCGGCGCTGAGCACGAATCGGGAGGGCTTCTCTTGGGACTAACCCGCATTCGACGGCCTCGGAAGGCCATCGTACATCCATCGTACATGACGATCATTGTTGGCGAGTGGGGGACCAGGGCAGGCGGCGGGCGCTGGCGGGGGCTCCGGGTGCGGCCGGATCGGCGATGGGGGCGTCGAGCGGACTGGCCGTGGGCGGCTCGAACTGCGCCGGACGCTCGTTCGCCACGGAGCGCGATTGAGCACTGGGGGCGCGCTGCGGTGCTCGCGGCGTCCACCGCGCCGAGTGGGCGTCGGCCGTCTCGATCTGCACGATGTGTTTTGTCTCCAAGTAGCGGCCGTCGGACGTGCTGTAGCGTGCGAACACGTGAATGCGGCCATTCTTGGGCGGCCGCTTGGGCCACGTGCCTTCCAGTCGAATCACTGGTTCCGAGCCGGTGTGGCGGAGCGCGGCGGAGACTTGTTCTTTCGTGAAGTCCCAGCGAGCCACGCGGGCCGCGCTGAGCTCCTGGGATGGGTCGAGCACGACGATTGAGATCGGGCGGGCTGCCAGCAACACTCGACCTTTCATGTCCTGTGGCTCTAAACCGATTTCCAGAACATCATCGCCAGGAGCATCGTCCACGTTTCGTCCGCCGGTGAACCGCGGATTGAATCGGATTTTCGTCACCAAGCGGTCATCGATGGGCAGCGCTGGAGACACCAAGTCCATTCCCAGCGGCCGCCGCGAGCCGGCGGAAGTCGCTGACGGCTCGTTCGCGGGCGCAGCTCCATTGTTTTGTCGATCGCCGCCGTCGCTCTTGGGATCGCCATTGTCTGGCGGATCATCCGGTTTGACTGGGTGGCCCGGAGTGATGACGGGCGGAGTGAGGTCCGCATCGGGAGGCGGTTCGACACCAGATCCTTGCGGCTGGCCACCGGGCGTGATGCGGGGCGGAAAGATCTCTAGACCGCCGCCGCCGCCCGTTTCATCGCCGCCGCTATCTGTCGCGCCGCCGGCGCGATCGAGACGACTGCGGAGGTTACGCATCTCGTGCCGCTGGTCGAAGATGACATCCTCCAGCGCGCGAATCTCCCCCTGCAGCGAGGAGATGTAAGCCTGCGATCGCTGGTTGGTGTGGCAGCCGGTCGAGACGACAGCCAGGGTAAGCGAGATTAGCGAAATGGATTTCATCCGACGATGTGCTCGTCATCGACTCATTGGCCGTGCGCCGGGGAGCCACTCCGAGAACGGAATGTCGATGGCCACGCAAACCGCGTGGGGTTGAGCTACGAACCTCCCTGTTCGTGAATAAAGAGATCTGCCGCGATGGGCTATTTGTTCACTTCCATGTGTTCAATGACGTTGTCGATCAGTCGATATTCTCTTGCTTCTTCCGCCGACATGAAACAATCGCGATCCGTGTCGGCTTCGATCTTGGCGAGATCCTGACCAGTGTGCTTGAGCATGATCTCGTTCATGCGTTGCTTGATGCGACCGAACTCCTTGGCGTGAATCAAGATGTCTTCGGCCGTTCCTTGCATTCCGGCGAGCGGTTGATGGATCATGATCCGCGCGTTGGGAAGCGCGTATCGTTTGCCCGCCGCTCCGGCGGTGAGCAGCAGAGCTCCCATCGAGGCAGCTTGTCCAATGCAGTACGTCGCCACGTCGCACGTGACGTATTGCATCGTGTCGTAGATGGCCATCCCCGCTGTGACGCTACCGCCGGGCGAGTTGACGTAGACGTGGATGTCGGCGTCGGGGTCGTCGGACTGCAGGAAGAGGATCTGGGCGACGATCGCGTTGGAAACTTCGTCGTTAATGCCGGTGCCCAGGAAGATGATGCGATCCTTGAGCAAGCGGCTGTAGATGTCAAATACGCGTTCTTCGCGGCCACTATTCTCGACAACATAGGGAATGAGAGGCATCGCGTCGCTTGCTCCGATGATCGGTCGTTTCACAGGGCGCCGCACAATCGCACAATCGCACGGCATACACTACTCAGTCGTCGTCGTCCTCGTCATCAGCAGCTCCCGGAGGCTTGCTGAGGATATCGTCGACCAAGCCGTACTCTTTGGCCTGACCGGCGCTGAGGAAGAAGTCGCGGTCGGTATCTTTCCCAATCTGCTCAGCCGATTGGCCCGTATGGGAGGCGAGGATTTCGTTCAGCACCTCGCGGTTGCGAATGATCTCGTTCGCCTGAATCTCAATGTCGCTCACCTGCCCGCCCACACCGCCGTGCGGTTGGTGAACCATGACACGAGCGTGCGGCAGAGCAAATCGTTTGCCCTGCGTGCCACCGGCGAGCAGCACGGCGGCTCCGCTAGCGGCTTGGCCAACGCAATAGGTGGCGACGGGGCAGCTGAGGATCTGCATGGTGTCGTAGATTGCTAGCGTGGACACCACCTCGCCGCCGGGCGAATTGATGTAAAAGTGGATGTCCTTGCGGCGGTTTTCGCTCTGCAAGTAAAGCAACTTCATGACCACTTCGTTCGCGTTCCCCGTGTAGATTTCTCCTTGGAGGAAGACGATCCTGTTTTCCAGCAGCAAGTCGCCCAACGTCAATTGGCGCTGACGTTGGTAGCTCTGGTATGAGTAGGAGTCGAAGAGCGGTCCAGGTGAACGCTGGCTCATTCCTTCGTCAGCCTTGTGTTTGGGATTCAGATTCTTACCTAGGCATTCTAGGCGCGACGGCCCGTCGGGCAATCAACGGGCGTCAACAGTACAAAAAAGAGGCCGCCATGGGGACCGCAATTCACCGCATTTCAGCGGCGAATTCAAATTAGGTGTGGTCCGCTGGCTCGCGCAACGTCTCGGCTTGTCCTCCTTGCTTGGCCTCGGG
>JASMLW010000143.1 GCA_030748485.1 Pirellulaceae bacterium
CGAACGAAGCTCATCGGAGACGCGCCACCTGTCACCTTCAGCGATAAAGTACTTGCGGAGCAGATTTGGGTTCATGCCCCGTTCAATATCGAGCTTGCGATAAACGCCGCGGCTGGCGGTCTGCACGACGTCGTCAGCAACGTCGGTCGCCAGGATGCTGATGTCCCAATCGTGGATGTCGGGGAGCAAGTCGCAAAGCGTCATGGCGATGCTGTACGGTTCCTGTCCCGTGCTGCAGGCAGCCGACCAGATCCGCAATCGACGCGGTTGCAGCGATCCAGCCCGCGCGTCGACCAGCTCGGGCACGGCTTTGTGCTGCAGCGCGTCAAACGGCGTCGCGTCGCGGAAAAAATGTGTTTCGGTTGTGGTGATGGCGTTGACGATTTCCGTCTTCAGCTCGATCGATCCCAGGCGAGCCTTGCGAGCCAACTGGACGTAATCCGAGCACTCTGCGCGTTGGACGAGATCGGCGAGACGGTTTTCGATCAGATACGACTTCGACTCGTCGAGGTAGACGCCGCAAAGGTCGAGAACCAGACCGCAAACAGCGTCGATGTCAGCGTGTGTCAACGGCATGGCACCGCTCCGTTTCCACTGTATCGAGCGATGCGGTTTGCGATGTGGTCGAGCGGGCACACGAAATCCACAATGCCTTCGGCGACTGGTTTGCTGGGCATCCCGAAGACAACGCACGACTCTTCATCCTGAGCGACGATGCGGCTGCCCGCGGCTTTCATCAACCGCAACCCTTCGGCGCCGTCCGAGCCCATGCCGGTCATGATGATTCCCAAGGCCCTGCGCCCATAGGATTGGGCTAGAGATCGAAACAGATAGTCGGCGGCGGGCTTGCAGCAGTTGATCGGCGGATCGTCGGTGATCTCGACGACGCGATGGGCTCCCCTGCGGGCGACGCGCATTTGCTGTCCGCCAGGTGCGATGAGAACGACGCCCGGCTCAACGCGATCGCCGTCGACCGCCTCGCGCACTTCACACTTACAGCGTTGATTCAAGTCATCCGCCAACGTGCGAGTGAACTGCGGCGGCATGTGCTGAACGATGAGCACGCCGGCTCCGAGATCTTGCGGCAGCTGCGGCAGCATCTTCATGAGCGCTGCGGGGCCGCCCGTCGATATTCCAATTCCGACCACATCGACATCGACCGGCGACTCGCCGGACTCCCGCTTTTCCGCAACGGCCGCCGGAAGCGCGGCGGGACGATCCGCATGGTGGAGCGATTCACCGATTGCCTGAATACAGATCGCCAGCTGTTCGCGCAGGTCGGCGATGTTTTGCTCAATCTGGCCGGCCGCCGGCTTCAGCGCGAAGTCAAACGCCCCGAGCGCCAGCGCCTTCGTCGTGGCCTCAGCGCCGCGCGAGGTCAGCGAGCTGAGCATGATCGCCTTGACGGGGCTCTGCTGAGCCCGCAACTCGCCGAGCAAACCCAGCCCATCGAGCTCGGGCATCTCGATGTCGAGCGTGATCAAGTCGATGTCTGGAATGCGAGCGAGCTTGGTGAGCGCGATCTTGCCATTCTGTGCGACGCCGACCACTTCGACGTTGGGAATCGACTCGAGCACTCCGCGAACGACCTTCCGGTAGATCGCGGAGTCGTCGACGACAAGCGCCCGCAGGGGTTTCTGATTCATGGTGATGGCGGAGACTTGGGAGCGGGGAGAAACAGGAGTGGTCGTTCTTTTGTCATTAGCTTTTCAAGCCACCTCGCTCCCGCCCCCGGGAAATGGGGGCGGGACGGGGCGAGCTGTCGTTAGGAAGCCAGCTCGTGCTCATTGGATTTCGTCTTGAACTGCGAGACCAACGTCTGCATTTGCTGAGCCAATCCGCCGAACTCGGTTCCGGCGTCTTGGGATTTCCTGGCGCCGGCGGCTGTTTGCTTGAGCACCTGGTCCACCAGAGCGATGCTCTGAGTGATCTCTTGGCTCGCCGCCGCCGACTCATTAATACCGAGCGCGACAGTTTCGGCCGCGGCCGCGGTCTGCGAAACGTTCTGCGCGATCTGGTTCGTCGTCACCCGTTGCTCTTCAACCGCCAGGGCGATCGTGCGAGCAACTTCGTTGACGTTGTTGATGACTCGGCTGATCGACTGGATCGCTTCGACGGCGCCGCCGGTTGAGCCTTGAATGGCCTCGATCCGCTTGCGGATGTCGTCGGTGGCGGCCGCCGTCTGTTTGGCTAGTTCCTTCACTTCGGTGGCCACAACGGCGAACCCCTTGCCGGCCTCGCCGGCTCGAGCCGCCTCGATCGTGGCGTTCAGGGCGAGCAGATTCGTTTGCTCGGCGATGTCCTGAATCACTTCGATGACTTTGCCGATTTCATCAGCCGCCGAGCCCAGCGCGGCGATTTTTTCGTTACTGACGTCGGCCAGCGTCGCGGCCTCGCCAGCCACTTCGGCCGACCTCTCCGCGTTCTTCGCGATCTCGCCAATCGTCGAGGTCATCTCTTCGACGGAAGCGGCGGCGGTGCGGACATTGGCGGAAACGTCTTCCGTTGAACGGGCGACGTTCTTCATGTTCACCGACATCTCTTCGGCCGCGGCGGCAACTGTGCCCGATCGATTGGTGGCGTCGTCAGCTCCCGTCGAAAGCTCCTCGGCGATTCCGCTGAGCGAACCGGACGAGCTGTTGATCTGGCCGGCGTTTTGAGCAACGTCGCCGATCAAGCCTTGCAGCTTCTCGACAAACGTGTTGAACCACTTCGCCAGATCGCTGAACTCGTCCTTGCCGGTCGCGTCCAGACGTTTCGTCAGGTCGCCTTCACCTTGGGCGATATCTTTGAGCATCTCGACACTGCGAGAGATCGGGGCCACGATCCGGCCGCTGGTCCAGAGCGCTATGACGACGACACTGACGCCCGCCAGAACGCCGACCGCCAAGCCCCACAGCACCATGTTGGCGCCCGCTTGCGAGGCCGTTTGTTGGATCTCCTCGACGGCGTGAAACGCCTCCTCGCGGCCGATTTCCGCGAGCAGCACCCATTTCAGGCCGAGGATGTCGACAGGTGTGAATGCGCTGAGCGTCTCTTCGCCCAGGTAGTTGGTGTCGACCTTGACACTGGTTTCACCGGCCAACCCGGCTTTTGCCGTCGCCGTCTCGACCTTGCCTTTTTCCGGTTTGCGGAACGCGTTCACAATCGTGCGATTCTCGACATCATTGTGCGTGTCGCAGCGGGGCAGGAAGTCGGGGCCGACCAAGTACGTTTCACCGGACTCGCCCATGCCACTGCGAAGCCCCATGACCGCGTTGATCTTGTCGATCGGCATCTGGAAGATGGCCACGCCGAGCTTCTTGTCGCCGTCGAAAATGGGTGAGGCGATGAAGCTGGCCGGCGCCTCGTAGGACGGCGTGTACTGCTTGAAGTCGACGAGCACGAAGCTGTTCGGGTCGGTCGATTCATTCGCCTTCCGAAAAGCCTCGCCAAAGTTGGTCGCCGCATAGGGGCCGTCCTTCAGCGATGTCGAGTAGTCGAGTTCCTTGAAGACGGAGTAGATGATGTCGCCCGTCTCGGGATCGACGAGGAAGATGTCGTAGTACCCGAATTTCTCCAAGTAGCTGCGGATGATCGGGTGAACGCGCTGATGCAGCTTGCCGTACTCGGTCTGCGTTTCGGCTGTATCGAGCAAGTGTTTCGAGCCGAGCGGGTGGCTGTTGTTGGCGATGTACTCGTACTGCAGGGCAATCGAATCGTCGTCCAATTGGCTGAGGAACGAGATCGCGTTGGGATCGGCGCCGCCGTTCTGCGACTTGTACTCATTGGAGAACTCTTGTGTGTAGTAACTGGCGACCTTCTCGCGCATCGTTCCAATGTCGCCGGTCCGTACACCGTGAGCCGTGCGAAAATCGGCGAAATGCGAACGGAAATCACGCATCGCGTCGACGACCATGCGGTCTTCTGAGAACGTCAGAATCTGATCGCGAATCGAATGGAAGTAGGATTCGATCTGAGCCTTCTTGGTGTCCCGCAGGGCGACCAATTGGCCTTCCGCTTTTTGCTTGAGGTCGTTGACAGC
>JASMLW010000144.1 GCA_030748485.1 Pirellulaceae bacterium
GGTTGATTGAACGAAGAACGATTCACGCGAAGAACGATTCACGCGAAGGATGGGAGCCAATGAAATCTGTCTGTGTGTTCTGCGGGTCCAGCATGGGAGCGAATCCGGCGTTTGAGCAAGCGGCGGTGACACTTGGAGGACTGCTCGCCGAGCGCGGCCTGAAGTTGGTCTACGGTGGCGGCAACATCGGCTTGATGGGTGTCGTGGCGGATGCGGCGATGTCCGCTGGCGGAGAGGTGATGGGTGTGATTCCGCGGGCGTTGGCCGACAAAGAACTGGCCCACCACGGCGTCACCGAGTTGCGAGTCGTTCGATCCATGCACGAGCGCAAGGCGCTGATGGCGGACTGCGCTGACGCCTTCATCGCGATGCCGGGAGGATATGGCACGCTCGAAGAGTTGTGCGAGGTCATCACGTGGAGCCAACTCGGTATGCACAACAAGCCGTGCGGGCTGCTCAATGTCGCCGGTTATTACGACGCCCTGCTGCGGCAGTTTGACGACGGCGTGAGCGGCCGGTTCATTCGTCCGCAGCACCGCGCGATCGTGCTGTCCGCCGCCGATCCGGAGTCGCTGCTCGAGAAACTCTCAGCTCAGCGCCTGCCCCGCGCCGAGAAGTGGATTGAAAAAGACGAGACGTAGGCAGTCGCGATCAGCGCGTCTTGGGAAAGCGAATCGAGTAGAGATCGGCTTCGTTCATGACGAATCTCAGACGAACTGTCTTACCGGCCAGCCGCGCGACGTCGGCGTTCTTCTTCCACTTGACGACACCTTCGATCTCGTCGCCGTAGACCGGGTCGCAGTCGTCCAGGGCGTAGCCGGTGATCGCGGCGCCATCGGCGTCTTGCACCTCGACGCGAATCCGACCGGCTCCGGCAGTCGAGTAATTGACGTGCAGTTGGTCGCCGCCGAATCGGAGAGGTTTCGTGACGAACTCGCCCGCTGCAAATCCGGCGTGAACGGAAATGAAGCCGTCGAGCCGGAGGACGAAGTGCCCGCCGCCGTACATGAACATGCTCATCTCCGTCTCGCTGGTCTGAACGACGTTGAGCGTGATGTAGTTGGCCCGGTTACCCCAGCCGCGCTCGCCCAGTCCGGGGCGAATGAAGGCGTCTTTAAAGTGACGGTGGTACCGGTTGCTGCCGGGCCGCGACGCCATGAAGACGATGTCTGTGATCGCACCCGCCCGCGCTTGGAATCGCGTCGGCAGCGCGATGTAGATGTGCGGCGCGCGAAAGTAGGGTTGCGTGCCGTTTGTGTAAAGATGCTCGCCCTCCTGATCGGCGTCCATGTCGACAGGTTCGGTCCACTTCAGAAAGTCCTTGCTCGTGCTCCGCCGAATGGAGCGGAGCCCCTTCTGAAAGTGGCGAAAATAGGCGACGTACTGCTGTTCGTCCGCCGACCAGAACGCCACATTCTGTGAGTCGAAGCTACCCCACGATTCCGGGAGCACGGGATCGTCTTTCGCCTTCCGCCATTTCAAACCGTCCGCGGAAATAAACGCGTAGACGCCGCCCGGCCCGTGTTTCTTCAGCAGCGCCTCTCGTTCCCCCTGCTTGTAGAACGGCCAATTCGCCGCGTTGTACCGCCCTCCCCCGAGCGCTTTATAGCGAGCGTCAGGTGAGCCTCCAGCGCGCGTGTCGATGAACGGAGTAAAGTTGTGATTGACCAGAAACTGATCCGCCAATACGACGTTGCCTTTGGGCGTTTTGGCCACATCGTAGAGCTTCAACGCCGGCTCAACCCAATTCAAGCCTCCGTCTTGGCTCTCCGCGTAGAGCGTCACTTCGTTCTCGTGATACTTGCCCCAACCGTTGCGCCAGTGGACTCCAGGAATCTTGTCGCCGCGATAGTAGAGTCGCAACAGGTCACCATCGGACAAGACGGTTGCGTAGTGGCCAAACGGGCGTGGAGGAAGTCGTCGCAGGGCTTGCGGCTGGTGAAGCTTCAACCGCGCTCCCGCCAGCCGGCCAATCAACAGATCGTCGACAAACAGTTCGCGTCGAGAGCCGATGTCGACAACCGTTTTGGCTTCTTCGTCAGCGGCCAGACAAGGGGTGACGCCGACTGTCGTCGCGATGCAAAGTGAGAAGACGAGTCGGCGAATCAAGTCGTGTGAGCGCATGGATGTCTCGAACTGGTGGTTGAAAATGCGAAGTCAATCCCGCGTCGATGATGATACTCGATCGATTGCGGCGTTAGCGAGAGCCGGCGCGACATTGGGCCGCACGAGCAGGTCGTGTTACTCCATCGAACCACGACGCAAGCTGTGGGCGTTGTGTTGTCGATTGGCTAGGTTGCGCCAGTGCGAGACCACGTCGCGCAGCGTCGCAACCGCCATGGCGGCCATGACGAGCGAGACGGGCGCCACGGCTCGAATGATAATGGAGCCGATATAGGGTTCCCAAGGCTCCTCGAACGTCCAGGTGACGGTGCGCCAGAGGCAATGTGTGTACATTTGAAAAGCTTCGACGACGGCGACGATCAAGTTTCCCGAGTCGTTTGACAGGCCGCGAAATACTGACGGAAACGTAATGGCTACAAGGCCGACCACAGGCCACGAGAGAACGGGAATGATCGGTCGCAGTAGGCGTGGACACTTCAGTGCGAGCCGTAGCACTAACTCGGTGATTCTCAAACCTGTCACATCGCATGGGATAAGCAACACGGCGGCGAACAATAGGTCGAGCGTGCTCCACCCGTTTGCGAGTGACGCAAACCAGAACGCGATCAGCGTGAGGAGTACGCTCTTGACTGCGATGCGGCGGCACGCACCCGCCCAGCGAAACGGTTCTCCTAGAGCTGACCGAAGTCGGTCGTGGACTTGTTGCAGCCAACTGGCGCGTCGCGCAGCTAGACGTCCGGACGTAGTCAGCGCGACATTATCGGTACTGTCGTCTGCCGTGGACGGAACTACGGCTGTCAACTTATCGAGCGTTGCGCCACGACAGTATGGCTTCAGCAGCTTCACGAACTCGTCACAGGTCGCGGGGCGATCCTCGATTCGGCAGCTGAGTGTTGACTCGATGAGGCTCAGCAGTGGCGCCGGTCCCAATGCGGGATCCAACTCCGTTGGGCGACCAAGTTGCAACGCCACGGCGAACTCGACAACGTTGGCTCCCCGGTAGGGTGGCTCGCCCGAGAGCAGATAGTAGAGCGTGGCGCACAGCGAGTAGATATCACTCCTTTGATCAGCGCGGCGAGCATCTTCGAGTTGCTCAAGAGGCATGAATCGCAACGTTCCCAAGGCCACTCCGCTACCCGTGAGTTGAGCCTCATTTTCTGTCATCAGGCGAGCCAACCCCAGGTCGACGACTTTCGCGTTGCCTTGTCGGTCCAGAATGATGTTGGAAGGTTTGATGTCGCGATGGATGATTCCGCGCGAATGTGCATGAGCCACTCCCATCGCTGCCTGCCGGACGATCTCGCAAGCGTCAGCGACGCCGAGCGTTGAGTCGGAGTTGACCAAGCGCCCGACGTGGATTCCGTCAATCAGCTCCATCTCGAGATACAAGGAATGGTTGTCGTGGTCGACACCGGCGTGATTCGCTCGTACGAGATGGGGGTGATCGAGCGTGGCGAGTATTTCAATTTCCCGACGGAATCTGTCCGCCGCTTCGTGCAGACCGGAAACTGACGTGATGACTTTGATTGCGCAACTGCGATTCATGATCTCGCTGCGGGCGCGATAGACAACTCCCATTCCTCCCCGGCCGATCTCCGCTTCGATTTGGTATCCGTCGATGCGAGGAAACTCTGTTTGAGATGGAGTCGTTCTACGGGGCGACCGGGCAATTAAGAAGTCGTCCGCGTCGGCTGCTCGATCGGCGGCGATGAGCGCCAGCACGGTTTCAAAGAGTTCAGTCGATTCGCATCGATCTTGTAGAAAAGACGCTTGATCTGCGGCGGGGACGTCCAGATAGGCTGCGAAGATGTCGACCGCCCGTCGTTGAAGCGTTGCTTTCATTCTTGATCCAGTACGTTCTTCAGGAACGCTCGCCCGACTTGATTGGCTCGTTTCACGGACGAGAGCGACATTTCAAGCGCGTCAGCGACTTCTTGTAGCCCATTACAGGCGAACATGGACATCTCAACAACTCTGTGTTTCTCGGGCGCAATGCGTCGAAACTTCTCCAGTGCAGAATGCAAATCCAGGATTGCGATGCGACGCTCCCATTCGAAGTCTTCGATCAAGTCGTCGAGCGCGTTGCGGTGGGCTGTCTTTTCTCGTCGTTGGGCGTTTGCTCGGTCTACCATCACTTGTCTGATCGATCTGCCAATCGCCGAGTAGATGTAGCCCATAGTCTCGGCTCGCGTGAAGATCTCTTTGTCTCGCAAGAGTTTCAACAACGCTGAGTTGGCGATGGAGGCGGTGGATCCCTGCGCGTCGGGGAAAGTGCGTTTGTAATTGCGAGCGGTCTCCAAGACGGCCGGGTAGACGCGAGCGAAGATGTCGTCCGCCGCTTCTTGGCCGCCCGCCTGCGCCAACCGGAAGACCTCTTGGTCCCGCTCACTCGAAGAGTCATGGCCCGGCGCAGTTTCCTTCGAAACGCCCATCTGTGAATTCCTCAAGATTCCCCAAAAAAGTTGACCCTCGGCGAACGCCGCGCCGGCACTTCCTTAATAGAAACAGCGAGAGTTCATTCTATCGGCCTTTCGCTAGGCAGGTAGTTTCCAACCACTCGCAATCAACGACCATATCTCGTCGCCGCGCCAGAAACTGAGGTTCGACCGTTGGAAAGCTCGTCCTGTTTTCGCCAGCTTCGCCGGTCGATTCGCGGCGCCGTTGTCATCGGATTGCCAATGGTCGCCTTGACAGGAATCTGTTTCGGGTCCGTCATCGTTGCCTTGGAAACATCTCTTTCGAACTCGTCGCCGTTGCTGGTCCCATGTTGGGGAATCGCTGTTCTTCTTGTCTGGGGCGTGGCAGCTCAGGTTTTGCTGCGTTTTCTCATCACGCTTATCGTCAAGCATGAGATCACCCGACATCTTGAGCGCGAGCACTCGACCGGCCCACTTGTTTTGGCGGTGTCCAGCTTCATAGCGTTAACTTGGGGCGTGTTTTGCAGCGGCCCGATGTTGTCAGTTTCGGCGTTTACTGCCTTCGCGTTACTCTGGTATCTGCTGCGCGTCTCGAACGACGAGTCCCGGGCCGAGGCGTTCATTCGGCGTTGTGGTCCAATGCCCGGCGACCGGGCGCCCCCCGACGCCGCGCCGCGCTATGGCCCGTGGCGCATTGGATTGTGGCTGCCGCCGTTGGCCGTTCTCGCTGTTTGCGCGAAGGTTCGTGGGCCGGAACCGGACGCCTTCATCGCCACGCTCCAGCGCGGGATTACGTCGTCCATCGGCGCGCTCACGCCAATTGTGCCAACAATCATCTGGGAAATTGCTGTCACCCTGGTTGCGACCACGGTAATGGCGCTGGTGCTTGGCAAGTTCTTCCAGAGTCGAGTGCCGATCTTCGCACTTGTTCTTGTCAAGTATCACTTCGAGCGGCGGCAAGGAGCGAACACCGCTCCGCTCGTGCAGTATCGAGTGATTCTTCTGCTAATTAGCTGTTCCGTCGCGCTGGTAGCCGACGGATGGATTTCCCTTCTCGCGGCCTGCTGTTTCGCAATCTGCTGGACCTGGGCTCAGCTCGTACACGACGAGCGGAAACTCAGTTGGTGGATTCGACGAATTGTAGTGGGCGAAGCCTCTTGAGGACAAAAGCATGTATTACTGGATTATTGGCTACGCACTGTTGTTGTTTTTGTTGGTCGCCGCGACGCCGTGGAGCAGAGTTAGGAATTGGGAGCTTTCGGCGCTGTACGTGATGACGTACGCGTTCGTTGCGGCGGGTCTCGTTGTGGCCGGAATCGGGTTCGCTAACCCGCAGTTGATTCCTGCACCCATCGACACGTGGACCGCTCCGTGGCTCCGTTTGGTGGAGGCGGACAGTCCACAATTCGTGCGACCCGGCTGGGGATGGATCGTGATCGCGGCGGTTTGGACCATCTGTGGGATCGTGGTCAACGAGTTTACTCGAGTTGCCGCCAAGATTGGCGCCACTCTGCGGAAGATCGACGAATTGGCCGGTGTGTTGACCCAAGTCCAGTCTCTTCGCCTGGCGCTGGAGCAACTGGATCAGTCGGTCGCCAACGTGAAACGAGCACTCTCCTCGATTGCCGACCCGGAGCCGGCTAGCGATTCCCCGTCGGACGAGCCCGCCGAAGCAACGACGGAAGAGGACAAGGCAAGCTCCGCCGATGAGCCGTCCCAAACGCCTCGGCCAGCAGAAGAGTCGAACGAGGCGGGTGGGAACGGCAGTGGCACATTGCTCGACTTTATCAACAGCTAGCGCGCAAACAGCCAACCATGCGAAAGGATCTTAAAATGTCAATCGAACTTTTTGCAAAACCCATCGTGGAGCACGAGAGCGGCGACGTCACGACAGTGCAGCTGGGTGTTATTGGTAGGTCCCAAGCGGGCAAATCTGTCAAGTTCATCATGCTGTTCCAGGAACTGTTGAGACTGAAACTGACAGGCGCCTTCTACTTTGGACTCGCATCTCCGCTCGAGACGAATGAGCGGATGCGTGATCTTGACCAGATGACTGCCAACCTTCGCCGCGGCGGGGCGGTCTCAACGTTCGACCCGACTGAGTTTGACTTCTTCGTTTACCGCGGCGAACGCCCGCTTGTGCGGTTCGTCTTTCGAGAGGTTATAGGTCAAGTGCTCACGGAGACAACTCGGAACTCAAATCCTGACCAG
>JASMLW010000145.1 GCA_030748485.1 Pirellulaceae bacterium
GGCTCGGCTCGTTGCGATTGCAGCAGACGCTGGAGACATTTCGTGCGCCGGCCGAGTCGGCGCGGGCTTTCCTGGAGAGTCAAATCCAGCAGACGATGTCGCAGTTGCGCGAATACGCGCCGGAGAACGGCGCGGTCGAGATGATCGCGCTGGGGGGCGATATGCGTTTCGTGGCCGCCCAACTCGTGCCGGATTGGAACCCGGTCGACCTCGCATCCGTCGGCCGTGTCGAGTTGGAGTCGCTGCTCGAACAACTCACGGCGATCAGCCAGGACGAGATCGTGCAGCGCTACCAAATGTCTTTCCAAAAGGCCGAGACGATGGCTCCGGCGCTGATGGTTTACCTCGAGCTGGCGCGGATGTTTGATCTGCGGAAGATTCACGTCACCAACACGAATCTCCGTGACGGGTTGTTGAAAGAGATGGCGGCCGGTCAGGCGTGGACCGAGGAGTTTAGCAACCAGATCATCCGCTCGGCTGTCGATCTCGGACGCCGCTTCGCGATCGATGAGCGTCACGCGCGGCATGTCGCCGAGTTGTCTCGCATGCTGTTCAATCAACTGTCCGACGAGCACCAATTGGAAGCGCAATACGAGACGGTTCTTTACGTCGCTGCTCTCTTGCACGAGATTGGGTTGTACGTCGGTCAACGCGCCTACCACAAGCACTCGCGGTATTTGATCAGCAACAGCGAAGTGTTCGGGCTCGGCCAACGCGATTTGACGTTGGTGGCGCTGGTCGCCCGCTACCATCGCCGCTCCTCGCCGCAGTCGGGCCACGAAGGATTCGCCACGTTGAATCGCGAGCACCGCATCGCCGTCTCGAAGATGTCAGCCTTGCTGCGCGTCGCCGTGGCTCTCGATCAGTCGCGCAGCCAGCGCATCCACAACTTCGTCTGCGAGAGGGAAAAAGGCCGCTTGACGATCAACGTTCCCCAAACGGATGACTTGTCGTTGGAACAAGTCGCGCTCGAGCAGAGTGGATCGCTGTTCGCCGAGGTGTTCGGAATGGATGTGTTATTGAGAAAGAAAGGCGGCTAACTGTAGTCAACCGGCGGTTATGAACACTACCCACGCGAAATACATCAACCGCGAGCTCAGCTGGTTGGAATTCAATCAACGTGTGCTCGACGAGGCTTCGGACGTTTCGAACCCGCTGCTCGAACGACTGAAGTTCCTGGCAATCACGGCGTCCAACCTGGACGAGTTCTTCATGGTCCGTGTGGGTGGATTGCAGCTCCGCGTCGCTCGAGGCGAGCGCGGCTCCGAGCCCGCGGGATTGTCGGCGAGCGAGCAACTTGATGCGATTGCATCTCGAGCGCGGCTGATGGTCTCCAATCAGTACGAGGCGTTCTTGACCGATTTGGAGCCCGCGCTGGCCGAGAATGGATTTCGACGAGTCACCTCTGTGCAACTCACCGAGCAGCAACTGGCGGCTGTCGGCCGGTTGTTTGACACGGAGATCGACCCGGTGCACACGCCGATGGCCGTCTCGGACGACGAGTTTCCACTGCTTGGAAACCACACGCTCAACCTGCTCGTCCGCCTGGAGGCGGTGACGGTGGACGACGAGCCGCGATTCGCGATCATCCCACTGCGCTCGCCGCGGCGATTTCTCACGCTGACCGGCGAAAGCAACTACACGTTCATTCTGCTCGAGGATGTGGTGACCCTGTTCGTCGAGCGCTATTTTCCCGGCGAGGTCATTCGCGAGGTCGCTCCGTTTTGCATCACCCGCAACGCCGACATGTCCGTCCGCGAAGATCTCGTCGACTTGGCCGTCGGCATGGAAGAAGTGCTCGACGCGCGAAAGCAGAGCGCGTGTGTGCGCCTGCAGGTGGGGGATCAAATCAGCGACGCGGCGCTCGATTTCCTGCGGAGTCGATTGGCCGTCCGTGAAGATGCAATCTATCGCTTGCCAGGCCCGCTCAATCTGTCGGCGTTTATTCAGCTCACCGATATGCACGGTTTCGAGTCCCTGCAAAAC
Organism: Pirellulaceae bacterium; assembly: GCA_030748485.1. Taxonomy (GTDB): domain Bacteria; phylum Planctomycetota; class Planctomycetia; order Pirellulales; family Pirellulaceae; genus JASMLW01. The sequence continues at coordinate 1,987 of JASMLW010000145.1, forward strand.
GATCCGTGGAAGCCGCAGCAGTCTCAGCAAGTCGACATGACGCTCAGCATGTTCGACGTGCTGTCCGAGAAGGACGTGCTACTGCTGCATCCGTATGAGAGTTTTGACCCCGTCGTCAAGTTGATTGAAGAGGCGGCTCAAGATCCCGATGTGCTGGCGATCAAGCAGATTCTCTACCGCACCAGCCGCACGAGTCCCGTGGTGGCGGCCCTCAAACACGCCGCTCAAGAAGGAAAGAACGTGACGGTGATCGTCGAACTGAAGGCGCGGTTCGACGAAGAACGCAACATCCAATGGGCCCACAGTCTGGAGCAGGCCGGAGTTCAGGTTATCTATGGCGTCAAAGGACTCAAGACACACGCCAAGGTCTGCATCGTCGTCCGCCGCGAGCCGGGAGGCATTCAGAAGTACCTTCACTTCGGCACCGGGAACTACAACGAATCTACCGCCCGGCTCTACAGCGATGTCAGTTACCTGACGTGCGATGAGTCGCTGGGACGCGACGCGACCGCCTTCATCAACGCCATCTCCGGCTACTCCCAGCCGCAGAAGTTTCGCAAGCTGGAAATGGCGCCGATCGGTTTGCGAAACCGTTTGTTGGAGATGATCGAGGCCGAGACTCAACACGCGAAGCAAGATCTGCCCGCTCAGATTTCAATCAAACTGAATTCGCTTGTCGACCCGCTGATTATCGACAGCCTCTACAAGGCTTCGCAGGCTGGAGTGAGGATTCGCATCAATGTCCGCGGCATCTGCTGTCTCAAGCCCGGAGTTCCCGACCTCAGCGAAAATATCACGGCGGTGAGTATCGTCGACCGCTTCCTGGAACACGCGCGGATCCTTCACTTCCACCACGGCGGCGATGATCGCGTGTTCATCTCCAGCGCGGATTGGATGCCGCGAAATCTCGATCGCCGCGTCGAACTGCTCGTGCCGATTGAAGACGCGGCCAGCAAGCGTCGCCTGATGGATGTGCTGGATGTTTACTTTCAGGACACCGCGAAGGGAAGACGGCTCCGCCCTGATGGCGGTTACGACGAGCCGACCGGAACTGGCATGGGAGCTCAAGAGTTTCTCCACCGACAGACATGCGAACTGGTCCAGCAATCGACCCAGTCGCGGCGACTAGCCTTTCAGCCGCACCGAGCCTCCGGCCAAGACGACTAGAGTAGTGGACTTCGCCAGAAGTCCCGCGCAAACGACTCTGACAGATCCGTAGTGGACTTCGCCAGAAGTCCCGCGCCAGAAGTCCCGCGCAACGACTCCGCCAGATCCCCCGCGCAGCGACTTCGCCAGAAGTCCCGCGCAACGACTCTGACAGAAGTCCCGCGCAACGACTCCGCCAGAAGTCCCGCGCAGCGACTCCGCCAGAAGTCCTTGGCGAGTGGGAGATGCTCATTGCGCCCCAGCGACGATCCACTCAACGGCCTCGTCGATCGCTTTGTCCCCTTCCTCTCTGCCGAGGGACGCTTTGCCGCCAGTCGCCTTGTAAGCCGCGGCCGTGACGTGGGGGACTTCATCTTCCCCACCGATCCAGACGGCCGAGGGCGCAGCGACGGCGAGCATGCCGGGGAGGTCATCGTATTTGGCCCCGCCGGGCAGGAAGTTGGGACTGTGGATTGATTCGACTTGAGCGAAGCGGAACTTGGCGGTGACGATGGCGGCGCGGTCGATCGCATCGCGGGCCTGAGCGCGAGCGGCGGCTCCAATCGGCCCGGCGCCGTTGACGACGACAATGTCCACGTGTTCGGGCGTGTACTCATGAGCTCGCACAAAAGCGATCGCGGTCAGCGCATCGTGGACTCGTCGAGCGAACAGAGTCGGGTTGTAACCGAACGAGTAGGCGGCTGCTTCGCGCGGGTTGCCGACGCGCCGAGTTCGCTCGACGGGCTTGCCGTCTTTCAGGAACTCACCTTGCATGAACAGATCGACACCGGCCACGGCGACACCCTGATCCAGCAGCTTCTTCACTGCCGGAATCGGCTTTCCGTCATCTCCGTACATACCGGCCTTGCCTCGGCCATCCAACCAAATGACGACGCGGTTCTCCCAAGCCTTGGGGTACAGAAAGACGACCGGCAACTCTTCCTGATGAGTCAGGTTGCGGAGCAGTCCGACGATGCGGACGTAGTTTCCAACTTCACCTTTGTCCGTTTGCTCGTAGTCGACTTCGGCCGGTCGTGGCAAGCGACGGCCAATCACGGCGTCGATGCCGCCGCCCACGATCTCACGATACCCGCGCGCTGAATTGGCGTCGCGGGGAGCCGCCGCCGCCAGTTGTTTACGACTGTCCTGCTCCCAGTGCTGTAGCAGAGCGACCTCGAATTCGTCGCCGCCGCGGGGACGCGGATGCTGTTCATCCCACACGGTCATTTGGTCGGTCGTGAGTCGCTCAAACGGCCGCTCGTCAAGACTCTTGGCTCGCAGATTGAGATGTTCGTTGAACCACTCGTAGAGCGCCTGCCGGCTGACGGCGTTGTAGTTGTGGCCAAAACGAACGGCCGCCATCAAACGCACGTTGTCGGGGGCTCCCAGGACTTCGTAATGCCGCCGCAATTCGGGAAAGCCTTTCGTCTCCATCTCTTTGGTCCAATCGTCGGCGGCGGTGAGGCAGAGCGGCTTGGGAGCAAACAGCGCGGCGAGTTCAACATTGCCCATAGCGACTCGCAGACCACAGGCGTTTTCGCAGGTGCACCCGCCTTGCATGGCCGTCGAGACCATGACCGCGGGCAAAGCGGCCGCCGGCCGCGGATCGACGGCGCACAGCATGAATGTCTGCGTCCCGCCGCCACTGGCTCCGGTGACAGCCAGACGTTTCGAATCGACGTCGGGCAGTGACTCTAAGAAATCGAGCGCGCGAATCGAGTTGTAGGTCTGCAGCCCCATCACCGACTGAAATCGAGACTCGGCTTGTGGGCTGAACAGACCCCAACGGGTTGCTGAGTTCATTTCGGATCGCTGCTTGGCGAAGCGGTGCGCGATTTGGAAACTTATCTGTTGGCAATCGGCGTAGCCGATCATGTCGTAGTGGAAAACGACACAACCCATCCGCGCCAAGTGAACGCAGCGGGCTTGCAAGTGGCTGCGGGCGGCCGCGTCAAACTGCTCCGCACCACTCGGCTTGAGTTTCGCCAACGCCCCCTCCCCCGCATCGTAGAACCGCCCATTGGACCAATGGCCGTGCGGACTGAGAACGCCCGGCCGCTTGCCATTGCCACCCTGAGGACGGTACAGGGAGCCCGTCACATAGAAACCGGGTAGGCTCTCGAAATAGACCTTCTCCACGGTGTAGTCGCCACGATCCAACTTGCCGTGAATAACCGTCTTCAGCGGGTGTTTCCGCGGCAACGGCCAGAGCCCCTGTGAGACCAACACGCGTCGTCGCAGATTCGCCGCCCGCCGATTCCATTCCTTCTTCGACAATGGCGGATGGAATGGAAAATACCCGTTGAGATCCTTGAGGGGATCGAGCCGGGAGTCGTTGGGCGTTTCACCGTCGGGCAAGACGCGCGGCGGCGCGGCGAAGGCCGGCGTGAGGCAACATGAGAGAACGATGAGAAGGGCGGTCGCCCGTAGCGGGATCGGTGTCATGAATGAGCTTCTCGCAGCATGGATTTGAGGGTAAAACGACAGGCTCGGTGGCGCGGGGATTAGTGTACGCCAACCGTTGGGGTTCGTCGACAAACTGTCTCGGGTGGGATCGTGGGTGAGGCAACGCCGCTTTTGATAACCGACTCACAGTGGAGTCGCTGGCCGTGTTGCGACAATTGCCGCCGCCCGCGGCAAACGATGTGCCCAGTTTGCGGATCCGCCGGATCGGACTTTGAACTCGCGGATCTTCCTCCCGATGTCGAAGTGACGGTCGCCGAATTGGACGAGCTTTCCGCCGCCGACGTTCTACTAATGTGCGGTCAATGCGATGAGGCGTTCCGCCCGAAGTTCTATCAACGTTGCCACCATTGCGGCTTCGACCACGAGTCCGGTCGCGCGCCTCCCACTCCGCCGCCCGAGCTGGAATCGCCCCAGCGAGTGCTCGTTGTCGCCGTTGCGCTGGCCTTGCTTTGTCTGGTCGGGCTCGTCTACTTTTGGTCAGTGCTGCGGTAAGGTCCAGATGTTCGGCGAGATCGCCGCCGACACGAAACCGAGATGCATCTCATGAAAACTCTCTTGATCTTGCGGCATGCGAAGTCGAGTTGGGCGAACGCCGATCAAAGTGATCACGACCGACCACTCAACCAGCGAGGCAAACGCGATGCGCCCCGGATCGGCGCGCTGATCGCCGACCGCGAACTGACTCCGGACCGAGTCGTCTGCTCGACCGCCGTCCGCGCGATGACGACAGCGCAATTGATCGCCCAGTCGACGCCGTTGGCTTGCGAAGTTGAACTCGATGAATCCCTCTATTTGGCTCCGCCGAGCGCATATCTCGAAGTGATGCTCCAGACAGCCGATGACGTCGACTGCTTAATGGTGGTCGGCCACAATCCGGGAATCGAAGAACTCGTCGAGAAACTAACCGGAGAGGATGAGACGATGCCGACCGGCGCGCTCGCGGTGGTCCATTTGGCGATCGACAACTGGACCGACGCCCCCGGAACTCAGCGAGCCGAACTGCAACATGTCCTCCGTCCCAAAGAAGTTCTGTAGGGACTGCTGGCGGAGTCGTTGCGGGGGGACTTCTGGCGAAGTCCACTACGGGGATCTGGCGGAGTCGCTGCGGGGGACTTCTGGCGAAGTCGCTACGGGGATCTGGCGGTTTCACTCGCCAAGAACCGACAAAGGCCCGCCACGTTGGCGAGCCTTCTGGTGATCTTGGTTTGTGAGTGTGAGGGTTATCGAATGGGCATCTCGCATCGTCGAGCCTTGGGGGCCGCTTTGTGCTCCCAGAGGGCGACGAGATCTTCGAGGTCTTCCGCCAATTCAAAGCTGAATCCGAAAAACTCTTCCATTCCCACCGTGATTCGGCCAGGGCCGTCATCGGTGAGGACGAGTCGCAGGTCTTGCGTTTTCTCGCTCATGTTACTTCTCCGCGGCGACGCCGCCCTCTTGGCAGCTAGGCCAGCCCACATCCCGTGGTCACGTCCTTTCTGGGGATTCGCTCGATTTGAGCCGTTCTTAAACGCTTAGACGAGGCAGCCGGCGAATGAGTTCGGCCGAAGTTCTCGAATTGAACCGTAAGTAATTGCCTGTTAATAAGTTAGAGTGATTATCCGATTTGCTGGCAGCGATAGCAAAAGTCGTGCGCGGACAGATTTGTGAGCATTTTGCTCCTTTCGGCTACGCTGGATGAGTTATTCCGATGGAATGCCGCTGGGTGCGCCAGCAATGAACCGGCAATGAACCGGCAATGAACTTGCCCCTGAGAGGTCGGTTTCCTATACTTCCGCCCCGCAATTGCTACGTTCGGAGAATTCGTCTCCAGTTGGTGGATTCATCGAGCGACAGCGTGGCCGCGGCGCCCGTCAGGTTTTCCTAACCGGGAACCATGGTCGGCAAGTTCGCGTAAGGAGGACTTGAGTGAACAATCGCCGCGGATGGGGTGACTCGCGAAGCCGCCGTCACCCGGGCAATTGTCGTAGTTGTTGGAGACGCCGATGAACGGCACAAGGAGATTTGAATAGGAATTGGTTGAATCGAGGTGAACGACGTTCCGATAAGAGGTGTGCGTTTGCGAAGGTCTCTCTCGGCCACGGACAGCGCCAATCCTCGCCACGGAACGCGACGCCGCACTGAGTCACGTTACATACGGAGACGCCGACGCGTTCCCGAGCGCTGTCCCATCTGACGCCGCTTTTGGGCGAATTGTTTCGCCCACGTGTCTGCAACGTCCCCGTGCGACTTCACCCTCGACCCAAGTGGGACCTGTCCCGCACAACGGAGAGACCTGATGCGAATCCACGGTTCGGCCCATGTTCATGGGCCGCAAGCGGTCAACACGCCACACCGCAACCAGCAACAGCCCGCGCAACCTTCAGCTCCAACTCGACCGCCGCAAACGGTCGATCAGTTGGATCTCTCGCCGGCGGCTGAGTTCGTCAGCGATGCGCGAGCCTTGCCGGAAATCCGCACTGAGCGGGTGGCGGAAATCCGCGCAGCAATTGAGGCGGGCGCTTACGAATCGGCTGAGAAGCTAGACGTCGCGCTGGACCGCCTGCTTGACGAAATTGGGTAGCTTGCTCCCCTGTTGGTCGAGCACCTGTCGGCTGCTGTTTGATTGGCTTTGCGGCTAAGTCCGTGAGCTGATCGGACTGGGCCATACGTCACCGATCCCGCGCGGCGCTTGCTCGACGCCGCATCTTCGCCAGCGGGAAGTCGGAATTCTCTCTTCATCCCCTCTGTGTGGGATGCTCTTAAAGGAGTCGCACACAAAGACACCAGGACACCAGGGAAAAGAGCGCTACCTGTCGAGAGTTCAAAGACAAAGTTTCAAACCGGCGCGGCGCCCCGGTATCCGCTCTCTTTGTGTCTCCGTGTCCTCGTGTGAGAATTCCCTGTGTGAGAAATCCTTGAAGACGCAGGACACAGACGCCTGTCCGACCGATCGTCATCGCGTCAAATCAGGTCTTGTTTGCGTTTCTTGCGGCGTCGCGACTTGTTGCACTCATCGCAAACGCCCGAGATGATCAGCCGGTGTCCGGTGACGCGGAAATTGTGATCGCGGGCGACCGCCTCGCGAAGTTTGATCAGCTCATCGCTATGAAACTCCAGCAGTCGCTCGCATTCCTGGCAATGCATATGGTCGTGTTCCGGATAGCCGTAGTCGTGTTCAAACACGCTGCGGCCGTCGATGTCGAATTTGCGGAGCAGTCCGGCGTCCACCAGTTCGTTGAGCGTGCGATAGACAGTGGCCCGGCCCAAATAGCCATCTTCTCCCTTGCCGGGTAGCTGATCGATCAGCATGTCGGCGTCAAAGTGGGAGTGGCGTCGAAAGACGTAGTCGAGCAAGATGCGCCGCTGTTCCGTGTTCCGTTTGCCCCGGCTCTGCAGGAACTCCTCAAATCGCTCCATCGGCGACAGCGACACTTCGACGGAACGGAGTGAAAAGTCTTTCGTCACAGAGCACCTTATTGAGACGAATTGCAGCCCATAATGGCATAAATTGCACGTGATTTGATCCGTCAGTCTCAATAACGATTCTATCTACCGCCCCGATTGATGCAAGTTCAGGTGCGGATGAGTTGCGATCAGCCGAGAATTCGCGTCGGTCGGCTGCCGGGCGGCTAGACTCGCAATTCCTCAGTCGGAGGCTGTTTCTCGGCGTAACGGTCGCGAATCGGCTGCACCACTTCGCTGAGAAACTGATCGACCTGCTCAGGCGCCCGCCCGACGTAGTCCGCCGGGTTCACGAAGTCGTCAATGTTGACGCCGGCGAACGCCGGATCGTCGCGCAGTCGGATGAGTAGGTCGTTGTCCTTGCCCTCACTTTTGACAACGGCTCCAGCGGCCTGCGCGTGGCGTCGAATTCGCTCGTGAAGGTCTTGGCGATCTCCTCCCTGTTGGACGGCCTCCATCATGATGTTCTCCGTCGCCATGAACGGCAGTTCGTCCCGCAGGTTTCGCGAGATCACAGCCGGATAGGTGACCAAACCGGAGGAGATATCGTTGAGGATGACCAGGATGGCGTCGATTGCCAGGAACGCTTGCGGCAAATAGATGCGGCGACAGGCGCTGTCGTCCAACGTGCGTTCCATCCACTGCGTCGACAGCGTGTTGGCGGCGGTTGTTTGCAGGCTGCTGACGTAGCGGGCGAGCGAACAGACTCGTTCACTCTTCATCGGGTTGCGTTTGTAGGGCATGGCCGACGACCCGACTTGTTGTTTGCCGAACGGCTCTTCCACCTCTTTGCGATGAGCGAGGAGGCGAATGTCGGTCGCCAATTTGTGAGCGCTTTGCGCGACGCCCGAGAGCACATCGACGATTTGCGAGTCGATCTTGCGGCTGTAGGTTTGCCCGGTAACGGCGTATGTGGCGTCGAAGCCAATTTTCTCAGCGACCAACTGCTCCAGTCGGCGGACTCGTTCGTGATCGCCGCCAAACAGGCTGAGGAAGGACGCTTGCGTGCCGGTTGTGCCCTTGGTGCTGCGCGCGCGAAGTTCGCGCTGCCGGTGTTCGAGTTCGGCCAGGTCGAGCGCGAAGTCGTAGGCCCACAAGCAGGCGCGTTTGCCAACGGTCGTGGGCTGAGCCGGTTGGAGATGCGTAAACCCGAGGCAGGGGAGGTCGCGATGGCTCTCCGCGAAACGGGCCAGTTGATCAATCACCACCGCCAGCCGCCGCGATGTCAAATCGAGCGCGTCGCGAAGCAGGATCAAATCGGCGTTGTCGGTCACGAAGCAACTGGTTGCGCCGAGATGCATGATCGGGCGGGCTCCGGGAGCCGCTTCGCCAAACGTCTCGATGTGAGCCATCACGTCGTGGCGCTTCGCTTTCTCGTGGAACGCGGCGCGCTCGAAATCGATGTCGTCCAGATGAGCTCGCATTTCGCCGAGTTGCTCGGCTGTGATGTCGATCCCGAGTTCCGCCTCGGCTTCGGCCAGGGCGAGCCACAGGCGGCGCCAGAGGCCAAACTTCCTTTGAGCGCTCCATAACGCGCTCATCTCATTCGATGCGTAGCGAGTCACCAAGGGATTCTCATAACGCTCAGCAGACATCGCGCCGTCCTTCATTGGCTGAGAGCGGAAACCGCCATTGTGTCGCCGGTCGGCGAATGGGTGAAGGGGTGGCCGCGCCGCAGCCGCTGGTCGAGCCGGCTGTTCGTCGAGCCGTCGCCGGCGCGGGCGGCTCACATCTGGGCGAAGTTCTTCAGCACCCGCATGCCGTTCGCTTGGCTCTTCTCGGGATGGAATTGGGTCGCAAACAGATTGTCTCGGCTGATCATCGCGCAGAACGGATCGGGATAGTCGGCCTGCAGTGCGACCACGTTTTCGTCGCGGGGAGCCACGTAATAGGAGTGGACGAAATAGAAGTGCATTCCGTCCTCGACGTCTTGCAACAGTTTCGACCGTTGACGCACACGAATCTGGTTCCAGCCCATGTGGGGAACTTTGTACTCGCGTGGCACGTTGAATCGCACGACTTCGCCGGGCAACACTCCCAGTCCCTCGTGCTCACCGTCTTCGTAGCTCACTTCGAAGAGCAGTTGGAGTCCGAGACAGATTCCCAGGAACGGCTTGCCGGAGTCGATCACTTCGCGAATCGGCTCGACCAAACTGCGGCGCCGCAGTTCGGCCATCGCGTCCGCGAAAGCTCCGACGCCGGGTAGGACCACTTTGTCGGCGGCCCGCAAGACCTGCGGGTCCGCGGTGATTTCCGCCTCCGCGCCGACTTTCTCGAGCCCCTTCTGAACACTGCGTAGATTACCCATTTGGTAATCGATGATGGCGATCATCTCGGTTCCTTGGCGAGAGTGGACGAAGAGAGTGACACGGGGTGGATGCATTTCGTTCGGCTAGTGGGCCACGATAGGTTGCGCCATGCGGAGTGACAAGGTGGAGCAGGGGGTCGTCCACGCCGGCCGACGGGGTCGCCGGAGCGTCTTCCACTGCTTGCCAGAAGTTGTTTTCTGTGGCATATTCGTCGTTTCTCCAAAACCTTGTGGCGTAAGGGTAAGGAGCTCTTCGGGGCCTCCTTTCCCGGCAGCCGGTCCGAGTCCTTCATTCATGCAAATCTGGCCCGCTATCGACCTTCGCGGCGGCAAATGCGTTCGCCTCCGCCAGGGAGATTATGATCGCGAAACTGTGTTTGGCGATGATGTCGCGGCGATGGCCAGAAAGTGGGTGGACGAAGGCGCCGATTGCCTCCACCTGGTTGATTTGGACGGCGCCCGGGACGGGACGTCGGTCAACCTTCTTGCGGTGAAAGCGATTGTGGAAGCAGTCGCCGTGCCGTGTGAATTGGGGGGCGGAATCCGCGACGATGAGACGATCGCAGCCTATTTGGATCTGGGCCTCGATCGTCT
>JASMLW010000146.1 GCA_030748485.1 Pirellulaceae bacterium
GATTCTCGAAACTGGCGGTCGAGCGGATGCTCGACGACTACGCGCACGCCTACGGTCTGTCTTTCGCGGCGCTCAGATACTTCAATGCCGCCGGAGCCTCTCCCGACGGAGATCTCGGCGAAGACCACGACCCCGAGTCGCACCTCATTCCGATCGTGCTCCAAGTCGCGCTGGGCCAGCGCGACGCGATCACCATTTATGGTGACAACTACGCGACACCAGACGGCACTTGCGTGCGAGACTACGTGCACGTGGATGACTTGGCGGAAGCTCACCTCCGCGCGTTGGATCGCTTGCGGCCCGGACAGGGCGTCAAAGTCAATCTCGGATCGGGCCGCGGCTACAGCGTGCAGGAAGTGATCGACGCCTGTCGGAGCATCTCCGGGGCCGATATTCCGTCGCAGGTGGGCGACCGTCGCGAAGGTGATCCGCCGACTCTCATCGCCGACAGCCGGCTGGCCGCCGAAAAACTCGGGTGGCGACCGCAGTACGACAGCATCGAATCCATTGTCGAGACAGCCTGGCGTTGGCATTCAAGCCATCCCCACGGCTACGAGAAGTGACATGCAGAACATCATCAGTGAGCGGCCCTACCAGTTCGTCCCGCCCGATCACGGCACCATTTGGTACCGCATCATCCAGCGATTCAATTTCTTCGGTATGTGGCTGAGACGCTCCGAAGGCGTGGACAGCTACGAGTGCCGGAACGTCGACAAGCTGACTGATTCGCTGGCCGCCGGGCACGGGGTCCTGTTGGCCCCCAACCACGCTCGCCAAGCGGACCCACTGGCGATGGGGTGGCTGGCGAAGGAGGCGAATTGCCAAGTCTTCGCCATGGCCAGTTCGCATCTGTTCAACAACGGTTGGTTCAAAGGCTGGGCCATTCGCAAGATGGGTGGCTTCAGCGTCAATCGCGAGGGCGTCGACCGCCAGGCGATCGACGCGGCGATTCAGATTCTCGAGACCGCGGAAAGACCGCTGATCATCTTCCCGGAAGGAGCCGTCTCCCGCACCAACGACCGATTGCACGCACTGCTGGACGGAGTGGCGTTCATCGCGCGAGCCGCCGCCAAACGGCGCGTCAAACGCGGAGACGGCGGCAAGGTCGTCATCCACCCAGTCGCAGTGAAATACATCTACGAAGGGGATATCTGGCTGGCGGTCGATGATGTGCTAAGTGAGATTGAAGAGCGCCTCAGTTGGCGGCCCCAACGGCAATTGAGCATGATCGATCGATTGGCGAAAGTCGGAGCCGCGCTGCTGTCGCTCAAAGAGATCGAATACCTCGGCGAACCCCAGGGCGGTGGGTTCGCCGATCGCCTGCCGCGGATGATGGATCGCCTCCTGCATCCGTTGGAAGTCGAGTGGTTGGGCGAACGTCAGAGCGGACCCATCGTGCCGCGGGTGAAGGCGGTCCGGATGAAGTTGCTGCCCGATATGGTCAACGGACTGGTCGACCCGGATGAACGGGCCAGGCGCTGGGAGCACTTGGCCGACCTCTACCTGGCTCAACAGTTTTCCTGCTACCAGCCCGACTACTTGGTTGAGTTGCCTTCGGTGGATCGCGTTTTGGAAACGGTCGAGCGGTTTGAGGAGGATTTGACCGACAAGGCCCGCGTGCACGGCAAGTTGCGGGCGATTATCGATGTGGGCGACCCGCTTGAAGTCCAGACGAAACGAGACCGCAACGCCAGCGTCGATCCCCTCATGGCCAGTCTCGAGCAAGCCTTGCAGGACAAGCTGCGCGTGCTGGCGACCGAGTCGGCGCGAGTCGAAATGAATAAGGGCCATTGGCCCGCGCGGCCGGAGTAACCGGACCAACCGCCAACATCGCGCTCCGCCGCGCGACGAGAAATGACCTACGTTTGAGCATTCAACTCCGGCGCGCGCGGAGCAGCTCCAGTGGGTTCCCTCGTACTAGCTATAGCGCTCTTCAACTTCATCGTTGGATTCGCGCTGGCCGTCTACTTGCACAATCCGGCGAAATACCGGCCCGATCGCCTGCGCCGACGCCGGAAACGACGCCTCGTCGAGACCACCGAGGAGGTCCACACGATTGTCTCGTCGAACTTCGACGAGGAGGTCGAAGTCGAGGAGGAGGAGGTCGAGGAGAGGGTCTCGGGAAACGCCCGCGAATTGATCGAGGACGAACCGACCGAGAGCAAACTCGACGAACTCCCGCCCGAATGGCGAAGTATTCTCGAGGCGGCGGGAGTCGAGCCGGAGAGTCTTGTCGACGCCGCGATTCATGTTTTGAAACTCGAAGTCCAGCCCTACCGTGAACGCCTGGTCTTTGCTGAACACCAGTTGCGTGCGCCGGACGACAGAGAATCGACGATCGCCACCGTCGTGTCGAGTCTGCGCGAGGTGAATCTCGATTGGATCGAGGAACTGAATACGGCCGCCCAGTTGCTCGCGAAAGACGCGGACGAGGAGACCATCGAAGCCGCTTTGGAGGAAGTGGTCCACGACCAGGCGTTCCACATCAAGTCCACTTGGGACTCCCTGGAGACGGTTGCCCAGAATTCGGACATGGGGGCCTCCAAGCGAGTCATCAATCACATTTGCAAACTGATTCAGTTCGCCGACGAGTTGCGCGATCAGCTGCAGGAGTACATGGCTCGGCTGCTGACCGCCGAAAACCGTCTCGGCGAAGCGCCCGCCTTCGTTTTCGAAGACCCGGCGACCAAGATCTACAACCGGGCCGGTTTCTCATTCGCTCTGCACGAGTGGCGCAGGCGCGAGGGCTCCAAAAACGACGGCAGCGTGATCGCGATCGACGTCGACCGCTTCGGCAAGATGAATGAGTACTACGGGACGGCGACCGGCGACGTCGTGATCAAGTCGATGGCGATCCTGCTCGAGCAATTGGCCGCGTCGGAGCCGTGTTTTGTGCGATTGGCACGCGTCTACGGGCAGACAATGGCGATGCTGCTCGGCGATCCCAACCTGGAAGCGGCGGTCGATCGGGCCGAACGAATTCGACAGTCGATCGAGGCGACTTCCTTCGATGTCGACGGCGGGCACATTGAGTTCACGATCAGCACAGCATCCGCCGCCGTGCCGCCCGACGTCTCGCCCGAAGAACTGCTCGCCCGATTGAAAGAATCATTGCGCGTGAGTCAGAAGAAGAGTCGCAACCGATCAGCCACCTGGCGCGACGGTGAAGTCTGCATCGAAGACCCGCGGCCATTTCAAGTGTCGAGCCGCGTGATTCGCAACGGTGAGATCATTGAGACTCGCCGCTAGCGGCCTGACATCGAGCGGTTGATCGAGTAGAGAACCAGGATAATCAAGGGCATCAGAACGTCGAGCCCCAACCAGAGACCCGCGTAAAGCACGGCGTCCATGGCGACGCGGTTGGCCATCGACTCACTAAACATCGGTCGCGCAAAAGCGAAAATCTTCATTCCATTGACCATCAACCAGATGACGGCGACGCCGGTCAACAAGGCGTGCGTCCCCGCGGCGGCAGCGGCCACGTCGGGGCCGAATCGCCAGCCGAAAAAGAGCCCGATTCCGGCCATCAGGAACGCCCCCATCATTGTCAGGATGACGAGGTCGGCCGCCAACAACGCCCCGATGTCAAAGCTGGCGTACTTCGCGAGTAGCGCGTTCAGGGCAATCGCGGCGATCGCCAAAATCACACTGTTGATCAGCCCGTGCATCAACGACACCAGCCCAATGGTGACCGCCAGCGGCCCCTGCTCCTCGCGGTACCTCTTCCGTCGCTGGTACAGTTGCGCCGCCGGGCTGGGCGGAGCCTCTTCCGCCAAGCCGGTTGCCGGAGCCGCCGGCAACTCGCCCAGGTCTGGACGGAGCGTGCTGGTCGGGTCGGGAATGAACATGTTCGCACCGCACTGCGGACAGTTCGTGCGGCGACCGGCCAAGTGGACCGGCGCTTGAAACCGTAAACGGCACTGCGGGCAACCGATCGTCCCGATGTACAAAGGCTGCCCAGCGCCGCCGCCAGGCGCGTTGGGCTGCTCGCCGACCTGATGAGCCACGGGTTTGCCGCAGTGCGGACAAGGCGTGTCCGCGTCCAACTCGTCGGAGCTCGCCCGAATCTCCTCCCGGCAGTTGACGCATTGAATCACCAACTCTTCCGGCAGCGCGTAGAGCAACTCCTCCTCGTCGTCGTGAGTAATCACCGTTTCGTCCGATTCATCGCCTGACTCGTCGCTCCACGAATCTTCGTCCTCTGAATCTTCGTCCTCCTCGCCGTCCTCGTCCCACGAATCGTCGTCCTCGTCCCACGAATCGTCGTCTTCGTCCACGAACTCGTCGTCGACCGGCTCCACAGCGCGACTTGGACGGAAGGCGGCGATGGGCGGAGCTTGTTCCACGCCATGAGGTTGGCCGCAAGCGGGACACGGATCTGACACAATCGTGTCACTTATTGAAGTCCAGCGGTGGTCGCAGTGCAGACACGTCGACGCCGTTCCCGCCGCCCGCGCTCGTCGCAACGGCACGTCCACTGGAGATTCGTCGGCGGAGTCCGGGCCGGCCGGGTCCGCAGGCGGTGGAGACTGACTGGTTGAATCCGCGGGCGCTGGGCGAGCACCGCGAAGAAGCGGGGCCGGCAGCGACTCAGCCGCGTCGTCGCCGCCGCCGCGCGGAGAAGCTTCCGGCGTGTTGGCGGCGCGAGATTTCAACCTCGGCACGGCCGGTAGATCGGGCTCCTGGTGAGTTTCAGGTGGAGTCTCTGGGCGAGTCAGTTCTGCGCCGCAGTTCTGGCAAGCGGCAACGTTTCCGCTGTAATCTGCTCCGCAAGCGCTACATCGGTTTGGCGTTGACATCTGCGAACTTCCGGCCGCCGCTCCAGCGCGCGGCCTCTTTCAATAACCAACTCCGTTCGTCGCTGGACTCGACGAGCGACAAGACCAGAATCTGAACGCCGCAGCGGACAGTATAGTCGTAGCTCTCCCATGGATCCTCTCCCATGGATCAGCGCGCGGGGGCCGCGAGATGTCAGCCTTGACACGGCGCTCGTGTCGCTCGCAGCATACGGGGAAGTTGAGCGCCGTCGCGCTCGATGCGGACGTCGGCCCAGTCGTCGCCGCCGGCGAACAGTTGCTGACATTGCTCGGCGATCATCGGGCTGAGTTCGACGAGCAGACGGCCGCCCGGCGCCAACTTGTCCGCCGCCTGCGGAGCCAACCTCGCGATGACCTCGACCCCCGTCGGACCTCCCACTAACGCTCGCCGCGGTTCAAACTCCCGCACAGTCTCGGGTAACTCGGCGAATTCCGCTTCGGCCACATACGGCGGATTGCTCACGATCAGGTCAAACGGCCCCGCGACTTCCGCCAGCAGATCGCTCTCGACAAACTCGACGTTTTCGCCGACCCCGTTGGCGACGGCGTTCCGCTTCGCCACTTCCAACGCGGCGACGCTGTTGTCACAGGCGACGAACTGGCAGTGCGGCGCGTACTTGGCGATGCTCACAGCAATGGCTCCGCTGCCAACTCCAACATCGACGACTCGCGGACGATCCAAGGCGGCGGCCTTGATCCAATCGAGAGCCGCGACAACGATCAACTCGGTCTCCGGACGCGGAATTAAAACCTCGGCGTTGACCTCGAATGGCAGCGAATAGAATTCTCGCTTGCCGACGAGGTAGGCGACCGGAGCCCCGCTTGACCGCCGTCGAACGAGTTCGCGGAAGGACGTGCGACTGGCGTCGTCCACCACCTCTTCGTAAGACGTGTACAGGTCAATCCGCCCGCATCCACGCGCGTGGGCGAGCAATACTTCGGCGTCCAGACGCGCGGTGTCCGAACCGTGATCGCCCAAATAAGTCGTCGTCCACTGGAGCAACTTTCCGACGGTCCATTCGTCCATGCCGATCCCGATCCTTCACTAATTCGCGCTTAATCGTCGAGAGCGCCCATCGAACTACGCAACTCCTGGCGATCGTGGTCGATCAGCCGGTCCGTTACTTGCTGCATGTTCCCGGCCAGGATTTGATCCAACTTGTAGAGCGTCAGGCCGATGCGGTGATCGGTGACGCGATTCTCGGGGAAGTTGTAGGTGCGAATTCGCTGGCTGCGGTCGCCCGATCCGACCAGCGTCTTCCGCTCGTTGGCTCGCTTCTCGTGCTCGCGCTGTTGATACATTTCGTACAGCCGCGACTTGAGCACGCGCAGCGCTTTGGCGAGATTCTTGTGTTGACTCTTTTCGTCTTGCATCGAAACGACGATCCCCGACTCGTGGTGAGTCAGCCGCACGGCCGACGCCGTCTTGTTGACGTGCTGGCCGCCGGGACCGCTGGCGTGAAAGATGTCCTTGCGGTAATCGTCCGGCTTGATTTCAACTTCCACATCTTCCGGTTCCGGCAGCACGGCGACCGTAGCCGCCGAGGTGTGAATCCGCCCTTTGGCCTCAGTTGACGGCACCCGCTGCACGCGGTGCCCTCCGCTCTCGTACTGAAGCTCGCGGAACACGCCCTCGCCTTCAATCGCCAATGTGATTTTTGAAAATCCACCCAGCTCGGTCGGGTAGGACTCGAGCACTTCGATTTTCCACTGCCGGTTCTCGCCGTGCCGCTTGTACATCTCGTACAAATCGCGGGCGAACAGAGCGGCTTCGTCGCCGCCCGTGCCCGCGCGGATCTCCATCACGCAGCGAGTTCGGTTGGCGTCCTCACCGCCGATCGTCATGTCGAGCAACTCGGCCCAGAGTTGCTCCCGCCGCTCTTTGAGGTCGGGGATCTCCGCCAACGCCAGCTCGCGCTCGTCAGCGTCGCCCTCCTCGGCTAACTCAGCGACCTCGGCGATCTCCTGAGCCACATCCTTGAACGAACGATATTTGGTCGCCAGCTTCGCCAACGATCCCCGCTCCCGCGCCACGGCCGCCAACTTGTGTGGATTGCAGATGATTTCCTGGTCCATGATTTGACGGTCCAGTTCCTCATATCGATCTAGCTTGGCCTCTAACATCTCGCGCATGGCAGTCTAGCCCTTTGCCACAATGAAACCCGAACCACAAAGAGGCTTGCGCTGGGCGCGCACTGGCGCACCCGTTGACTCTGATGGTCGTTCGACCTGGCAAGCCTATCCGGAAGCGGCTGATTTGGAGAAGGCTAAGATTCGGCCGGTCGAGCTTTTTTCTTCGCGCCCGACTGCAAGCTGGCGTAGCTGCCCGCCTTGAACTTGCTCTGGAATTTCTCGATCCGACCCGCCGTGTCGACATACTTCAACTTGCCCGTGTAAAACGGGTGGCAAACGCTGCAGATGTCGACTTTCAACTCGGGACGCGTGCTGCGCGTGTTGAAGGTGTTCCCGCAACCGCAGGTGACCACGGTGTCAACGTATTTGGGATGGATGCCTTCCTTCATGACCGCAAACCCTTGCCAATGCTGGGCCCCAGCGAGCCCTGTGAGCCCTGTGAGTTAGGTGGGAAACAGGTAGAATACCCCAAACAGGCGATTTCAACAAGACGCGGCGGTGGGCAAAACCGCCCGGATCGCTGTCCACACCGTGCGACACCAGCCCGCCGTAGCCGCACCAGCGAGGGACCGCAGGACCTTGGCTTTCATCCGGAAAGGCGGCGCTCGCCTCCGCAAAATCAGCCACCTGCGATCTCAATCAGGCCCCGCTCTCTTCAATCGATCGGCGATCAAGGTGTCAATAATCAGCTGGCCCACGTGGTAGGTGACCATCGGCAGGATGGAAAGGTTCAGGTCCAGGCAAACTTGCAGCCCCACCATCAGCGTCTTCTGGCTCCCGGAGATTCCCACGGCAATCCGGTCCGGTCGAGACATCCCCAGCAGCGCGGCGGACCCCATCCCCAGCCCGAACAGAGCGACGTGCAGCAGTCCGGTGAAAACCACCATCGTCACCACCTCGCTCGGCGCCGGCGGCTGTTCGGCGGCGTTGAGTTTGACGGACAGCTGGCATGAACCAATGAAGATCATCATCAGGATGCCGCTCTGAGCGGCCACACTGAGTGCAGATTTGCGGGCCGTCGCCCATGTCGCCACTCCTGCCGACAGCCGCGCGATCTGAGCCAGAGCCATCGGGCAAACGACGACCATTCCCAACTTCACGATCATCCCCGCCAGATCGACCGACGCCTCGGCCCCAGTCAGAGTGAACATCCAAAGAGGTGTCACCACGAAGCAAGTCAAATTCGTAAAGACGGTGACCACAATCGAAACGGCGTCGTTGCCACCAGCCCTCCTCGTCCAGACCGACGCCGACGCCAACGTGCACGGCGTCGCGGACACCACGAGAAAGCCGTGGGCGAACTCGGGTGAGAGCCCATACGACATGACCACCGCTAGCAATGGCGCCACACCAAAGTTGACCACCGACGCTAGCAGTGGAGCGCCCGGGCGGCGGATCGCCTGCCAGACGGTGCTCGCTTCCAACGGCAACGCCATGAGGAACAGCACGACACAGACGATTGCGTAGCGGAGCGCCTTGACTGAAGTCACTCGAGCCAAGTCGGGCTGGGCGCCCATCGTGATCCCGAGTGACAGGGCGACGGCCAGCGCGATAAAGAACCAGCGGCGGGTAAAGAACTGTTTCACGATGTGACCGGTGGGCTGTGACCGGTGGGCTGGCGGATGGCCTGCCATTGTCTCCAGACGACGGGCAGCGGCAACCGCCCTATCGGCGTTTGGGGGCTCGGACTAGAATTGACCGACTATTTGGCGTCGGCTTGAGCCGCCCGGTGGCGGCGAGGCGAGCTGGTCGCAGGTCCACCATTTAAGTGCATTCATATTCCGATGTTGCGTTACTGGACAGCAGGTGAGTCGCACGGCAAAACGATGCTTGCCATCGTCGACGGCTTTCCGGCTGGAGTACCTTTGGAAACGGATTCGATCGACGTCGAGCTGCGCCGCCGCCAGGGTGGCTACGGTCGCGGCGGACGGATGAAGATCGAGCAAGACCGAGTCGAACTGCTCACCGGCGTCTGGCAGAACGTTTCGCTCGGCAGTCCGATTGGGCTCCAAGTTGTCAATCGCGACTACAAGCTCGAGCGACTCGAGGACCTGCCGCGACCCCGGCCGGGCCACGGCGATCTGACCGGAGCGATCAAATTCCTCGGCCCGATCCGCGGCGTGCTGGAACGAGCCAGCGCTCGCGAGAGTTGTGTTCGGGTCGCTGTTGGGGCGCTCGCCAAACAGCTGCTCGCCCAGTTTGAAATCCGCGCAATCGGATATGTCGTGGAACTCGGCGGTATGGCGATCGAGCCGCGCGGCGATACGTGGGACGAACGGTTGGCGCTGCGCGACTCGAGCAGCATCTACTCGCTCGACCCCGACCGCGATGGCGAGGTCGAGAAGCTGATCGACGACGCCAAGGACGCCGGCGATACGCTGGGGGGCGTCCTGGAGGTGCGCGTCGACGGCCTGCCGTTCGGCTTGGGAACACACACGCAGTGGGACCTGAAACTCGACGGCCGGATCGCCCAGGCGGTGATGGCCGTGCAGGCGATCAAGGGAGTCGAGATTGGGCTGGGATTCGAAGCCGCCCGGCGGCCCGGCTCACAGGTCCACGACCCGATTCACTACGACGAAGCTCAGCAGGATTCGCCGAACCTCGGTTACAGCCGACCGACGAACAACGCGGGTGGTTTGGAAGCGGGCATGACCAACGGCCAACCGTTGATTGTGCGAGCGGCGAAGAAGCCGATCAGCACGCTCCGCACGCCGCTCGCATCGATCAATCTGGATACCAAGGAAGCCGAGTCAGCATCGTACGAACGGAGCGATGTCTGCGCCGTCTCGGCGGCGGGAGTGATTCTGGAGAACGTGGTGGCGTTCGAAGTGGCGCGAGCGCTGGTCGAAAAATTCGGCAACGACAGCTTGGCTGAGATGCAAGCTCGACGAGAGCTTTTTGAGAAGATGGCTCGGGAACGTTAAGTCATACGGCGGCGCGCGGACACGGAGGTTTCCATGCGCGACACAACTCGACGACGGATCTGTCGCATCGCCTTTCTGGCGTTGTGCATCGGTCCCACGGTCGCGATCGGGTCGTGGGCGTCCTACTGGCAGACGTCGCAATTCGCCGATCGCCAAGCTCGCCAATGGCAACAGCGAATCGGTCAGTTCACGGGTCTCCGCGCCGTCGTCGGGAAGGCCTGGAGTCCAACCCCCAACTCGATCGTGCTCGAACGCGTCGAGTTGTGGGAGCCGGCGGGCGACGAGCCGCTGGTGAAAGCCAGCACGGTAGAGATCTATCTGCGAGACGATGTCTGGGTGCTCGAAGCGTCCTATCCCGAAATCGCAGTCGACGGCTTGGGCCCGCTGCTGCGGCGATTCAATCAGCGACTGCTGCGCGACGCGTCCGACCCCACGGCGGCTCGGCTGCTGACTCCTGAATTGACATTGCGAACCTTGGACGGCGACGCGAGTCTCGCCAACGTCTCGTTGAGTTTTCGCTCGCGCGGCGAGCGGGGAGCGGAATGCGAATTGCGTTTTGGGATGGCCGGCGAAGATCACGACGAGCCCGTCCGGCTGGTCGCGCAAAGACGCCGCAATGGCGAGCACTGGGCGACGCTCGGTGAGTTGTCGACAGGCGGCGCCTCCCTGCCCTGGTCGACAATTCGATCCTTTGCGGCCGACTGGATCGACTTGGGCGAGGCCGCCGAGTTTCAAGGCGACGTCGAGTGGGCCGCCTGGGAGGCCACCGGCGAAGACACTTGGCGAGTTAGCAAGGGTGAGTTGTACAACCTGGAATTGGATCGCCTGGTAACCGATTTCTTTCCCTACAAAATGTCCGGCGACATTCGCATCGGCAACATACAGGCCCAAGCCGTCAATGGCGCGCTCGAGTTCTTCTCGGGCGAGTTGCACTCATCTTCGGCGGGCGTCGCCAGTCGGCGACTGGTGGAGTCGCTGGAGAAACACGCCGGACTCCACGCAGCGCTGCCTCCGGCCGCCGATGACGGCTCGACAAACCGCCTGCTGCGCTACTCGCAACTGGGCGTCGCTTTTGAGATTCGGTCGAACGGCTTCGCAACGCTGACACCGCTCTGCGCTGGTCCGCTGCAGGGAGCCATCATGTTGGACGGTGAACAAGCCCCGCTGATTCTTGCCGCCGACTCGCGGGAGACTCCCGTCGCATCACTCGTCAAAGGGTTCACCGGCGACAACCGCTTGACGGTTTCGGCGACGACGGCCAGCGCGAAACTCCTCTCGAAGCTGCCGCTGCCGAGCGGAAGAGAGAGAGCTGGATCGCTCCGGTTGCGCGACGAGTGACAACGGCTTGGGCTCGGCGTTTCTACTTCGCAACTGCCGTGCGCGATCGCATCCCCAGGCCAACCACGACTGCGACCGCAACGACTCCCGCCAGCGCAACGACTCCCGGCAGCACTGCGCCGATCGGCAACCAATTCACGCGAGCTATCGAGTTCGGGGGCGGAAGTGGAATCTGAGCGATGCGCGCGGTCCGCGACATCTCTTCATTGCTCAGGCTCCAGCCGCCAGCGACCGGATTGAGTTGCAGGCTGT
Source organism: Pirellulaceae bacterium (assembly GCA_030748485.1). Lineage (GTDB taxonomy): Bacteria > Planctomycetota > Planctomycetia > Pirellulales > Pirellulaceae > JASMLW01. Next base: position 11,465 of record JASMLW010000146.1, read on the forward strand.
CGAGCCGAGCGGTGGCGAGTCGAGTCGAGCTACTGTGCCAGAGCTCCAGTTGCAACGGCCCGTCGATTTTTCCATCGGCGGGAACAGTGAATTCGACTCCCTCCGCGACTTCAAACTCAGCGCCGGCCATGTGTCGCCAGTGATGAGCCATCGATTGTCCGCCGTGGCCCGTCATGATCGCCGTCATCACGACTTCGTCATCCCGCACAACACGAGCTCGCAACAACATGGCCGCGTGAGCCGACTGAGCGACAACGATGGCCGCGAGCGGGACTAGCAACAGCCGAAGGAGTCGTTTGGAGCATCGCATCCTGATGAATCCCGTGAAGGTGGGTGAAGTATCGCCAACTATCAACACCTACGCCCCCAGCGAGACAAACGTTGAGCGGAAACTGGATTCAGCTCTATTTTTTCTCGCGGCTTCTTATACGTCGTCGCGAAGGCGTCGGTTTCGTCTAGGTTGTGCGGAAGGCGTCGCTGCGCCACTTCGATCGGGGCGCGCAGCCGATGGCGATGATGGCCAGCTGCGACATGATGAAGACGCCGAGAACGAATAACACGCCGTCCGTGAAACCGTACGAGTGCAGCCCGACGCCGAGCTCGTTGACGCCGAACCACGACCAAGCCGTCACGATATTGCCGCCCACCGCCAACACGGCCATGCCGCGATCGCGGACCATGTTGCCCCACCGCGCGTGCAACACCAGCGCGTTCCAAAGCACGATGATCAGCGCGCCGTTCTCCTTCGGGTCCCAGCCCCAAAAACGGCCCCACGAGTCGTCCGCCCACAACCCGCCCAGCACCGTGCCGACGAAACTAAAGAAGATCGAAAAGCAGAGAACCGAGTAGATGATCCGGCAAAACTCGCGATTGATTTGCTTATTGATCGCCTTGGTGAAGAAGCCGCCGAAGATGTAGAAAATTCCAAACGCGCCGGCCAGAAACGTCGTCGCGTAGCCGAGCGTAATGCAGACGACATGCGTGGCCAGCCAAAACTGAGTGTCCAGCACCGCCTGCAAAACGGTGAACGTGTCGCCGTCGGCCGCCAGGAAACGGGCGATCAGCAATGTGCTCCAACCACATATCGTGGCGATCGCGTTGCCGATTCCGTACCGAAACAACAGCTCGACCAAGATGCACACCAACACGGCCGCCCAGCCAATCAGAATCGCGGACGAATAGAGATTCGTGACCGGCGGTCGACCGGAAATGTAGATCCGCGAAACCAACGCGATGGATTGGATCGCGAACGAGCCGACGATGATCAGAAACGCCGTGCGATTCAGGAAACTGGGCCAGGTGGACTTCGGTCGTCCAGGCTGCGCCTCGGAACTGACCGCCAGAAACGCGAACCCGACGATCACAAAGGCGACGATGTTTAAGATCATCGCCTTGAGAAACGGAGCGAACGAATTGTAGAACGATTCGAAACCAACTTTGTCCATCTCCAAATCAGCCGGCGATTGCCTGTCGAGCAGCACGTAGTACTCGCCCACCGCTTTGTTGAAGCGGCCGCTCTGCCCCTGCGAGTAGGCCGCCAGGATCTCCGTCAACTTGAGCGTAAAAGGATTGATGTCATCCCCTTGAACACGCTGAAAGTAAGCGCGATCGGCGCCCATCGAATACGCCAACCAAGGCGTGTCGTCTTCGTCCACATCGCTCGGCGGCACCAGCAGGGGAGCTTCGAGCTGGCCGAGTTGAGCGTCGCGTTGCTGGGCTTGCTGCCGGAGCGCGCGGAACGTCTGGAAAAACCGCATCTCCGCCGCTTCGTCCAGTTGCTCCGTCGGCACGGGCGGATAGGGGGTCGGCTGAAATGCGTGCATCAGCAGCGTGTACGTCCGCACCCGATTGTCCAACTCGACAAACCGCCGCTGGATGAGTGACCGTTCCTTAGCGTCGACCTTCCGAGACTCACCGGCCAACTTGCTGTACTCGTCGAGCCGGTCGCGAATCTCGTTCACCGAATAGCGGTGCCCTTTGCGCTTCGGCAGGTTCAGCGCTTGTTTGATCTCGGGATTGTCGATCCGAAAGACATGGTGGTCTTCGAATCCATTCGATTGCGACATCAAGTCGAGCAACCAGCGGACCGCGCGGACGCGATCCTCGTCATCGTTGATCTTGAGATAGTCGCGATTCGAAATGATTTTCAGAGAGTTGCGAGCCAGCGTGTCGATCGGTTTGATCCGGCCTTGGTACATCACCGGCAAACTACCGAACGCTTTGAGATCCATATCCTCGTCTTTGTAGCGCGAGTTGTACCCGAGCAACAGGAACGTGACGACCATCGCGATCGCGCCCGAAATCACCCACGACCTCGTGTCGCCAATACGGATGAAGTCGAACGGAGACCTCGGCGGCAACGCGGGCGTCACCAGTTCGGCGGCGATCGGTTCGTCTTGCCGCTTCTTGCCCTTTACTCGCTGGGGCTTTGCCGCGGCCTCCGCCGCTCGCCGCGCCTCCTCTTCCGTGCGGCGCCGCAGGAACCTCGTCAACGTGAGCCCAAAGTGGAAGAACATTCCCACGGCGACGATCATGCACGACACGTAGGGGATCATCCAACCCGTGTTGGTGACCACCGACAGAACCGTGCCGCTGCCGTCGGGAAAAAAGCTGCTCTGATAGAACGTCTTCCCCCCGTAGCGCATCGGATTGTTCATCCAGATTTCTTGCTCCAGGTCGATGTTCTTTTCCGGGTCGGTGAGGTGAATGTGCGAGCGGAAATCACGAGCCTTCGACGTCCCCATGTAGTCCTTCCGCTCGAAGTCCGTGAGGGCGATCGAGAACGGCTGGTAGGTCCGGCGATATCGCAAGTGGGTTTCAAACGTCTTGCCGCCCGCTGTGATCGGCTCGCCGTAACCGCGCCCCGACAACTCAACCGAAAGCAAGTGAACGCCCAGTTCGTCGCCCGACGTTTTGTCGAAGAGCCGCACGTAAATGCAGGGCTGATCGACCTCCGACTCCGTGCCGGTCGAAGCATCGATCTCTTCGGCGATCGTGGCCGTTCCACAGCCGGCCGTCGCCGGGTTACTGGAATCCTGCTCGCCCTCTTTCAGGTCGCGCAGCCTGGCGTTTTGATAGTACTCGACCGTTTCGATATCGAACGGCAGGCTCGCATGGCTAATCCGCTCGTCCTTGTCTCGCGATTTCAGCAACAAGTTGCGGGGGACGACGACCATCTGGTCCGCTTCCTCGCCGCTCGTATCGATCACGGCCAATTCGACCGTGCGGATGTCGCTGGTGAAATTCGCCGCCTGCCCCTCGGCGATCGGCATCTGCTCTTCCACCGCGTAGAGACTCACCCAGAACTCGCTGAACATCAGCAACGCGACACCGCCGTGCATCACGACGATACCGGCGCGTTTGTTGAACAAGAGGATGCACCCGCCCAACAGCACGCCGCCGGCGAACGTCGCCTGGACGAGTTGCCAGAGGATCCGCATCGAACTGTCGCTCAGCGCCGCCTCCTCACCGTAGAACAGCAAATACAGAATGACGCCCAGCAGCCCCACCGAGACTCCGGCCGCTCCCCAACGCGCAAACATCCGCTCCTTGTCGAGCATGAAGAAGGCGTACACGCAGCCAAACCAGCCGGCCACAAGCGACAATTTGAAAAACAGCCACAACGTCGACCAGCCGAGCAACGGTTGGCCTTGCAGACCTTCATCGCCCTCCAACTGCCCGCCGACAATCACCAGCGACGTGATGCAGACGCCGAGCGCCAACGCAAACAACCCGGCCAGCAGACGCGTTCCTCTAGCTTGGACCCGAAAACGGATCAGGTGAGCGGCCACCAGGTTGATGATCAAACCCATACCGATCGCGGCGCCGCCGGGAAAGTAGAATCCATAAGGAATCTCGCCACGGGTCGGGAAGAATGACTTATTGATCAGAACTTCTAACGAAACGCGGACGATGTACGACTCAAAGTACTGCTTTTTCACTTCCCACATATCGAGTTCGGTGTTGGCCAACGTGCCGAAGAAGATGAGCAGGATGGAAGCTGCAAACAAACCGACCGTGAGCTTTAACGAAGCCAGCGGCGCGAGAACGCGGGCGAGAATATCAGTGATGCTCGGCGCATTGGAGCGCGCCGCCGACACAGTTGCATTAGCGGCCATCGGGAGAGCCCTTGAAGCGAATCGATGTGACAAAATCTTTGAAGTTCCGCGTCTCTTTTTTGACGATCTCTTTGGCGCCCTTCATCTTGACGAACCAAGTCAGTTCGCCGCGGGTCGCAATCACGGCGGCGAAACCCTCTACGTCGCCGCTGTAAGTGACAAACGACGCATCCTGCCCAGCGAACTGGATCGTCTCCGAGTCCTCCCGAGCCTCCGCTGTCGTGATCTCCGGCAACCCCACTTCATCGCGCCAGCGGTTCACGTTGGGACCGAATCCGCCCGCCGATCCGCCTAGCGGAATGACGGTGATCTGCGCTTGCTTGCCCGTCTCGGCGTCGGACGCCAGAAACGCCGCTTTACGTATGGCGGATTTCGGAGTTTCCTGCCAGCGGACAGGTTTGTCGTAGGTGAGTTCGCCTTCGCTGGGAGGCTCTTCACGCGGTCCCGCGTCGGGTGGAGCCGGCAGCGCACCGCCGGCGAAGGGAGCCATCGCCGAACGCTTGCTGCGAACGCCCCGTATCGTTGTGAAGTAGCTGCTCAGTCCGGCCACTTCGACGGGCTCCAACGCCGCATCCAACTCGGACATCACCAATCCCCGCTGCTGCAGTTCGCCCCGCCAACGATTCACGTTGCTGAGCAAATAGCCGCGCTGTTGCTCGCCGTCGTACGGCAACGGAATCACAGTCACCTCGATTTGCTCACCGTCGACGTCCGCCTGAAACGTGGCGTAGCGGAATTGGCTGGTCGATTGAATCGACTTCCAGACGTCCGGAGCCGTCCATTCCGGCCGTTGATCTTGGAATGTGACGGTGCCGACGAAATTCCGGAACGAGGGCTCCAGCTTGTCGATCGCGGGAATCGATCCGGTCGCCTTGAAGAACCACGCCTGGTCGCCGTTCAAGATCACCGCGCCCAACATCCGGTCAACGGGCTCGAGTTGAGGAGACTTGGGAGCCTCGTACTCTTCGATCTCAAGCTCTGGGCGACAACCGGTCAGACCAGGGATGAGGCAGAAAGCCAGTGACCAAAGGAAGAAACGCCTGACGGCGGACGATGGAGGATTTGGGTTCACAGTCAGGTGTCGCCTGGTGGGACCGCTTGCGGTGGGATTAGCCGCCGAAGGTGGGAAGAGTGACCTGCTGGTGGGCGGCAAGCCACCCGCCAGCCCGCTCGGCGGTAGCGGAAACAGACGATTATAGCGCATGACCCACAGAAAGGTACAACCGCCCGAGGCAAAAAGAGACAGGTTGGCTGCGTGAGAATCTGGGGAGTATAGACGCGCGAGACGCGACTGCTACTTGTCCAGATCCAACAACCCGATCAGGCCGTCCGTCAAACCGGTCGAGATCGAGCCGGCCTGATCGAAAGCCCAGATGTTGCGGATCACATCGACCATCAGCATGCCGGAAAGGGAGAGCACTCCCAGAATCGTCAGCAGGCCGATGACTTGCAGCATCGTGTAGGGAGCTTCGGGAGGATCATACGAAATCGGGGCTTGCATCGAGGATGCGGCCGCCAGCGATTCGTCACCGCCCATCGCTCCAGCCGCCAATACGCCGCCCGCAGCCGCTCCGCCCGCAGCCGCGCCAAAGGCGTCTTGGTCGCCGAATCCACCCACGCCTCCGTCCAACGCGCCGGCGTCCAACGCGTCCAACCCGCCACCAAGAGCCGGGTCTTCAGCCAACAAGGCCGGTTCGTTCGTATTCAACATCGTCGCCGCGTCTTGGTCGAACGCCTCGGAGTCCTCCAGAGCGATCACCTGCGACCCGCTGTCGTCGTCGTCGCCCATTTCGTCGGGCTGCGACAACATGAACTCGTCGTCCTTCTGCAGCGGAGCGCCGCCAGCGCTGATCATGTCGTCGTCGTCGTCCTCGGGCAATTCCAACGAAGAGACCGACGAACCCAGTTCCAACGGCTCCTCTTCCAACGAAAGTCCGCTGTCCGAAGGGCTGGTGAGATTGATGCCCGTGTCGGCCGCGCCGAGCGTGATGTCGCTGCCGCCGCTGCCCGAACCGAGCAGCAGTTCGCCGTCGTCATCGTCGTCACCGAGTTCGAGATCATCGCCCAGGTCCAGATCGTCCGACCCCAAGCTGAGATCACTGGCCAATTCCAAATCCCCCGTCCCCGCACCTTCGAGCGAAAGGTCCGAACCCGTTCCCGTGTCCAGCCCGTCGCTCAACTTCAGGTCCGAACCAGTGCCTGTGTCCAAACCGTCGCTCAGGTTTAGTTCCGAACCGCCGCTGCCCTCTGACAACTTCAGTCCGGAATCGCCGGAACTGTCGAGCTTCAATCCGGACTCATTGGGGTCAGAGAGTTTGAGGCTGGAGCCGCCGGCGAGAATGTCGTCGGATCCGCCGCCGAGAACGTCGCTTTCGCCGCCGATCTGAATGTCGCTTTCGGCGCCGATCTGAACATCGCTGTCCTCGTTGGGAACGCCGTCGTTCTTGCCGATGATCGTGCTGGTCGTGCCGGTCGGAAGTGGCTCGTCGACAAGAATCGACTCCACGTCATCATCGCCCAAGCTGTCCGCATCGATGCCGTCGGCCTTCGCCGCCTCGACCTCTTCCGACTTGAACTTCCAATTCGCCCCGTCGCGGAAAGCGCGGATCTCACCGCGTTCACGCATCTCGTTGAGTTGCTCGGGAGAGATTCCCAGAACTTGGGCGGCTTCGTTGAGGTCGAGCATTGCCATCTGCGGGCTCCATAGTTGACGCCCGGGCTGCCCGGGTCATCGCCGTTGAATTAATGACCGTATCTCGTTAGGCGTTGGTCGTGCGCCGTTAAACTCTTCCATCTGCAAGTCCCAGTGCACACTGCGCACACTCTTCAGGCTAATCCCACCCGATGCGCGATCAATGTGATACACGCTCATCACCCGCGTCTCCGGGTCGACAACAGCCACCATGTGCGCCCCATTTCCCTCTTCGCCTGGAAATGACAACGCGATGAGACCGTCGCTGGGCTCCGGCAACTTGTTAACCTGGGGTGAATCGGAGGATTGGGCGGAAACGACTTGCATGCCGAATCCGACCGCGCCTAAACTTGCAGCCACTAA
>JASMLW010000147.1 GCA_030748485.1 Pirellulaceae bacterium
TCGGCGCGCCGTCGCCGGCGAATCCACGCGCCGATCTCACGAGAAAACCCCGCCGGACCCGCCAAGTCGCGCAAACGCATCCGCGCGAATTGATGAATCTCGCCGCGCGGCAATTTAGCGTCTGGGTGTCCTCTGTTTTCGTCTGTTTTCGTAACTCAGAATTGAGAAAAACCACTGCGCTGGCTGAGCCCACGTCTGTAAGCGTTTGTGTTTCCGTTTGTCCCGCGTACATTAGTTTGGCCTAAGCGCCGACCGGTTTCACCACTGTATGGCTTTCCCCCAACCGCCTGAAGTCCCGTCGCTCTATCGATCTCCGCCCCACCAAAACTCAACCAATGATCAGCGCTGGATGAGGTTTCAGAGACGATTTCACCAAAAGCACCAAACGCAATGTGGTTGGTTACTTGGCCGTTGGAATCCACGACATCACGAACCGAGCCCGCGCCGTCGGCTAGTAGCCACTCCATCGTCCCTGTAGACGAAAGATTCGCAACATCCTCTTCTGCCAATACTTCATCAACGGCATCTGCGCTCAGTTGCCTTTTGGAAATTGAGCCATCTATGAACTCCACGATACGCTGAAGCTTGTCGTGCATAAACCCATGAGTCTCGACAGCGTTCGGGCCGGCACCGTCGTCGTCAACAGTAGTTGAGATTCGCCTTCCCCATACGTCATGGGTGTATGTTACGTCGTGAACTAGTACACCTAGATTGTCTCTCGTCGCGACACGCTTCAGTTGGTTTCGGTGACCCCAAGTAAATTCTTTGACGTCACCAGATGCCGTGTGCGTCTGCTCTATGAGGTTGCCTTCCTCGTCGTACTCGTATTCGCGTTTGATGCCGCTCGCGAATTGCGGCTCCACCTCTTCGATGACGTTGCCTGCCGCGTCGTAGACGAACGTGTACTCAGGCCGGCCCAACGGTCCAGCGCCATCGGGGTCCGGCAATTCCTGTTTCTCGAGCCATCTGCGGCTGTTGTATTCGAAGTCGGTCGCGTTTCCGAGAGCGTCGGTCTCAGTGACCAGTTGGCCGACACTATCGTAACTGAATGATGTCGTTGCACCCTCACGGTCAGTTGAATTCGTGAGGCGATCGAGGCTGTCGTAAACGAACGTCATCGCGTTTCCGAGTTCGTTAGTGATCGACGTGACGTTGTCCGCGGCGTCGTATGCATGAACAATCGTCGTCGAGTCGGGATTAGTCAGTGTCGTCATTCGTCCGTTGGCGTCATACGCCATCGACGTAGTGGCGGCCGTTTGCGGTCCCGTGTCGTCTGGGTCCGGCGTTGTGATGCTCGTAACGAGCCCGTTGCCATTCACAACCATGGTCGTGACAAAGCCTTCACCGTCGGTGACGGATGTCAGATTGCCATTGGCGTCGTATGCATTGGCGATCACGCGACCGAGTTCATCGGTTGACGTCAGCAAGTGATGGTGCGTCGAATCGTATGTCCACGTCAGCGACGTTCCGTCCGCGTTCTGCGCGTAAACCATGTCATTGGCGGCATCGAATCCTGTTATCGACACGAGATCCTCGAGCGGTCCTGCGCCGTCAGGGTCGGGAGCCGTTGTTTTGGCGACCAGGCCGACATCGTTGAACACGGTCAGGAACTGCGAACCATTGGGGTCGGTGTAGTCCTTCATTCCACCGAATCGATTGGTTCGATAGGTACTGACTTTGCCACGCTCGTCGGTGATCTGGCCGGAAGGATTAGCGTCCCCGACGGAATTACCCGACGCGCCAGTTGGCAGGCCAACCGTTTGCGGCGCTACCAGTTGCCACATGTTGTCGTCGGCGTACGTGATCGTAGTCAGTCGCTCGTGACTCCCGTAGGTGAAGTCCGTGTCGTTGGAGATGGCGTCCATTCGATTGGTGAGCAGGTTTGTCGTTCCATCGTACGAGAACGACGTAACGGGACCAGCAAGAGGCCCAGCGCCGTCTGGATCCGGTTGCGTAATGCTCGTCAGCAGTCCCGTTCCGCCGATCACTACTGCCCCGACTCGGCCAGCGAAGTCTGTGACCGATGACAACTTGCCGGACGAATACGTAAGCGTTGCGTCTCGTCCCCACACATCGGTGATCTTGGTGAGCAACCCGCTGGTGTACGTGTAGGTTATGGTGTTGCCGTTGGTGTCGACGCGCGATGCCAACTCACCCGTTGATGCGAAGTTCGATTTCTGCCCGTGCTTGTCGGTGATCGTGTAGGTGTTATCGCCGTTCTTCACCAACGAATGCCCGAGCGGATCGCCTTGGGCCGCCTCAAACCCGCCTTGGCCATCGTCGGCAAACCACATCGATTCACCGTGAGAGTAAACTAGCAACACGCCCTCGGTCTGAATCGCCAGTTCGTCGAGACCGGCGAGTTGCCAGCCTTTACCGAACTCCGAGCTGCTGCGATTGACCACGTCTGTCGAACCGGTGTACGTGTGATCGGTCGATCCGCTTGAGGTCTCCGACGTGATCCGCATTGAGTAGTCGTAGTTGCCGCTGGACAGCGACGTCGCATCGGCCTGTAACGCAATCCGGAACGTCGAACCCGCCCAGACGCCCATCGTGTTGTACTCGTACTCACTGCCAGCCGTCCCATCGAACGTCAGTTGCGCATCGAGTCCGATCAACGACGGCGTCATCTGCCGCATGAGCGTGTCGACAGCGACGATCGGCTTCGGCAGCGTCGTGCTGTTGTAAACAAGCGCCAGACCCGGAGTCAGCGGCTCAGCGAGCGTCACGGCGCCCGTCATTAGATCGCCGCCGCGCGAGAGCTCTTCTTGGTTTGTGCGTGACCCAAAGATGTCGCCAACGGCGATGGATACCGCCGCTTCCACGCTATCAACCGCTCCATCGTTGACCTTATAGGTGAACGTGTCGAAGCCCTCGAATCCGAAGTCGGGCGTATACGTGAACGTTCCATCGGAGTTGAACTGGTCGAGCGTGCCATTTGACGGGTTCTGTACGACCGACGGCGTCAGCGATGCGCCTTCGGGATCCCAGTCGTTGTCGAGAATGCTTTGATTCGCCGTCAACTGCGTGTCGACGGGCGTCTCGTACGCCAGATCGCTTTCGATGATCGGCGCCGCGTTCAAAACGATCCGCGGCTCCAACGATTCCAGCACGCTTCTACGTTGATTTCGGCGGCGTTTCTTGGCGTCTTTCTTCAGCGAGCGCGCAAGGCGAGCGCGAAACGTCTTCAATGCGTTCATTTTCCGACCCCAGATGTGTTGTGCGCGTACAGCGACCGCGAAAAAAATGGGAATTCTTCGATCGGCTTCCGATCACGAACGGATCGGGCAACCACCCAACTCAAAGAAGATCCTGACCAGGCGACCCAAACTTGTTCCAGAAACCTCGTCGCAAAAAACTCTCGTCGCCTGTCGCGCAGGATATGAAATCGCGCGGGCGATTGACCATACCTCTGGAGAGGGTAATTGGAAAATTATGGAATTCTTTTCGGTCTCATTATATGTCAT
>JASMLW010000148.1 GCA_030748485.1 Pirellulaceae bacterium
TAGAGGTCTCCCTGCAACAACTCCGGTACAACCGACACGAGGTCGTCTTGCTGCAGACCATGCACCACGACGAGTTGGCGTTCGAGTTCGAGGGAATGGTCAAGTTCATTGGCCTGGAGGTCGACGACCAGTACCTTTCTCAGCCCGATGAGTTGCGCACCGGATACCTCGAGGCGCTGAACCGCTTCAACAAGCAGTTCGAAGACCTCGCGCTGCGCAACGGTTGCGAACGTGTCTTGGTCGACACCAGCCGCCCGATGGGTGAGGTTTTCGTCGATTACCTCAACCGCCGCAGCCGCCTCAATCGCGGCCGCTAACGCCGCCGGACGTTGGTAGTAACGTCGATTGGCGCGACTTCGTCGCGATGCTTTGTACGATGGCCTTCCGAGGCGCCTTCCGAGTCCGTCGAATGCGGATCAGTCCCTCAAGAAGCCTCCCGATTCGTGCTCAGCGGCCCAGAGATCGCCACGATGAAGCAAGTGGAACTTCCGTTCTCGACGGCCTCGGAAGGCCATCGTACGGCGCCTTCCGAGGCCGTCGAATGCGGGTTAATCCCTCAAGTAGCCTCCCGATTCGTGCTCAGCGGCGCAGAGATCGCCACGCTGTGCTGAATGGAACGTCGATTGTCGCGACTTCGTCGCGAAGTCCTGCCCGGCAGGCAGGACCTACTGGGAGACTGTTGCACTTGAGTGACAACAATCGCAGAATCTACTCTTCCTTAGGCGCAACACTCCTCCATAAAGGGACTGGCTTTGCGGTATTCGTTTCGGTTGTCAGAGTTGCTCGGGCACGTTCCCGATCCCCGCAAACGGCCGGGGACGATTAAGGCGATTGTCGAGCACACGGGTCTCGACCGCCACCAAGTGGCGAATCTGCTCAAGAACGAAGTCAAATACATCCCGCTCCAGGCGTTGTCTCGACTGTGTGACTTTCTGATCGAACGCGGGTACGTGCCGGCGGACGAGTTGCCCGGTGCGCTGTTCGCGGTCGAGCCCGAGCACTTCTGGGAGCTGCTGGCTCGTCGCCAGCGGTTGGAGCTGTGCGTCGGCGTGCGCCGCGAGGAAGAAGAGGAAGGACCGGAAGGAGCCTGGGTGGTCGCGTCCGATTCGGTGCTGTTGGGCGAGTTGTTGAACGGCGTCTCGACGCTTGGCGGCACGGCCAAACATCGCCGCGATCAATCGCCGCTGGAAAGTTTTCCAATCGAGCGCCCGCACCCCGAGTTGCTCAAGCAGTCGCTCGTCTGGAGCCCTGGGCAGAACACGGCGGAGGAGGTGATGCGCCGCGCGGCGGAGGTTTTTGAGGAGTTCTGCAGCTTGCCCACCGACAAGTCGCTCATCAGTTTGGGCAGCATCAAGAGCAACCCTGTCACCGAGATGATTCTAGCCGGCGCCTTCGGGGCGTCCGCCTTCAAATCGCAAGACGACTTCCAGCGATCGGCCGATCGCAGTTGTCCGTTCTTTCTGAGGTACCGCGACGACGACCCTCACGCCGACTCATGTTGCGGCGGCGTGCGACTGGCCGATGATACGCGCTCAAAACAACCGGGCTTCTATTTCGAGACGCCGAGCGGGAAATGGAAACACATCGCTTGGCGGGCCGCCGACCGCGACGCGGCGCTCGTGTTCTACATCCACCGCGAATCTCAAGGGCGACTGGAGATGGCGTTGAGCGGGTTTTCGGGACGCGCCACCAGGCTGTTGGCGAAGACGTTGGCGAGTCGAGCGGACGACTTCTGGCCGCCCGTCTACGAAGGCCAGGGAATTCAAGTCGGCGCGTTCCTCGTCCAGTACACGATCAACCAGCGCGATGACTCGCACGACGACATCCTGCAGACCGAATTGACAGCCGCCGAAAAAGTCCACCCATTGGACGGTGAAGTGATTCGCCGCCGGCTCGAACGAGGCGGTTGACGTTCACGCCTGCTCCGTTGGTCCAATAGTCCTTGTTCCACCAGCGTGGAACGCCACAGGATAACGCATGAAGATTCTCAGCGCGGGCATTCAACACGAAACCAATACGTTCTCGACGGTGCTCACGACACTCGCCGATTTTCGCCGCGACAGTCAGTTGGGCGACGACTTTGCCGGCGGCGAAGCACTGCGACAACTGTACGCCGGCACGAACACAATTCACGGCGGCTACTTGCTGGGCGAGCAGTCGGGCGACTTCGCGCTCGAACCGGTCCTCTGCGCCCGCGCCCAGCCCGCCGGACTCGTCACGGACGAGGCCTTCGATTGGTTGGTCGACCAAGTCGTCGCCCGGTTTCGGGCCGCCGGATCGGCGGACGGAATCCTACTCGACCTGCACGGCGCGATGGTCACCCAAACGTACGACGACGCCGAAGCGGAGATCGTCCGACGCGTGCGAGCTCAAGTCGATTCACAGTTGCCCGTCATCGTCACACTCGACTTGCACGCCAACATCTCCGCTGAATTGGCCGCCGCCAGCGACATGCTGATCGGCTACGAAACGTATCCGCACGTCGATATGGAAGAGCGCGGCGTCGAAGCAGCTCAACTCATGGTGAGAATCGTCCGCGATGGACTACGCGTCCACCAGGTCTTCCGCCAACTTCCGCTCATCACGCTACCACCTAAGCAATGCACGCTTCGCTCGCCGATGAGAGAGCTGATCGGGTCGCTGCGAAAACTCAAGTCGCGACCCGAGATACTCTCGGCCACCGTGGCGATGGGGTTCCCGTTCGCCGACATCCCCAACACGGGCGTCAGCCTGGTTGTCTCCGCAGATGAGGCGGCCACCGCGGAGGCGGCGGCGGCGGAGCTGAGCGACCTGGTGTGGGGGCTGAGAGACGAACTGCAACCCGAGCTGGTGACGATTGAAACGGCCATGCAGCGAGCCGGCGCCAACGCCCCAGACGCCGGTCCGCTGATCTTCGCCGATGGGTCCGACAATCCCGGCGGCGGCGCTCCGTGCGATGGTACGGTGGCGCTGCACGCGCTGGTCGACGCCGGATTCGCCGGAGCCGTTGTCGGCGTGCTGCACGATCCGGAAACGGTCGCTCAAGCGCACGATGCGGGCGTCGGCGCGACGATCGAGGCGAGAATCGGCGGCAAGTCGGACAACTTGCACGGAGCTACGCTGGTCGCCCCGGCGTATGTGCGCGCCCTCAACGACGGACAGTTCACACATCGCGGGCCGATGTTTCACAACCTGGCGGGCGACATGGGCCGCATGGCCACGGTGGTTGTGAATCAAGTGCTGATTGTGGTCGCCGAAAACAGACGCCAGTTGCTCGACTCCGAAATGTTGCGAATCGCCGGCGTCACTCCCGAACACGCTCGACTGATTGTCGTCAAAAGCGCCGTCCATTTCCGCGGCGACTTTGAGCGCTTCGCCAGCGAGATTGTCGACGCCGATACGCCGGGCATTCATCGCCCTGACTTCGGCTGTTTCCGCTTCAGCAAACTGCGCCGCCCGATCTACCCGCTCGACGAACTCGACGAGCTTTGACGTCCGGCTAGTTCGCCGCGTCCAATCCGCGCCCATCGAAGCTGCCGGACCGCAAGAAGCGGCTCACCCTCCGCAATGACGACTCCTGAAACAGTAGCGAATTGTGTGTTCCTGTGAGCAGGTGGTAAGGACCATGCGGCCCCAACCGCGCACTGGAGTGAGGGACCAGCCAATCGTAGCGAGCAGCGAGTACGCCGACTTGGTCCGTGGGCGGCTCCAAGCGGTTGACGAAACTCTCCTGTGAGATCGAAAGCTGGTGAATCGCCGGACAGATCGGCCGGACGACCGGTCCGACCACACTGGCGAGTCGCGCTCCGTGGTTGGGCGGAGCGAGCAACACGACGCGTCCAATCCTCCGCGATTCGGATCGGCGAGCCAATTCGAGCAACGCGACTCGTGCGATGATCGCCCCCATGCTGTGAGCCACGACGTGCAGGTCGCGGTTCGCGTGCGGTCGCGACACGAGATAGTCACAGAGTCGTTCAGCGTGGTCGTCGAGAGCTCCCAGCAGACTGAAGTACGACCATGAGTGGCAGTGATAGCCGTCCGATTCCAGTCGCCGGGACATCCGGCTCATCCAGATGCGTTTCGCGCCGAAACCGTGGACGAGCACGACTTGTTCATCCGCCGTCGTCATCGCGTTCAATCCTGCGTTCAAAACTCACCGCAACACTTGGGGTGTTCTCTCAAGACAGCACTTCCCGGATCGGTTCGCCCTTGCTGATCACGAGGCGACGCCCGATGCGGTCCTGGACTTCGGTCGACGGCGGAAAGCCGAGGCAATGGAATATCGTGGCCGACAAGTCGTGAGGTTCGACGCGTCCCGCCGCGGGATAGGCGCCGCGGCTGTCCGAAGCTCCGTGAACCGCGCCTCCCTGAACTCCGCCACCGGCGAGCGCCGTGCAGAAAACGTGCCCCCAATGATCGCGCCCGCCACGCTTGTTGATCGTCGGCGTCCGCCCAAACTCGCCCATCCAGACGACCAGCGTGTCTTCCAACATCCCCCGCTGCTTCAAGTCCTCGAGCAGCGCGGAATAAGCCAAGTCCATGGGCGGCATCAGGTCTTTCTTGAGCCGCTCAGCGTGCTTGGCGTGAGAGTCCCAGGCGGGAGCAACTGCCTGGTCATGCTTCCAACGAGTCCAGTTCACTTGCACCAACGAGACGTCCGCTTCAACGAGGCGACGAGCCAACAAGACGCTTTGGCCAAATCGATTGCGACCGTAGCGCTCGCGCACTTTTGTGGATTCCTCGTCCAATCGAAAAGCGCGACGAGTTCGCGACGAGCTCAGCAGGTCGAGCGCTTTGTTTTGCAGTCCATTCCAGCGGGAAATGTCGCGTCCGCGTTCGACATCATCCAGTGACCGATTGACGACATCGAGCAATCGGCGACGCCCGGCCATCCGCGCCGTCGAAACGTCATCCGGCAACCCGATATCCGGAGCCTGAAAGTCCGGCGAGTTCGGATCGCACGTCAACAGCCAGGGATCGGCTGCCGCTGAGAGAAAACCCGCATCCTGGCCCGGCCACACGAGCCGACCGGTATTCCAGATCTCTTCCGGCAGGCGAATCGACGCGGGCAACGATCCGCGATCGCCCATCAGGTGCCGAGTCATGGCGGCCAGACAGGGCCAGTTGTTCGGCGCGCCCGGCTTAGCGTTCTCGCGATTTTTCGGCGCGTGGGGATAACCGGTCAGCATCCAGTAGCCACTCGACGAGTGCGCGTTGTCGTCGGTCGACATGGCCCGCAGCACGGCGATCTCCTCGGTCAAACTCGCCGTCCTCGGCATCAACTCACCGACCTGCAGCCCGGGCGTCGCGGATGCGATCGGCTGGAACTCGCCGCGAATCTCCGCCGGCGCATTCGGCTTCGGATCAAACGTCTCGTGCTGCGGCGGGCCGCCGAGAAGAAACAGAATGATGCATCGCTTGGCTCGCCCCAACGAGCCACGCTGCGCGCCGCCGGCCTGCTCGCGAAGCAGTTGAGGAAGGGAGAGCCCCAAAGCTCCCAAGCCGCCGACTCGCATCATTTCGCGACGGCTGATCCCGTCACAAAGTCGAGTCGAATTGGCCTGCAGGGAAAGCATGAACGATTTCTCTTACTCGGTCTCATCGACGACGCCGGGACGCCGTCGCCAAAACTCGGTTGCCTGTTGGAATGCGTACGCCAATTGGAGCACGCCCAAATCATCTTGATGTCGCCCGATGATCTGCACGCCGACGGGAGTCCCTTCCGAGGTGAACCCGCACGGCACGGAAATCGCCGGCAATCCCGTCACGGTAACAAAGTAGCACGATTTCATCCAATCGATGTAGGTCTCCATCGCGACGCCGTCAATCTCAGTAATATACTCCTGCTCGACATCGAACGGCGGCACCTGGCTGACCGGAGCGACGAGAAATTCGTACTCCTCCATGAAAGTCCGCAGCCGGTGGTAGAGCAGCGTGCGGTCTCGTTCCGCGCGAGCCAGCTGCGGGCCGGTGATCTCGCGCCCCTTTTGCACGTTCCAGAGAATCGTCTCTTTTATTTCGTCGCGATGTTCGGCGACCAGTTTCTCGAACCGCAGCTCGAATCGCCAGGCCCGCCACAGCTGGAAGATCTCGTCGGCGTCCGCGAAACTCGGACAGGCGTCTTCGACACGGCAGCCGACCGTCTCAAAGACGCCGCGCTGATCATCGATCACGGACGTGATGCGGGGATCGACCGGAAGTTCGCCAAAGTCGCGCGTGTAGGCGATCTTGACGCCGCGAAAATCACGTTCGAGCGGCGCGAGGAACTGGTCTCCCGACTCGCTGATAGCGATGGGCGAGCGCGGATCGGGCCCCGCCAAAGCGGCCAACATCAGCGCCGCGTCCTCGACGGTCCGCGCCATCGGCCCCTGGACCGAGATGGGAAACCACCCGACTTCGGCCGGGTATTGAGGCACGCGCCCGGGCGAGGGGCGAAATCCCACGACGTTGCAGAAGTTGGCCGGGTTGCGAAGTGACCCGCCCGTGTCACTGCCATCGGCGATCGGAGACAGACCACAGGCCAGCGCCACCGCGGCTCCGCCACTGCTTCCGCCACAAGTTCTCGCCGTGTTGTACGGGTTGAGCGTGCGGCCGAAGACTCGATTGAACGTCTGCGACCCGGCCCCAAATTCGGGCGTGTTGGTCTTGCCCATCGTGACCGCGCCAGCCGCCCGCAATCGCTCGATGATCAGAGCATCGGCGGCGGGAACGTGGTCGGCGTAGAGCGGAGATCCGTGCGTCGTGCGAATCCCCTTGGTGTCGACGAGGTCCTTGTGCAGCACGGGAAGGCCGCCCAGCACTCCAATCTCCTCGCCCGCCCCCAATCGCCGATCCGCATCGTCCGCCGCCGCCAGCGCGGCGTCAGCCGTCAACGTGACCACGGCGTTGACTCGCGGATTGACGCGTTCGATCTGATCGAGGTGAGCTGAGACGACGTCGCGGACAGAAACCTGGCGTTCGTCAATCAGCCGACGCAGGTCGACGGCGCGGAGAAAACAAAGTTCCGCGGCGTTCATGGGGCTACCGAATCAAGAGGACGCATCATTTTTCAGCCGCCGGCTCCGCTGCGGCATCTTTCTTTGGCGCGATCGTAATCAGCAACGGCTTGCTGGAGTAGGTCGCCTTCATCACGAAATTGAGCGAGACGTTCGCCATCACGCAGATCATCTGTTTGTCGACCGGCTCGGCGTCAGCGGCGGCTTTCAAGGTGATTTTGCCGTCGCTGGCGTCGCCTGTCAGCAACGTCTTGCTCGAGCCCCCATCGAGCGTGACGCCCTTGGGCAGCGGGTCGCCGTAGACTCCGCTCAGGTGTCGGTACTGCACATCCAGCGTGACGTTATTGTTCTTGAACGACTCAGCCCGCTGCAACTTGACATCGACCGTCGCTGATTCACCGGGCCGCAACGTCACTTCGTGAGCGCTCAACTCGACCGCCTGCAAGTCGGCCGGCTCGCCGATTGAAACCGTGTGGAACTCAACCGGATAGTGACCGCGTCCGCCGCCGGGCATGTAGGTCTCTTGATAGGGGGCGGCCCGCTCGCGCATCTCGCGCGCTTCAGCTCCCTCTTCGCCGGCCGCCAGCTTGGCCGATCCAAAAACGTTGACATTCGCCGCCCCCATTTTCGCGTCGGCCGCGGCGGTTAAGACGATGCAGCCATCCTTGCCTGCGGGCAAGATGCGGCCGCACTCCGCCGTCACGCCCGCCGGCAATCCTTCGATCTGCAAATCGACTCCCGCCGCGAAGCCGTTCTTGCGTTCGACGCGAACGAACATCACGCCCGAAGTGCCGGGCGTCAACAATGTCTTATCGGTGTCGATGTACAGCTCGAACGCCGGCTCAGCCTTCACGGCTCGGATGAAGTAAAGGAAAGGCTCGCCGCCCCGCAGGTGCAAGTCGCGAATCTCGACAACGTATTTCCCGTCGGCGGGAGCCTGCCAGTTCTCGATCAACGAATCCGCGAACGACCGCTTGCCCTGCTTCATGTCGTCGTTGAGTTGCAGCTGCTTTCCCTTGGCGTCGAGAATCCTCAGATGAGAATCAAGAGCCGATTGTTGACGTCGAGCCAGCACTTCGAACGTATAACGCTCACCCTTCTTCGCGTCGAACGCAAAGCAATCGATGTCTCCGCTGGCGGTGAGTCGTCCATTCACTCCACCGGGAAACTCGACGGCCATCGCTTTGTCGGGTTGGTCGCCGGCGTCGTCTTGCTCGCTGGCGACGGCGCCGTCGGTCACAATCAGCGGCACGGGGTTGGTGGTCGAGCCGCCCAGCGGCAAGGTCATCCAAACCGGGCCGAGGTTCGCCGGCGGAGTAATCTCACTGACCGGTTCAGCGGGCAATTGAGTTCCGACCAATTGCAGCTTTGTCTTCTCTGCCGCGCGGACGGCCAGTGGATAGGCGTTGGAAACGAAGGGGCGATCGCTGATCTCGATGCTGTATTCCCAATACTGGTTCCCTTGATAACGGACGTCGCGAATCTCCAGAAAGTAGTCGCCCGCGTCGGTGAACGTGTGACCGATAAAAGGGTCGCCGTAGAAAAAATTATCCGAGGCGGCGACCGTACCGCCGGTCGCGTTGCGGATCGTGAGAATCGGATCGGCGTGAGTCTGCAGATCGTGAATCTTGTCCTGCAATCTCATCGACCGCACGTGAAAACTGAATGATTGTCCTTTCTCAACGGCGAACTTGAAGACATCGAGGTCCTCAGCCTTCTCAATCGCTCCACACACGGTCGCCGGCAACTTGACGGCTTGAGCTTTCTCGAGCGAGTTGTTGTCTCCCTGTTCCGCGATCACCGGATCGCCGCCGATGACGAGTTGCCCGAGCGTGCTGACGCCGCGCGGCGTGGCGATGCGAAAATCGCGAACACCCGGCTGCGCGTCGGCCGCGACGTGAAACTTCACTTTCATCGTCGTCAAGCTCGGTTGCTTGTCCTTCGCGTCCTGTTTGATCTCCGGGTGGACGATCTCGCCGCGCACACCGGCGCCCTCGACAATCACCTCGTAGGCGCCGAACATGCTGTAGCGCGATTTGATTTCGTGTTCGGAGACGGCTCCGACCTGAGCCGCGACCGGTTTCAAACTCATCAGCATCGGATAAGAGGTTTGCGCTGAGCAGAGCGACGCCATGAGGCCGCACGACAACAGACAACACCCGGCGATCGTTTTTCGCTGCATCGACATCGCGCTCACTTCACTGTGGTCGAACTCTCGGTCGGAAACTCTAGTAGACGAACAGAAACTGCTTGGAATTCATCAGCGCCCACAGCAGATCCTCGTATGCCTGCGCCGTCTTTTCAGAGCTGTCGGTCAGTTCTTTGGCGTAGGCTTTTTCGGAGTCTGAGGGAGCGCGACAGAGAGTCGTCACAAACAGATTCTCAACAATCTCGTCGTGCGTTTTTTTCTCGCCAATCCAGGTGGCGAGCCTCCCTTTCTTGTCGGCGATCTTTTTGGCGAGCGTATCGCCGTTGAGCGTGTGCAGGGCCTGAGCGAGGTTTTCGCTGCCGACCCGTTCGCACTCGCACACGCTGACTCGCCGCGGCTTCGCGAACGTCGTGAGGAAGTAGTTCGGGTACTCCGCGTCGGGCAACTCAATCGCCCGTGTTCCCAGCGGCAGGTTCTTGAACTTGGTCGGCGACCCGGTCACAAAATCGACCGCATCCAACAGCGGCTCGGCCGCCAGCCGCTTGACCTTGTAATGGCTGTAGAATCTCCGGTCGGCGATATTCTGCTCGGTCGGTTGAGACGACAACTGATAGAGTCGCGACGTCATTATCGCTCGGATCACCTGCTTGATGTTGAAGTCGTTCTTCGCAAAATGATCGGCCAGAGCGTCCATTAACGCCGCGTTGCTGGCTGGGTTCGTGGCGCGAATGTCATCGATCGGCTCGACCAGTCCGCGTCCCAGCAAGTAGGCCATGTAGCGGTTGACGATCGACCTGGCAAAGTACTCGTTCTCTTTGGACGTCAACCAGTCGGCCAGCGGGAGCCGGCGATCGAGACTCTCCTCGACCGGCTCACCCCCGAGCGGAGTAGGCCGCATCGTCTTGCCCGTTCGCGGATGGCGGACATCACCCGACGAGCGAACGACAATGACCGTTTCGCGACCGAACAACCCGAACTCTTCACTGTTCTTGGAACCGACCCGAGCGAAGAACGCCGCCAATCCGTAGTAGTCGGCCTGGCTGAACTTCTCAAACGGGTGGTGATGGCACTTGGCGCATTCCAACCGCACGCCGAGGAACAGTTGCGATGTCGCCTCGGTCAACGTCGACGAGTCCTTATTGATCCGAAAATAGTTGGCGGGTCCGTGCATGTAGATCGAACCCTTCGCGGTAACCAGCTCGCGCACGAACTTGTCGAACGGCTTGTTGACGCGGAACGACTCGCGGACCCAGTTGTGCAGCGACCACATGCCCTGTTCGCCGACCGAATTGCTGTTGTTGCGAATCAAGTCGGACCACTTGAGCGTCCAAAAGGCGGCGTAGCGATCGGTGTAGATATCCTTGGCGGGGTCGCCCGTCAGCCCCAGCAAGCGATCGACCAACTTCGCTCGTTTGTCGGCGTCGGTCGATTGCAGGAACTGGCGCGTTTCCTCCGGCGTGGGGAGTCCGCCGATACAATCGAGAAAGGCGCGCCGAACAAAGGTGGCGTCGTCGCAAAGCTCTGAAGGCTCCAGCCCCAGTTCGCGAAACTTGGCCTCCGCCAATTCGTCGACAAAGTTGTTGCCTCGCCAGCCGGCCAGTTCGACTCGCTTCGAGTAAGGCGAAACGAAGAGGGCTGTCGCGGCCGCTCCCTCGTAACGAATCATGACCGCGGCCTGACCGCGGCCGCCGATCGTCGCGCGCCCCGACGAGTCAATCGCGACGACACCGTCGTCCAGCGAGTCGTACTTGGCCAGCGCGGTGATGTCGCGGCGGCGGCCGTCCGCGTACTCGGCCTCAACGCGTAGCTGCTGCACGTCATCCAACTTGGCGACTCGAACTGCGGGCGCGACATGCAATTGCGCGACTTCGGGATCTTTGGCGTTGGGAACCGGCGCGCCGCCCGTGATCCAGGCGAGCAAGGTGTTGTACTCAGCCGTTCCGGCAGTCAACCGACGGCCACCGCCGTGCGGAATCCTCATCGTCGGCTTTCTCAACAGCAGGCTGGCCCGCGGATCGACGAGCGAGATTCGCCGTTGCGTTTCGTCTCGGAATATCTCCCTGTGATCCCCCGGCGGATCAAATCCAAAGACCGACAACTTGAATCCGGCTTGGCCATGCTGCGCCGCGTGACACGCCGCCGCTGCGCAACCCGCCTTCACCAGTATCGGCTTAATGTCGAGGTTGAAACTGGGCGCGGCGGTGTCCTCGTTCACCGTCACGCGAATCGTCTTGGCGACGCCACCGACAGTGACCTGGACTTCGGTCGCGCCTGCGCCCACGACAGAAACGGTCCCCCGTTCGTCGACCGCCACGACTTTCTCGTCGAGTGACTTAAAGGCGGCTACTGAAGTCAGGTCGCCGCTGCGGTCACTTCGTTGACCGTCCGTTACTTGAAAGACCAACAGCTGCGCACGATCGAAACGACCGGTAAACTCCAGCGCCGGCGGCTCGACCATCCATTCCGATTCAGCCGCTGATGCGCGGTGAGAGACGAACGATGGGAGCAGCGCGAAGGGTAGTAGCAGAAAGAAGATGAGACGCGGGCGCAAGGTACGCATAGGTCTGACCGGTAATGTGTGGGAGCGGTGTGGAGGCGGGAGATCGATAACACCGCATTGGCATGGCTTGTCCAGCAATTATGTACGAATTGACAAGCGATCGCCATGGCAAGTGGCTGTGCCACCCACAGAGCACAGATTTGCGGGTGAGCGCAACAAGGTCGTGCTCGAGTTGCTTTGAGGTCCTGTTTTGAATACGATTTCCTGCAGTGGGTTGCCTCAAAAACCCCACTCCCCGCCTCACCACCCCCCCAAATAACGCGCCTCCCAACGCCCCTGACACGGCCCTTCCGAAACGCTCTGGAACTCGCCATGCTCAATCTTCTTTCTCACCTCGACCACCCTCAAC
>JASMLW010000149.1 GCA_030748485.1 Pirellulaceae bacterium
ACGATGAGCACGAATCTGACAGCCGCTTTTGGGACCGACCCGCATTCGACGGCCTCGGAAGGCCATCGTACATAGGACTTCGCGACGAAGTCGCGAGAACGGACGTTCCACTTGCTACAGCGCGGCGATTTGACAAGACGATGAACACGAATCTGACAGCCGCTTTTGGGACCGACCCGCATTCGACTTCGCGACGAAGTCGCGCGAAGGGACGTTCCACCTACTTCACCGCGGCAATTTAGAAACCGCGCTGAGCGCGCAGTGAATCGCCGCTAGACCAATCGCCACCGTTTTCGCAGCGCCCACTCGGTTGTCAGCAATCCGACGAACAGCAGCAGGAACAACCAGGAATCCCACCACGTGGAAGCGAGTTGCCATTTAGTTTGGATGTCGATCTTCATTTCTGGCGGTTGGTCCAGAATCTCTTGCAACAGTTGCTGCATCTCGTCGGGAGGAACCAGTTTGCCGCCGGCGTCTTTTGTCAGCCGCGCGAACCGAGCCAGTTGCTCGTGGTCGGCGGCCGGGTTGGCCAGTTCGATGTCGCGGTCGGCGATCTGCAGGTCGATTTTGGCGGAGCCCAGCACTTGTCCGCCTTGCCTCGCCGTCACTTCCAGCGACGCGCTGCCGGCGACTCGCAACCGGTCGAGTCTGCCGAACCAATGATCTCCTTCAAGTGACAACGGTATGCCAGTTACTTCACCAGCCTGTTTGAGCACGGCTTGCATTTGCGCCGCCGTGATCGGTTTGCCCTCGGAGTCGGCGACGCCCGTCTCGAAGTTGAGCTTCTGGCCGATGTCGAAACGCCGTTTGTCAGTCGTGATCCAAACATCTTTCCGTTCGGTTTCATCGCGCTGGGCGAGCCACAGCACAACTTGCCGCCAGAAGCGCTTGTGCTGGGCGCGATGGTCTTTCCACCAGCGCCGCGTCGAGTCGCCGGCGAACGCCAACACGCGGCCTTGACCGTACTGGCCGGTGACGAGCAGCGGATGATTCTGTTCCGAAGCGCAAATCACCAGGCCGGTCGGTTTGATTTCCTCGAACCGATTGGCTCCCAGTAGCGGCGGCAGACCGCTCCAAACCGCCAAGTTCTCGGCGGGCGTCGAGGCCAGACTCGTCACCGGATGTTCGCGAGTCGGCGTCATTCTCAACGGCTGAAAGAGGTGCAGATCGCGGTTAATGGGCTTGTCGATTCCCAATTCCTGGCGTTGGAAACGTCCCAGTTCGATCGGCAGTACGTCGCGCAGCGGCGTTTCGCGATAGCCGCCCGGTGCGAAACTGTGGAATCCACCGATCATCAACAGTCCCGTTCCCTGGTCGACCAGCTCCGCCAATTGATTCAGCGCCTCGCCGCCCAGGGCCGACGAATCGACGTTCTCGATCAGCACCACGTCGTAGTCGCCCTCCAAGACATCTCGAATATCAACGGGCCAGCGATCGCGATCCGCATCGGAGTCGTAGATGAACTTGTGGTCCAATTGAATGTCAGGTGACGCGGCGAGCGACTGGCGCAAGCGAATCTGCTCGCCGGGAGGACCGCTGAACAGGCCGCCGACGAGGTAGGCTGTTTTCACACCGCCGTCGCGTACAGTGATAAACGCGGTCAGCTCGTTGTTCGTCGTGATTCTCTCGCTCGGTTGATGTTCAGCCTGGACGGTGACCTTGTACTGACCGGGTTCTTCCGGCGTGAACGGAATGGAGACTCGCTGCGCTTCTCCGTCGCGTTTGACTTCGACTGGGAAAGGTCCAATGGTCCGCGCTCCGCCCGGTCCCTCGACGGTCATTTGCACTGGGATGGACTTCCCGGCGAAACCCTGGATTCGCACCATCGCGGGAACGGCGAGTTCGTTTTTTACGAACACGCTAAGTTGTTCCGGGAGGTTGACGACGGCGACGTCGGCGAATTGTGAGGCGTCCCCCGGCTGTCCAAACGGCACGGCGAAGAGCGGATGATCGAGCCGCGCCAGTTCGTGGCCGGCTTGATACAGTTCGACTCGAGGCGCGAACGAGGTTTGCGCCCCGTCGCTCAGCAGCAGCACGCCGGCAATCCGCTTACCGAGCTCTTGGCGCACGGCGTCGAACAGCGGCGTGCCCAAGTCCGTTTCGTCTCCGGTCGGCTCAGCCGGCATCGGGATCGCGCCGCCTTCCCAGGGAACCGGCCGCAATTCGGCGTCGAAAACATAGATCTTGACGTCGATTGTCCGCCGCAGTTTCTCCAGCAGCGGTTGCGCCTCGTCGAGCCGTTGTCGCAGCGTTCGCCAGCGCGAGTCGCCATCCGAGTTAGCTTGGGGGAGCGTCATACTGCGGCTCACGTCGATCAGCACGACCAGCGCGGCCGACTGCCGTTGCGACGAAGTCGCCACCCGCGTCGGCCTCAACAGTGCGCAGATCACGAGCAGCACGACGCCGCCCCGCAGCAGCAACAGAATCCGCCTCCGCCGGCTCTCGCCTTCGCGCCCTTGCGGTCCGATGAACATGAGCAACCCCAACGTCGCAGCCAAAATGGCGACGACGAAGTAGCTGTTCATGATCGGTTCGAAGTACCAGCGAGCCATAGGTATTGAGTGAATAGAGTTAGACGCCGGCGGTCGCCGCGTCGGGAACAGACCGCGCCGCGGGCGGCGAGTTGTAGAAACGATTCGCCAACAAATGCTCCATGCCGAGCAGCATGACCAGAACGACCATCAGCAGCGGATAGAACTCACGGCCGACGCGCTGAGCGCCTTGCGCGCGTTCGATTTCCGTCATCTGCTCAACCAGGCTCCAGCGGTCTTCTCCAAAAACGCCATCGAGTTGTTTCACATCCAGTCGGGCAAGGTCAGCCGTGTCCGCCCGGTAGTTCACCGCGAAGCCGCGCACGATGGGGCCGCCGCGAAAACCCTTCAGGCGGTAAGCGCCCGGCGTTTCGGTGAAGACGACGGAAACTTGAGATTCGCGAGCCGCTAGTTCTTGCGGGTCGGCTCCCGGCGCGAACAGCTGGTATTTGGCGGGATCTCGCAGCGAGTGGTTCGGCAGTGTCGCCGGCTCGCCAGCCAGGTAGTTGAGTTTGATGTCCCCGCTGGCCGCCAATCGTTGAGCGATCGTGTTGGCGAGCAGGAACGGCGGCCAATTGTCTTGCCCCGACGCCAGCTCGTTCCACGGCGTCGGTCGGTTGACTCCCGCCGATGGCTCGGAAAGAGGGGTTGTCATGGTGAGCGTAAACCCTCGCCCCAAGCGCCGTTCAATGATCGCTGGGCGGCCGTTGCTAAAAGGTACGATGGTCGATGCGTCTGCGAGAAGAGGATCAAACACCCAATGACGATATACGGGGAACAAGGGCCACGGCGTGCTCGTTTGTCGATCGCGAAAAATGGCGGTTAGCGGGTGGTTGAACCGCCGCGGTTCGATGAACAAGTCCCCGTCGGCCGCGCGCCATTGTCGGCTGAGTGCGCCGGGGAGAACCTGCAGAGCGTCGGGATGCTGAAACGCCTCTGGGGACGCGTTGCGGCCGAGGAAGAACCCCACCGCCCCGCCAGCCTCAGCGAAGTCGCGCACTTCGCGCCACTGAGTCGGCGTCAGCGGTTTGGGATCGAGAAAACAAACGGCGCGAAAGTCACCGAGACTCTGACCGTCGAACTCCGTCTGCGCGACTTGCGTGATGTCGAAGCGGGCTTTCCCGCTTTCGCGATGCGCGGTCGGCGCGATCGCTTCGGTGAAGAAGACGCTCCACACGTTGTCCGCCGCCACCACCAGCAGCGGCCAGGCCTCCTCGACCCGAACGGTGAAGTAACGCGTATCGTCGACGGACAACGCGTCTTCAGCCAGGAAGCGGACGCGACCTTGATGGACGCCCAACGGCAGTTTATCGAGTCGGAACGTCAGGGCCGCTTCGCCGCCGGGATCGAGTTCAATCGCCTGCCGATCGACCGTGCGTTCCGCCGGAGTGACGATCTTCCCGTCGCGAATGATCGGCAGCGCGGCGTCGGGCTCCTCAATGTGGATTTCGACTTGCCGCGTCCCCGGGGCTCCCTCGCAATGCACGCGGACTTGGACGTCGACACCGCCATTGGACGCCGCCACCTCGCTCGACATTCGCAACTCGCCCAACGAAAAATTTGTCGCTTCGTCGACACCCACGTCGATCACGTAGACGCTCACACCTTCATCGCCCGCCTGGAGTTCAATCGATTGCGAGCTGCCGTTCCAAGCCGCTTGGGTGAGGTCTGTAAAAATGTAAACTTCGCGACGTTCGAGTTCGGCCGTGCGGAGAAGTTTGAGCCCTTCCTGAACGACTTCGCCCATCGATCTCGGCGCGCCGACCGTCTTCAAGCGGCGAACGGCCTTTCGCGCCGCCGCGAAGTCCACGGAGAACACCGAACCGACAAGTTGCGAATCGAGCACCGCGATGTCGCTCGACTTCGGCAGTTGCCGGATCAGCTGCTCGGCCGCTTCTTGAGCTTCAGCCAGACGAGTTTGATTGTCGCGCTCGTAGGCCATGCGAGGCGACGTATCGAAGATCAACGCGGCGGCTACCGGAGCCTCGCGATCGCCGACCAACAACAACGGCTGTCTGCCGATCGCCGTGATCGTTGTCGCCAACAGGGAGAAGAGTAGGAGCAACGCGACACCGGTGGTCAGGCCGGTCAGCAGTTTGCTCCGCTTTTGCACCCAACAGAGCACGGCCAGCGGAACGATGACGGCGGAGATGACGCCTAAGATCCAGACGACGAGCCAGCGGCTCGCGACACTCGACGCGGCGCTGGGTCGAGCCAAGGCGATGGCGATCAGAGCGATCACCAGGCAGCGCAGCAACAGCAACAGCAAGTGTCGCAGCTGCAGCTTCCGGCGATTCGACTCCTGGCGTTGCTGCAGGAACCGCAACGCGGGGAAGATCAACTTCTTGGGCTTCCGCCGCATGGCCAGGTGCAGGATGATCGGTACAGCGACCAGGCCGGCTCCGAACAACAGCGATAGATTCAGGAACGCCATCAGAACCTCGCTCGGCGATTGAGGAGGTATTCCATCAAGGCGTGATCGAATTGCATGCTGGTGTCGAGCGGAACGTAGTCGATTCCGGCCGGCGCGCAATCGCTCGCCAATTTGTCTCGGAACTGGGCCACTTCGTCCAAGTAGGCTTGCCGGTCGTGGTCCGCGTCAACCTTCAGCTTCTCGGCCGACTCGGGCTCTTCGAACTCGATCACGCCCTCGAACGGAAAATAGACCTCGGCTTCGTCGAGCACGTGAAACAAGATCACGTCGTGTCCGCCGTGCCTCAGTTGCAACAGAGAACGCATCAGCGGCTCGGTGTCCACAAGTAGGTCGGAGAAGATCATCACCAGGCTTTTGTGGCGCAGCATGGCCGCCAGTTGATGGACGCTGGCGGCGATGTCGGTGACGCCGCTGGGCCGCAGCTTCGACAGCAACGAGAGCACGTTTCCCAGTTGAGTCCGCTTCGATTTGGGCGGCAGGCTGTCGCGAATCTTCTCGTCGAACGTGACCAACCCGACGGGATCTTGCTGATGAATCATCAAGTATCCCAGCGCCGCGGCCAGGCAGACGGAGTAGTCGAACTTCGTCAGGTCCTGGCGGTAGGTGTAGCCCATCGATTGGCTCTGATCGACCATCAGGTAGCCGGTGATGTTGGTCTCCGCTTCGAATTTTTTGACGTAGTACTTGTCCGTTTTGGCGTAGACCAGCCAGTCGATATCTTTGGGGTCGTCTCCCGGGGCGTAGCGGCGGTGTTCGGAGAACTCTACCGAGAATCCGTGAAAGGGACTGGCATGCAATCCTTGCAGAAACCCTTTGACAACAAATTGCGCGCGCAGGTCGAGCCGCTTGATTTGGTTGATAACTTCGGGCTTGAGATATTTCTCGACAGCCATTGCGACGATTCGAGTTGACGAACGACGACCGAGCCGGAGCTCGCTTTGGAGTAGCAGCCGTCGACTCAACTAGTGAGCCGGCGGCGGAGTAGGCGGACCTTCGCTGCTGAATTTTGAAATCTCGGGCTCGGGCGTCTCATCGACTAACCGGGCAACGACATCGTCCGTAGTCATGCCCTCGGCCTGCGCTTGAAAATTCGTGCTGATGCGATGACGCAGCACGGGCACGGCGATGCGTTGAATATCTTCGATGGCGACCGAGAACCGACCGTCCATGGCGGCCAGCGCCTTGCCGCCGTTGCTCAGGAACTGTCCGGCGCGGGGGCCGGCTCCCCAATCGACGAGTTCGCGGATGAACTCGGGGGCCGACTCGTCGCGCGGTCGAGTGGCTCGCACCAGCCGCGCCGCGTATTTGACGATGTACTCGCTGACGGCGATCGTGCTGACGAGCCGTTGGAGGTTGACGATCGCTTTCGAGGAAAGCACTTTGCGGACGTCGGCTTTTTCGTTTCGCGACGTCAGCGTGAGAATCCGCTCTTCCTCGTCCGCGGTTGGGTAACCGACCTTAATGTTGAACATGAAGCGATCGAGCTGGGCTTCGGGAAGCGGGTACGTGCCCTCTTGCTCGATGGGGTTTTGCGTGGCGATCGTGAAGAACGGATCCGGCAACCGATACGTGGTCCGTCCCACGGTGACATCGCGCTCCTGCATCGCCTGCAGCAGCGCGGCTTGAGTCTTCGGCGGCGTGCGGTTGATTTCGTCGGCCAGCAGAATGTTCGTGAAGATCGGGCCCTCCACGAATCGAAACTCGCGGCGGCCGTTGTCGTCTTCATCCAGCACATTCGTGCCGGTGATGTCCGACGGCATCAAGTCGGGCGTAAACTGAATCCGCTTGAAGTTCACGTCGAGAATCTGAGACAGCGTACTGACCATCAGCGTTTTGGCCAGGCCCGGCACTCCCTCCAGCAAACAGTGGCCTCGCGTGAAGATGGCGGCGAACAACTGCTCGATCACTTCGTTCTGACCAACGATGACCTTTTGCAACTCCTGCTGCATGATCTGTCGTTGATTGGCGAACTCCTGAAGGATGTCGCTCAGACTGCGTTGTTTGCTCACCGCGTTTCCTTACTACTGTGCTCTCGGTCCGGCTCTCGAATGAGGGCGTCAACAGGATTCCTTCGGCCATCTTCGCGACTGACTCGTCGAACTCGCTTTCACTCCTGGCGAATTCGATTCTACGGGATGCCGTCGACGGCGAGCAATAAAGCGCAGCACGGCCGGCGGGGCCATGGTTTGCGCCCTGTGAGCCCGCCGCGCGGCGAAAACGTCGGCTTTGACGAAATCGGGCGGCCTATTCCGCGCAAGTCTCAACCTAAGACTCTAAGATATTTGTGGAAGCGCGCCGGGGGCGCCCACCAACAGCGAGGAGAGGATGCGAAGATTCGTCACAGCTTGTTTGGCGGTTTTGCTGATAGCGCCGTTCGTGCCGGATGCGCGGGGCGATGTCAGTTCGGACGAAGTGCGGCGATCGATTCGCCACGCCATCGACTTCCTCATCTCCAAACAGAACCCCACCGGCAACTGGCCGGGACATCCGGGGCAACCGGGCGGCTTGACGTCTCTGTGTGTCTTGTCGCTGGTCAATGCGGGGGAGCGCCCGGACTCGCCGGCTGTCAGCAAGGCGGCGGGGTACCTGCGGAATCTGAAGATGCCGGAGCGAGTCTATGCGGTGGCTGTGCAAACGATGGCCTTCGCGGCGATTGACCCCGATCGCGATCGTCCGCTGATCCGCCGCAACGCCGACTGGTTGATCGCCGCGCAGATCGCCGCTGGGCCGGACCGTGGCGGCTGGGGATATGGAGCCGCCAGTGGACGCGCCGACAACTCGAATACCCAGTTCGCCATGCTCGCGCTGCACGAAGCGGAGCGAGTTGGCGTGTCAGTGCGAATGTCGGCGTGGGAGGCGAGCCAGGAGTTCTGGCTGAACCAGCAGAACCAAGACGGCTCTTGGTCCTACTTCAAGGGTCGGCCGCCGCAACTGCCGTCGCAACAACCGAGCGGCAGCATGACGTGCGCCGGCGTGGCCTCGTTGATCATCGCCAGTGGCAAAACAAACAAGGGCTCGGCGACCATTACCGGCGATACGGTGCGCTGCTGCGGCGTGAATGTGAGTGACGACGCCGTCGAGCGGGGCATCAATTGGCTGGGCCGCAAGTTCTCGGTCGACACCAATCCGGGGATCGGCCAGTACGCCCTCTATTATCTATACGGCGTGGAGCGAGTCGGTCGCTTGTCGGGGCGTCGATTTCTCGGCCCGCACGACTGGTACCGAGCCGGTGCGCAGAAACTGCTCAACATGCAGGACAAACTGTCCGGCTACTGGCGGGGGACGGGTCACAGTGAGAGCAACCCGCTGATCTCGACCTCGTTTGCTCTGTTGTTTCTGTCGAAAGGACTGCGGCCGGTCGCTGTCTCAAAACTAAAGTACGGCGATCCCCGAGATGCGAATCACCCGTGGGACCCACATCCGGGAGGCGTGCACCAACTGACCCGGCATCTGGAGCAGAGTTGGCGACGCAGCTTGACCTGGCAAACAATCGACGTCGAGGCGGCCGGCGTCAACGACTTGTTGCAAACCCCCGTGCTGATGATCAGCGGTCGCGATGGTTTTCGACTCAGCGATCAGCAGATCCAGCGGTTGCGTGAGTACGTGTTGCAGGGCGGATTTATTTTTGTCGAGCAAAGCTGCAGCGGCGAGCAGTTCGATCGCGACTTTCGCGCGGCCGTCGCGCAGATGTTTCCCGAGAGTTCGTTGCGGTTGCTGCCGCCGGACCACCCGGTCTGGTTCGCCGAATCGAAAGTCGACCCGAAGTATCTGCCTCACATCTATGGCGTTGACGCCTGTTGCCGGACGAGCATCGTCTATGTGCCTCGCGATCTGACTTGCCATTGGCAACTGGCTCGCAGTGGCCGCATGGCCGACTACCCAGCCAAAGTCCGCGGCGAGATTGAGGCGGCCTTGAAGATCGGCTCCAACATCGTGGCCTACGCCACCAACCGCGAATTCAAAGACAAGTTGGCGCGGCCGCAAACGCGCGTCGCGCTGCAAACCGAAGCGCTTGACCGCGGCATGTTGAGAGTTCCCAAGTTGGCTCACACGGGAGGCGCTGACGATGCGCCAAACGCCCTGGCGAATCTGGTCGCGGCCACGCGCAGTCAGCTGCAGATGCGAGTCGACGTGACGCCGGAATTGTTGCCGCCGACCGCCGAGGGACTAGCCGACCATCCGATCGTGTTCATGCACGGACGCCGCGCGTTCCGCTTCAGCTTGACGCAACGAAAAGCGCTGGCCGAATATCTGCAGCAGGGCGGATTGGTCTTCGCCGATTCGATCTGCGCCAGCAAGGCGTTTGCGGATTCGTTTCGCCGCGAGATCCGCGCCCTGTTTCCGGAAGCCGAGCTGACGCGGCTGCCGGCTTCGCACCCGATGTTCACCAAACGCTACCGGGGCTACGACGTCACGAGTGTGACCGTACGCGACCCGCAAGGCGGAGCCGAGGCGCTCAAAGCGCGACTTGTCAAAACGTCGCCCCAGCTGGAAGTGCTCGAGATCGACGGCCGCATCGCCGTGATCTTCTCGCCCCACGATCTGAGCTGCGCGCTGGAGAACACCACGTCGCTGGAGTGCAAGAGTTACATCCGCGAGGACGCCGTGCGCATCGGCGTCAACGTCATCCTGTTCGCGCTCCAACAGTAGCTCGCGATCCGCTCGCGGACAGTAGACCCGTAACGACGTACCGGTTGATCAGCAGGCCGCCGATCATCGCGCAAGTCACGAGTGCTCCGAACGACGCCGTGGGCGTGAAGTCACTCCGCACGAGAGCCAGAAAGCCGACAGCCAGAGCCAGCGTCGACAGCGCCATCGCCGCGCCGGTCGCCTGACGAGCCGCGCGGGCCGCCGTCGCCGCCGAGGAGCCCCGAGCGAGTTGGTCGGCGAAGACGGCCTGCAAGTGAACGGCGCCGTCGATGGAAAGGCCGAGTGAGACGGCGGCGATCATGGCGACTCCCATGTTCACGTGAACACCCCACCAGCCGAGCGACCCCAACACGACTATTACCGGCGCCGCGTTCAGCGCCAAAACGGCCGCCGCCATCCGCCAGCTGCGAAACCCAACCGCCAGCGCGATCCACATCGCGAGAAAGGCGACCGCGAAACACGTCCACTGGTCGCGCAACAGGCTGGCGATCAACTTGGCGAGCAACACGTAGAACCCGGTCACTTCGGCGGCCGGCTGATCGCCGTCGACCGGAAAATGCTCCGCCGCCGTGCGCTTGACCGCGTCGATGAGCTGCCGTTTCGATTCGGCGGGAACGCGCTCTTTGGCCCGCAACATGATCCGCATGTAGAACCGCCCCCGTTCGTCTGGTTCGTGAGTCCGCAAAGCGGCGGCGAAAGTGGGGAGCGCTCGCTCCATCCCCACGACACGCGCGGCCAAGGGCAATCGCGCCAGTATCGGATGCGCCTCGGTCGCTTCGATCACGTCGGCGAAACTGATGACTTTGGAGAGCCGCACCGGCTCGCCGCCCCCCGGGTCCGCGACGGTGATCGAGCGAAGGTCTTGCTGCAGAGCGGACACGCGATCCAAGTACTCATCCGAAAGCCGCCTGGGCGCGGGAATGACCACGTCCCAAACTCCCGCCCCGCCAAACGCCGCTTCGATGTACTCGTAAGACGTCACCAACTCGGTGCCGTCGCGAAAGTTCTTCGTGAAGTCGGTCTCCACAACCAATCGCATCGCGCCGGCCGAAAAGAACAAACAGACCACGACCAACGATGCTCCGATCAGAAGAGGACGGCCGCGCATCGCAACAGCCGACGTCGCGCCGCGGTCGGCCGGAGCGTCCTCGTGATCCGCGCTCGGTTGCAGATCCGCCGCGGCCGATTTCATTATCAGAATGGCGGGCGAAAGGAGCAGGATCGCCACGGCTACGGCAATCGATCCGAAAGCCGCCATCAATCCAAACTCCCGCACCGGGGTCACCCCAGACAGCCCCAGCGCGGCGAACCCCAGCGCGTCCGTTGCGCACGCCAACGCGACCGGCCTGGTCAACGCCTTCGCCGTCGCCCGATAGGCGAGTACGCGATCACCGCAACTGCTCAACTCGCGACGAAAACGCACCATGACGTGCATGACGGCCGCTACGGCGACGACCGTCAGCACCGCGTTCAGCAACGAACTCACGATGCTCAACGGCGCTCCCGACAAGACGACCGCCGCCCGCGTCGTCAAGATGCTGAACTGAACAACACATGTCGGCAGCAACACCCACCGCAATTGACGGAAGCCGACGACGGCTGCCACACCGACCGCCGCCCAACGCCACCCATCGCCGGGTAGAAATGGCAACAGGCAGACGAGGCCGACGACCGTCAACGCCCACCGCCAGGGACAGAGGCAAAGGCCGATCACGCACGCCAACAACGCCGCTGAAACAAGCTGCAACCGCCGTCCGTCCGCGTCGACGCACTCGTAACCCTCGTTCAACATGTACGGCTCACCGGCAATGCGTCCCGCCGTCAGCGGAGGCGGCAGATCGCGCAGCGCCGACTCGATGGCGGCCAGAGTTGCCGCTCGCTCGTCCGGTCGCGCCGGCGACAACATGCAGATAACGGCAGCCGTGCGCCCGTCCGCGCTGTGTGTGTAGTCGGCGAACAGGCTGACGAACGCCCGCGCCGTCGCCACGTCGGGATCGAGGATGACTGGGCGGTCGTCGCGCTGCAGGATCTTCGACAACCGGTACAGGTTCTCCAACGACTCATTCAGTTTGGCCAGACTGAGGATGTCGACCACGCCGTCGATCTCCAGCAACTCATCGCCCAGGGCGCGCAACCGCGACAATCCCGCGCCGGCCGGGTCGAGCAACTCGTCGTCGTCGTAGACGGCCAATACGATTTCGTTGCCGCCGAATCTCCGCTTCAGTCGACCGTACGCTGCGACATCGACATCGTTGCTCGCGAACAGCCGCTCGACCGTGCGATCGAATTGGAGACGATTGGCCGGCGCGTACGACAGCGCCGTCAGTCCCAACGCCGCCGCCAATAAACACCAGCGCCAGCGAATCGTCACATCGATCCAACGATCCATCAGTTCTCCCATCTCGCTCCGCCGAGTTTACCTGCTTTCGCGCGTTTGTGTGGCTCGTAGGCTAGTAGGCTGGATCCAGGAGCGCAGCGACGCCGCACCGGCTAGCGCCGTCGAAAATGGTCCCATCTGGTTCCTGGCGCATGGAGTGGCGCCGATGAAGGGCCCGCATGCTTTTGTCAGTCGTCCACGTTATTCTGGACATATCCGATTCTGGACACATCCGAGTACGCTGGCACGACCGACAACTGACCTGCTCACAGCGATCCCCGAATGGCCGACACCGCTGACGCGACAAGTGACGCGACAAGAGACGCGACAAGAACTGAAGCGCCGCCCACTTGTCAACGCCGCCTGGACTCTGGAGACCGCGCGGTCTTGGGCGCTATCTTTCTCGTCGCGCTGATCGTTCGAGGCGGTCTACTTGCGGTGTGGCCCGATCCGTTCGCCAATGACATCGATCAATACGGTCGGATCGCCGAGACTATCCGCAGCGATGGTTTCTACGGCCGGCCGCTGGGAGACCGCGTGCGGCCAACTGCCTTTCGCCCTCCGCTCTACCCCTGGATCCTGGCGGCAATCTACGTCGACGACGCAGCCGAACGATCTCTCCGCATCGGCGCGCTGCACGCCATCTTGGGAGCGATCGCCACGGCCGCCACGTTCAGCTTCGCTCGCCGCGTCTGTTCGAGAGGACCGTCGATCGTCGCCGCAGGCCTGGTGCTGATCGATCCGATCCTCCTCAATCAAACGCCTCTGCTGATGACCGAGACGCTGGCCACCGCGCTAATGGCGTTGGCGCTCTGGCAGTTGGGATCCGGCCAAGAACTGTGTTGGTGGCGGGCCACTTTGGCCGGCATCCTGTTGGCGCTCGCGGCGCTCTGCCGTCCTGTGTTTCTCGTTGCCCTGTTTGCCGTCTTTCTGATCATCTTGTGCCGCCGACAATCCCAGCGTCGCTGGCTGGCCGCCACTGCGTTAACGCTAGCGTCCACTGGCGTGCTCGCGCCCTGGATCGCCCGAAACTGGATTGTCCTCCACAAGCCAATCGTCGCGACGACTCACGGAGGATTCACCCTGCTGCTCGGCAACAACCCGGAGTTTTACGAATACTTGGACACCAGAGCACCCGGAGAAGTCTGGGACGCTCGACAATTCAATGACCGTGTTTTTGAGGAGTTTCGCCAGTTGGGTTTCGACGAGGTGGCGTTCGACCGCTGGGCCTACCAGCAGGCAATTCAGTACATGCGAGCCCAACCCACCGCCTGCCTGCAGGCGACAGCCGTTCGCGTGGGCAGAATCTGGGGACTGCTGCCCCACGCAACTTCCAATAGCGAATCGACAGCTCGGCGAATCGCCCGATATCTGGTCGCCGTGTGGTACGCAGCCGTTTTCGTACTGGCTGGAGTGGGCCTGATCGTCAGCCGCGCCAAGCTAGCATCCGCTCCCTGGGTTTGGATGCTGGCCGTCTGCTTGAGCTTCACGCTGCTGCACGCCTTCTACTGGAGCAACATGCGAATGCGAGCACCGCTGGCGCCAGCAATTTCGGTTGCGGCGGCGATCGGCTTGGCGAGCGTCCTGCGCAAGCGTGGCGAGTGAATCGGTAGCGGACGAGTGCCGGCGCGTTGGCGCTGGGAGTTCTGGGTCGTACTCAGGCCACCAATTCGAGTGCGTAACGGCAATTTCGGCAACGACTTCGGCAGTTTACGAGAACGCGAATAGCTGTTGCGACGTACCACAACCGCACCTATAATCCCGCGACTTTTCCCCAAACATTTCTCAAGTTTGCTGCGCGGCGTTCGCCGCACCCGTCAACCACAGGCAAGGATGCCGTTCTGAACTGGCCACATCGCACCAACGATGGGAGTCGACTGCGCGAGCTGTCTCGCTTCGCGCGACTGATGAAGTGGTGTGGGCCTGTGACATTACTCGCCGCCTGGTTGGTCTGTTGTGGACCGAGTCGAGCGGTAGCGAGCGACCTGACGATCGAACTCCCCCGGTTGGACACGAAGGCGCCGGTCGCGGTCACGGCGTCGTCGGGGAAGCGCTGGCGTCAGGGCGCGTACGAGATTGTCTGGCTGCGGGACTGCGAGATTCGTCAAGGAGCGCTGACGGCCCGCGCGAGCGAAGCGGTGTTGTGGATCGACCAAGCGTCGCCGTTTTCCAACGGCATGACCAAGGTGCTGACGTACTTGGAAGCCGGACGATACGGCCAGGTCGTGTTGGAGCATCAGAACGGCGTTGGAGCTCCGCAACGGGTCGTCGACAAGAGCTGGTTTGGCAGACTCTACACCGAGGCGGCAGTCCGCATCGATGCGCCGGTTAGCCAAGCGGATCCCAAGTCGCCGCCGCCGGTCTATCATCGCGGTCGCCAGGCGGGCCCATTCGCCGACAAGGCGGTCCGGCCCGCACAATTGGAGCGCTCATCCCCAGCGCGGGGCGGCCGCGAGGAGCAGCAGCTGCGACTGGGCGGCCGCAATCTGACGATCATCGGCCGCGGCAACGGGCGAGTTGACTTTGATCTGCGCAACAATCCGGCGACGAACGAGTCGGTTCTGGTGATTCCGTCGGCGGTCAACATCATTCTGGATGACGTTCAAGTCAGCAACGCCAGCCAGATGGGCGACGTCGCTTTGGGCAAGATCGATCTGGAGGCGGACAGCGTCGTCATCTGGACGGCCAACTTGCAGAACCAGGACTTTAATGGCGGCGGCCTGCGACTCGGCGAGGACCTGCCTCTGGAAGTCTACATGGAAGGCAACATTGTTTTCCGCCAGGGCGACAGCGTGATCTACGCCAAGCAGATGTATTACGACGTCAATCAAAAGACGGGCGTGATCATGGACGCCGAGTTGTTGACGCCCGTGCCGCACTACGAAGGACTCATGCGGCTCAAGGCCGATGTGTTGCAACAAGTCGATCGCAGCCACTATCAGGCTTTCGGCGCCGCGTTGACGTCGAGCCGCATGGGCGTTCCCAGCTATTGGATTCAGTCGGAGTCGCTCGAGCTTGAAGACGTCAAAACGCCGGCGACGGATTTCCTGACCGGCGAACCGATCATCGATCCCAACACGCGTGGACCGATGGTGGAGCACGAGTTTCTGGCGACGAGCCACAACAATTTCCTGTACATCGGCGGCGCTCCGATCCTCTATTGGCCGACGATCGCCACCGATCTGCAACGCCCGACCTACTACATCGATAACTTGCGGATCAAGAACGACAACGTCTTTGGAGCGCAGATTCTGACCGACATCGACATGTATCAAGTGTTGGGGATTCGCCGGCCCCCGCGGGGCACCGACTGGACGATCTCACCGGATTACATGAGCGAGCGCGGTCCCGCGTTTGGGACGAGTTTTCAATACCAGAACATGAACATCCTGGGCCATAGCGGCGACAACCTCGGCTTGTTCGACGCCTGGGGCATCAATGATACGGGAGTGGATAGCCTCGGAGCCGATCGCCTGGCGGTCACACCGGAAACCGAATGGCGCGGCCGCGTTCTCTTTCAGCATCGGCACGACTTGGCGATCGGGTGGCAATTGACGGCTGAGGCGGGGCTGCACAGCGATCGCAACTTTGTCGAGCAATACCTCGAGAACGAATGGGACGAGTACAAGGACCAGACGACCGGGATCGAGATCAAGCGGTACTTCGGTTCCAATTCGTTGTCGCTAACGACCGACACTCGGGTAAACGACTTCTACACGCAGACCGAGTGGTTACCGCGTCTGGACCACTTCCTCATCGGTCAGTCCGTCTTCGCGGATCACATTACCTGGTCGGCTCACACGCATGTCGGCTACGGACACTTGGAGACCGCGTCGGGGCCGGCGACGCCTGAGCCGCCGCCCGCCACGCTGCCGTGGGAAATGACGACCGGGATGGTTCCCTTCGCCGACCGCGAGGGCGTTCGGATCGCGTCGCGTCACGAAGTGGATGCGCCCTTTGAGCTCGGTCCCGTCAAAGTCGTTCCGTACGCTCTCGGCGAAGTTGCCCATTGGCACGAGGACCTCGACGCGGACGACGTCACGCGCGTTTACGGCCAGGCGGGAGTCCGCACGAGCATGCCGATTTGGCGAGCCGACCCGACCGTGCGGAGCGCCCTGTTCAACCTCCGCGGTTTGGCCCACAAGGTCTCGCTCGAATCTGAGTTGCTGTTCGCTGAGGCCGACGAGAACCTCACGCGGCTGGCGCTTTACGATCCGCTCGACGACGACTCGCAAGAGCACTTCATTCGCCGCTTTATTCCCTCGACGTTCGGCGGCGTGCTGCCGGCGAAGTACGACGCTCGCTTCTTTGCGGTCCGCAACGGACTGCAGAGCTGGGTTTCGTCCCCGACGACGGAAGTCGCCGAAGACCTGATGCTGTTCCGCGTCGCCGCGCGGCAGCGCTGGCAAACGAAGCGCGGCTTGCCTGGGCAGGAGCGGATCGTCGACTGGATCGCCTTCGATGTTGAAGGATCGTTGTTCCCCAAAGCGGCGCGAGACAATTTCGGCGAAGACGCCGGCTTGCTGAACTACGACTTTCGTTGGCACATCGGCGATCGGTTGACCGTGTTGTCGGACGGATTCGTCGACATCTTTGATGACGGGCTGAGAACATTCACGCTGGGTGGACTGATCACACGCCCGGAACAGGGCAGCCTTTACGTCGGCTTCCGCACGATCGAAGGACCGATCACCAGCAACATACTCAGCGCGGCGCTGAGTTATCGGATGACCGAGAAGTGGATCGCGCAACTCGGCACATCATTCGACTTCGGACCCACGGGCAACATTGGGCAACGAATCAGCATGATCCGAGTCGGCGAATCGGCGTTGCTGCGTTTCGGTTTCAACGTCGACGAGGGCCGCAACAATGTCGGGCTGCAGTTCTCGATCGAACCGCGGTTCCTGCCGCGCGGTCGGTTGGGTCGAGTTGGCGGCGTGCAGATTCCGCCAGCTGGAGCCCGCGGATTGGAGTAGCCCATGCCTTACGCGCGTTCGCCTCGCTCATGGATCCGCAAGTTCGTCGACGCCTTTCGAGGCATCGGTCTTGGCGTCCGCGGACAAAACAGCTTCCTCGTCCATCTACCCGCCGCCGTCGTCGTTGCCGCCGCCGCCGCCGCGCTGCGCGTCGAGCGGTGGGAGTGGGTCGCGGTGATCCTGTCGATCACCGCCGTCTGGGCCGCCGAACTGTTCAACAGCTCGCTCGAACGACTCTGTCTGGCCGTCGACCGCGAATTCAACGAGGATATCGGAGCGGCGCTCGACATCGCCAGCGGAGCGGTCTTAATCGTTAGCATCGGAGCCGCGACGGTGGGCTGCCTCGTGCTCGGTCACGCCGCCTGGCGCGTATTGTTGTAGATCTGAAACGGCACACGGACGTCAAATGATCGCAACCTAAACGTGTTCGGATTCGGTGAGATGAGTTGCATCGCGGCGGACTTCAGCCGTCAACTCGACCGATTCATCAAGCGGCTTGATCATGGTGATCTCCTCCCGCCGCCGCCGCAGCCAATGCGCAGGCAACTCCCCGGCATGCGAGTGGGGGATCCAGCCGATCAGCTTCGCGCATCCTCGTTCCTGCGCGAATCGCAATGCGCAGGCGGTCAGTTCGCACCAGAATCGGGCGGGATCGATTTCCGTCGAGATGGCCGCGTCGTGAACCACCGCCGTTTGGTCGTGAGCTCCCAGGCACGCCCAGCCGACGGAGCTTCCAGATGCGTCGATCACGGAAAAATAGTGTTCGTCCTCGTGCCGGCGAAACAGGTATTGCCAGTATTCGTCGGTGCGCTCAACTGAGAACGTCAGGTTGGCTACCTGACGAGCGCGAGTGTCTTGCAAGATCGCTACGATCTGTCGCTCATCGGTAGCCAGTTCATCGAGCCGCCACGTCCCGGCGGCGATCGCAGTCGACGTTTCCGCCGAACCGCAGTCCACATCCAGTTCCCACGACTCGCAAAGCTGGTAACCCATCCGCGCGTAGTATTCGGGCTTGATGTCGGAGAACAGCAAACTAACCGCGGCGCCGCGGGAGCGCTCGTCCTGCTCGACCCAATCCATCAAACGCGGAGCCAAACCGTGACCGCGAAACTCGGGCAGCGTGTGAACGGCTCCAATCGCAATGCCCCTGACCACCTCACCAGCCACGCGGTACTGCATCGGGTAGCTGCCTAGCGACGCCGCGACGCGGCCGTCCACTACGCCGACGCACCAACTGGCTCGCTGGTGTTGAGGCGAAGCGAGGCGCCAGGCGATGTGTTCCGCAAGTGTGCGGCCATTGCCCCAGAACTCGTGTACGTTCTCGAACGCCGCCAGTCTTTCCTCCGGCGAGGCGATGTGAAAATCGACCTGCATTTCACACTCCTGGTAGGTCCTGCCTGCCGGGCAGGACTTCGCGACGAAGTCGCGACATATGGACGTACGATGGCCTTCCAAGGCGCCTTCCAAGGCCGTCGAAAGCGGGTCAAATCCCGGTTCTTACCACTCGATTCATGCTCATCGTCTAGTCAAACCGCGCCGGTGGAGCAAGTGGAACGTCCGTTCTCGACGGCCTCGGAAGGCCATCGTACGAAGGACTTCGCGACGAAGTCGCGACAATGGACGTTCCACTTCGCACAGCGCGGCGATTTGACTTTAGCGCTGAGCACGAATCTGGTGGTTTCTCTTGGGGCTAGCTCGCTTTCGACGGCCTCGGAAGGCCATCGTACATACGCAGACGATCACCGAGTCACGCTCCACGATTCGTCAAAGAAACCCGCGTCGGCGATTCGCCCGGGGGTTCTGTCGTCGGGTTGTTGCGCAACATCGACAATCGCCCAGTCCGGCAGTTTCGGGTTCTGTAATGAATTGGTGCGATCATGTCCCTCCCGGTGCGTGGGACCGCTGTTGAGCACAACATACTTGTCTGGTTGCAACGGATTGGGGTAGATCAGCAGCGGCACGGAAGTAGCCGACGAATGAGCCGCTCGACCTCGCAGACGAATCTCGTCGTCCGTCCACTCCAGCGGCACCGAGTGCGGTTTTTCAG
The DNA here is from genome assembly GCA_030748485.1 of Pirellulaceae bacterium. GTDB lineage: Bacteria > Planctomycetota > Planctomycetia > Pirellulales > Pirellulaceae > JASMLW01. Next base: position 19,016 of record JASMLW010000149.1, read on the forward strand.
CAGCCAACACCATCTGGATCCACTTGTTCGACGACGGCGATCCCCACAGGATGAGGTGATACTTCCGCACGTCCTCCGCCGTGACGTCGACATCCTTCTTGATCCTCACATCGCCTCGGTAGAGCGCTTTCCAGCGGGCCCGAAAGTGAGCCAGTTCGAACTCGACCCACTGAGCAACTCGCGAGTTTCGCTCTTCGCCCGTGGGTGTCACGACCAGGAACGGATCGAGAAAAGCGTCGTCGATCGGTCCTTGTCGCCGAGGCCGTTTGGCCAACTCATCTCCGACCGCTTCAAAGCGCCAGGTATCACCTGCGCGGCGCAGTGTTGCGGCGGTCAATGGACTCTCTCCGTCCGGGGCGGCGACCAGTTTACCGTTCACTCGCAGCTCCCATTTGCGAAAGTCGGCGTCGGGCGGCGCGACTCGCAGCGCCGTCACGTTGGCGGTCTTCAAAGAGAGTTGCGGACGAGTTGTCTTCTTTTTCGCCAGCTCGTCTTTGTCGGCGTCGTCACTGTCGCCCTTATCTTCGCTAACGACTTCGCTGCCGACCGGTATCACTTCGGCGTCGATCCGTGCGTCGCGCCAATGCTCCTCAAGCCCCAGCGCCTCGACCCAATGAACTCGGTTGTAGCGCAGCGTTCGCGTCTGCAAGTGGACCTTCCGCGGCGTTGTGTCGCGTCCCTGCGCGACCGCTTCGGACATTCGCCGCATGACTTCCCGCAACGAGTCGGGATGGTACTTGTGTCCCATGCCGGGCCCGATGATGTGCGGTAGTCGGCGATTGTGCTCCATATACGCTTCCTCCATCACGCGAGCGGCCTGAATCTGCTTGTCGAGTTCGCCACTGTAGACAACGACCGGGACGTTGAAGAGGTTGCGCGTATAGCGGGGAACATCGTAGAGACTCCAGAGCCGCTGGACGTACCACGCGGGGTATTGGTTGGGTTGGAGGCGGTTGTACCGCGCCGTCTCGGCGAACCCGGCTCCAGGGCTGATCGCCACCCACCGGTCCGCGTAATGGGCCCCGACGTGCCAGGCGCCGGCTCCGCCCATCGAGAACCCCATCAACACGATGCGGTCCGGGTCGATCTTGTAATCGCGTCGCACCTCCGCGACGGCGTCGAGCACATCAATCTCACCTGCCGACTTGAATCCCATGCAATGACGTCCAAACGGGTGCAGCACGATCGCGCCGGCAGGTCGAATGCGCCCGCCGCGCGTCAGCCGTTGATGAATGAAGTGCAGGTCGGTGGTTTTATCGCCGCGTCCGTGCAGCCACACGTACAGTGGCGACGGTTTGTCGAAGTCGTAGCCTTCGGGAATCTCCAGGCCGTACGGCTGCAATGAGCCGTCGATTCGCGACACGTAACCGCGTACGGTGAGGCCCGGTTTTCGCATCCAAGGTGTCTCGTCCCGTTTGAGTTGCTCGACGCGAGCCGCGGCCAGGCGAAGTACGCGCCGCAGCGTCTCGGCGTCCTTGGCGCTGTAAAACTCGTTGTGGTGCAGCGCGAACTCAACCGCCTTGAGCAAGACGCGAGCGTCCGCGGCGCGCGGATGAGCGGCGATACGGCCCGACTCTTTCGAGATCAGCACGGCTTGGTGGAGCAGCTGTTTGAGCGTCTCGGCGGGCAACTCAATTCCGGCCGGTGGGATCTTCCGCGCGATCGGTTGTAGCTCCGCCCCGCGGCTCGGGGAACATGTCGCGCCAATCAAACAAACGACGCACCCAACGATCCGAGTTGTGCGAGATGATGGGGAGCACTTCATGGGCTTCTCCGCGTTGAATGACTTGAATCAGGGCGGCTGGCAACACGGTACCCGATATCTCTGACCGCCACCACGCGCGGGCGCAGCGGATCGGAGTGCAAAAATGTAGCGAGCGGAGCGCCCTCCAATCGCCCAGTAAATGCGGGGCGGCAAAATTGAGACGCGCCAGGACAGATGCTACAACACACCCACGGCCCGGCTGGCCGCCCTGAATCAGACAACCACGAGTCTCCAACCAAGCGAGTCGAAAAGATGAATCTCACCAACAACTCGACGACGTCGGACCCCCCGCGGCGAGTGCGATGCGGAGACTTTCGTTTGCCGGCTGCGTTGTTGATCGCCGCCGCCACGATCGCCGGTCTTCCCGCCACGGCGCGCAGCCAAGAACTACCGGGCGGCGCGAAGCTGTTGAAAATGGAGGGCGACATCGCCTCTGCGATGGTCGATGGCGCCGACCGATTCCTGCTGCGACAGCTCGAACAATCGATCGAGAAACGGGCGGCGTTCTGGAAACGCGACTTCACCTCGCCGCGCGAGTACGCTCTTTCCGTTTCGCCGAACCGAGTTCGTCTCTCCCACATCCTCGGCATTCGAGACCCGCGGGTTGAGTTCACCGGGTTGCAGCTGGAAGGCGCGACAGATCAGCCAGCACTGCTCGGCCGCGGTGACGGGTTCAAGGCGTTCGCCGTCAGCTGGCCCGTCATTCGCGACATCCAAGGGATCGGCGTCTTGCTCGAACCAACTGAGCACAACGGAATCGACATCATCGCCATTCCCGACGCCGATCAGACCCCGGAGATGATCGCCGGTCTGGCGGAGGGATTGCCGGCCGAGTCACAGTTCGCTCGACGGTTGGCCGAAAGCGGATGCCGAGTTGTCTGTCCGGCATTGGTCAACCGACATCTCGAACGCCGCAACGGACGAGCCACGTTGACGAGCCGCGAATTCGTTCACCGCAGCGCTTTTGAGTTGGGAAGACACATCGCCGGCTACGAATTGCAGAAGGTGTTCGCCCTGGTTGACTGGGCTCGTAAACGCGATGGCTTGAAGGCGAAGGTCGGCGTGGTCGGCTGGGGCGAAGGAGGCATGTTGGCGCTCTACGCCGGAGCCCTGGACTCGCGAATCCGCGCGACGGCCGTGAGTGGATATTTTGATTCGCGGCAGTCGCTCTGGTCGCAACCGATCGACCGCAACGTCTACGCCCTTTTCGAGCAGTTCGGCGACGCGGAAATCGCCAGCCTGGTGGCTCCGCGGGCGCTTGTCATCGACGCCTCCAAAGGTCCGGAATTGAAGTTGGATGGATCTGGCGGCGGAGCTCCGGCTGAACTGAAGTCCCCTCCCATAGCCGCCGTGAAGGCCGAGTTCGCCAGAGCTGAGAAGATGATCGACGCCTACCCGAAACGCGCTGCCTGGACGCTGCGCGGCGACGGCGCTGAGCCGGGCGTTAGCTCGGAGTGTCTGGCCGACCTGCTCAAAGCCCTCGGCGGTGAACTGAAGGATGTCGGCGACGACCCGCAAACAACTCGGCCCGCCATCGACGTCAAGGCTCGCCAAGCGCGGATGATCCATCAGATCGACGACCACAATCAGTGGCTCCTGCGGGAGAGTTCATTCAAGCGCCAGGCGTTTATGAAAGACCTCGACACGTCGTCGCTCGGAGCCTACAAGCGCTCCGTCGAGTCCTATCGAGAGAACTTCAAGAATGAAGTGATCGGCAGTTTTGACATCGAGCGTTTGCCGTTCAACCCGCGCGCCCGCAAAGCCTACGAGACGGACAAGTGGACCGGATACGAGGTCGTTCTGGACGTCTTTCCCGACGTCATCGCGTTCGGCGTGCTGCTCGAGCCAAAAGGAATCAAGCCCGGGGAGAAGCGTCCGGTCGTCGTTTGCCAACACGGGCTCGAAGGTCGCCCCAAAGATGTCATCGAAGGCGATCATCGAGCTTACCACGACTTCGCCGCGAAGTTGGCTGAGCGGGGCTTTGTCACGTTCGCGCCGCAGAACATCTACATCTTTCGCGATCGATTTCGCACGCTGCAGCGGAAGTCGTACCCGATCAAGAAGACCATCTTCTCGATCATGGTCCCGCAACACCAGCAGATCACCGATTGGCTGAAGACTCTGCCTTACGTCGACGGTGAGCGAATCGCGTTTTACGGACTCTCGTACGGCGGCAAGAGCGCGATGAGGATTCCTCCGTTGGTCGACAACTACTGCCTCTCGATCTGCTCAGCCGACTTCAACGAATGGGTTCGCAAGAACGCCAGCACGCGGGAGAACTTCAGCTATGTGTGGACGGGTGAGTACGAGATTTTTGAGTGGGATCTCGGCAGCACGTTCAACTACGCCGAAATGGCGGCGCTGATCTGTCCCCGTCCCTTTATGGTGGAGCGCGGGCACTACGACGGCGTGGGAGTCGACCACTGGGTGGGATACGAATTCGGCAAAGTCCGGCACCTTTACGCAGCCAAACTGGGCATCGCCGATCGATGCGAGATCGAGTGGTTCTTCGGCCAGTACCGAGGCGTCCACACGATCAACGGCAAGGGGACCTACGATTTCCTCCACCGGCATCTCAACTGGCCCCGCGAGTAAGCCGGGTTGAACGTTATTTCCGGGCGTTCTAAACTACGTATTCCACGCAAATCCACAGTTCAGGCATGGAGAATCTACGGTTGAACGAGTCCTTGCTCCAGGATGTCCGAAAGGACCTCGGTTCGGCAGAGTACGCTGCCCAGTACGCGGCGATCGCCCGTCAGGTCCATTTGGATGCCGAGACGATGATTCTTCCTTGGCTGGAAATGGCCCTTTCCAGCCCGGCCCAACCAACTCAGCAACAGATCGATGCGTTAGGGAAGACCCGTGTCTTCTTTGAGGCGCTGCTACTCTCGCAGATTGAAGACAGCAGCGACTTGGTGGCGGCAAATGAGAGTTTGCGCTCGTTATGCGATGATCTCGACGGCTCTGCTGAAGAACTCTCTGACGAGGATGCTACTCGGTTTTGGGAACTTGACGGCGCCTTCCACAAGCAGATTTGTTCGTCATCGGGGCGAAGTTCATTCGTCCAAGTGGTCGATAAGGTAATAGATCTGTGCGGTGATCTAGGCAAGGCGAGAACTCTGCCGGATGCACGAGCAACGATTCGGGAACACGATGCGATTCTCAACGCGGTAAACTCGCCACGCCCGCTGAACATCGAGAAGATCGTCCGGGTCGTCGAAGAACACGTCACGAAGAGTTTGGTGAGATGGTTCATGGATGAACAACTCGAGCCATTTGATGAGGCGGCGAGAGACGCAACCACAGCTCATATTCGGGAACGAATGAACGGTGAGCGATTTGGCGATCTGGAACGCGCGATTTTGGCGGTGCTCGACGACGCCAGCGACCGCAGCCCCAAGGGCCTTTCGAATGCGATGTTGATTGACATCGTTGAAGACATGATTCTCCAGTACCGGTATCCTGATCAGTTTGTGGTTGTCGTGGATAGGCATGACGACGGGAAACGGCATTTTCGTGAAGCGATGTTCCATTCAGCCGATTCGGATGAAGCCTTCGCCTTCCACGAAACCCTTGCGGAATCCGAAAGAGCAATGACTCACGTGACGTTTCAGCCGGCATTATTCTGATTCGTGCTGATTCGGCGGGTCACTTCATTACTTCCCGATTCTCGCGGGTCGTCACTGCGCAATGATTCTGGTAGTTTTAGCGGCATGGCGTCGACATTAGTGCTCAACCTTGCCCGAAAACTCATTTATCCCGATGAACACAAGTTAGTGCCAATCATTGCATATAGAGCATTCGTCAACGTTCGCATTGGTCGAGACAGACATAGTCTCCATACGAGGGCCATTCTACAGGTCGATACTGGTAGCGACATTTCGCTCCTCTCAAGAACAAAACTGCGAAGAATCCGAACAGCGGATTCCAAGTTGGGAGCGACTGAGGTTCGCGGCGTTGGCGTAAACTACAGGACGTCCATCTACCGTTGCTGCCTTTCTATTGACGGCTTGGATGAACCGATCGAGACGGAGTTCGGCGCTTTGAAGCGCACAAACTCCCCGTTGCGTTTTCGGTCTTTGCTGACGAAGCGAGACCGTGATGCGTCAATCAAGCGAGACGGGTTGCTCAGCGTTTCAACACTGCTCACCAAATACGACGTGCAATTCGAGAACGAGAAGCTCCCGCGCATGCGAATCTCACTCCGTCACGAGCCAGCCGACCTCGATCGAATCTGATCAGAACTAGTGGATGAGCAACAAAAAGAGCCCTCACCTCAACGGTGACGGCTCTTTTTTTCTTAGTCGCCCGCGCCATGAAACTTTGGGGCGCAAGTGGTGAGCTATTTCGCGACGACCCAGATGTTTCGATAGACGACCGGATTGCCGTGGCCCTGCAGGTAGAGCGGAGCCGGATCGGGGCCTTCGCCCTGGCGGCCCGGCGTGCCCTTGGGCAGTTCGAGGTTCTTGTGGATGACCACACCGTTGTGGCGAATGGTCACGCGGGCGTTCTTGACCTTCTTGCCGTTTTCGTAACGGGCCGCCTTGAAGTCGTAGTCGTACGTTTGCCATTGCAGCGGCGGGTAGCACATGTTCACAGCCGGTTCGGAAATCGAGTAGATTCCGCCGCACTCATTGTTTCGTCCTTCCAGACCGAACGAGTCGAGCACTTGGACTTCGTAGCGGCTCTGGATGTACATGCCGCTGTTGCCGCGCGCCTGGCCGCGGGCGTTCGGCTTGAAGGGAGTGCGGAATTCCAGATGGAGGACGTGGTCGCCCAGTTTCATCTTGCTCGCGCAATCGGCCAGCAGCAGGTTCTTTTGCACGATCTTGCCCTTGTCGAACTGATCGGCCGACTTGCCGTCGAACAACACCTTGGCTCCCTCCGGCGGCTTGGCGCCGAGCGTTGAGCTCTTGCGGACAACTCGCTTCATGGCTCCGACAAGATTTCCATCGGCGTCGACGACCGTCAATGCTCCATCCTTGGCAGTGGCGGTCCAGGCTCCATCGTCGGCTCGGAAGACAACCTGATCGCCTTCGCGTTGACCTTCGCCGCGGACTACTTCGCCTCCGCGCTGCCAGCCTTCCCCGGGCAATCCGCCGCGGTAGCCGGCGCTGGCGAACTTGCCGCCGCCGAGAGCGATCAGATGTCCGCCCCACTTCTCTTTGCCATTCTCTCCTTCAAACTCACCCCGGTACTCTCCTTGCACGGCGTAATCGGGGCCGGCCTTGGCCGGATCGGTAAACGTGTTCTTGTCCGGCTCAGCGGCACAGAGTGCGGAGGCGAGAAAAGCGAGGCTCGCGGCGCAAAGAATTCGTCGCAGCATTTTGGGTCTCCAATCGAGGCGATAAATCCAAGGGTGATTTCGGGCTCTCATCATATTCCACGCCCAGGCGCATATCGACACGCTTTTTCGTCGGCGCCCCTGGCGGCTTCGGCTATTTCGCCGGTTTCAAGCGGACGGAGCGGAGGTCCCACAAGAAACCTCGGACCGGGCCATTGGAGCGCACGACCACGTCGAGTCGGCCGGGCGGCAACTTCACGACGCCGACCTGCTTCATGCGGTAGTTGGTCCACGAACCCGTCGATCTCACCGCGCCCGTGACGGGGGGCGGCCCCGCGACAGCGGCCGTCTGAAACTCGATCCGAAACGCGTCCCCGGCTGTGTCGGGAGGGCACGCGTAATCGATCATCACGGCGAAGTCGCCGCCGGCCGAATCGACGGACCAGACAGCTCGCTCCTGATCGGAACCCCAGAACCCGAGATTGCCGTATTCTGTTTCCAGCTGAATGTTGGGGCCGTAAATGCGCGCCGTCTTGGGGCTGAGCGCAACCGTCCCGTCGGCGTCGGCGGCCACCGTCCGCGGTTCGTTGCCGGGGAACTTCTTGGGCGGAGGCCCCGACGTTTGCAGAAACGCGATCAAGTCGGCCATCGCCGGCGGAGGAATATCCTTCTCCAATCCGACCGGCATGAACGACTTGCCGGTCGACTTCAATTCGTCCAGGTCTTTTCTGAGTATGACGAAGCGCTTGCCTTGCTGTCCGGTCAACGTGATGTCGGTCGAAGTCTCCGTCGTCAGGATGCCGCTGAACTGCCGCCCATCATTGGTCGCCGCCAGGAAGTCGAGGAACTTTGATTCGATCGCCCGGTTGGGGTCGAGCACGGCTTTCAACAACGCGGGAGATGTTCGATTGGTGATCGCGGCCAGGTCGGGCCCGACCGGGTGTCCCAGGTCTTGCAAGCGATGGCAATTGGCGCAGCTCTTCTCAAATACGGCCCGACCGCGCTGCGCGTCGCCCGGTTGTTTCAGTGCGCCCTCGTAGGCTTTCAGCACGGCTTGCCGATCGACCGACAGCGACGTTTGGAAGAGCTGATTCGCCAACTTCGAGACCGTCGGTGATTTGTGCTGCGACAACTGTGTTCGTCGCCGCGCATCGAAGATGGACAACGGCGCTTGCTTGGCCGCCACGGCGCGCAGCAACAGTTCGGTCTGTTTGGGTTGGGCGAGCAACAAGTCCAACAAGTGCTGCCGCAACGCGGGAGAGTAGGTCGGCCAGTCCGGCAGCAACAATCGAACCGAGTCGTTGGCCGCCAATCGCACGACCGCTACTCCGGCCGCATGTTGCAGTTCCGGCGGGTGTTGCGGCGCGAGCAAAGGGAGCAACACCGGCAGAGTTCCGTCGCGCCCCCGGTGATCAAAGCCGAGCAACCGCACCAGCGATGCGCTCTCCTCTGGCGATGCTCGCTGCAACGCGACGCGCGATTGGGCGATTAACTCCCGCACTCGTTTCGCCAGTCGCTCGCTCATCATCGTCGGCCCCGTCAAATTGAGCTCAAAGACGGCCGCGAGCGTGGCGGCCTTTTGCGTCAGCGGCTGCGCCGAGCCAAGCCAG
>JASMLW010000150.1 GCA_030748485.1 Pirellulaceae bacterium
AACGTCGATACAGCCGCCGCCCCTTGCTTGCGCTGCGGGCTGGTGTAAACGAACCACTCGACGTAACGTCGATACCGCCGCCGCCCCTCGCTTGCGCAAAGGGCTGGTGTAAACGAACCACTGCACACCAGCGGAACGGCGTCGCACACCAGCCCGCACACCAGCCCGACGCGCGAGCAAGGGATCGCAGCGCGACGGGTTTTCAACCGCCAGGCACTCGACGCAACGTCGATACAGCCGCCGCCCCTCGCTTGCGCAACGGGCTGGTGTAAACGAACCACTCGACGCAACGTCGATACAGCCGCCGCCCCTTGCTTGCGCTGCGGGCTGGTGTAAACGAACCACTGCACACCAGTGGAACGGCGTCGCACACCAGCCCGACGCGCGAGCGGCGTTGCCCCAGGAACAAACGCTCAGACTCGTCATTGCGGAGTCAGTTCCAGCGTGCCCCAGAGGCTGGGGTCTTCGCTGTAGGGAAACCCCGCACCGACGCTAAACGTCTGCAGTCCCAGCTCGCGATCGACGACGGCGTAGTAGAACCCGATCCGCGGATGCTCAGCCGTGTCCCAACCAGTCAAGGTCGCGGCTGGAATCCTCGCGTGCAGAACATATCCGTCGATTCGTTTTTCGCTGTAGGTCGAGATCGCTCCGTCCGGCAGGGGCTTGGGAAAGTCGACGGCGCGGTTGATCGGGAGCATCAGTGCGGACGGTTTGTCGAGCGCTCGGCCGCCGCCGAACGGGGCGATGCAGAATCGATGACAGAATCGCCGCGCGCGGTGGACGGTATGGGTGTCGCGGGTATCGATCCACAACTGTAAACCGTCGCTGTCCTCGGCGCGATTTGGCCGGCACCAGGCCTCTTGGCTCTTCCCCGAGACTCGCATCACAAACGACAGCCCTTCCTCATTCCACGCGCCGTACAGGAGGGCGAAAACGCGATCGCCGTTAAGTTCCCCGAAACAAGGCAACTGATATTCGTCGCCCAACTTGATTCCCTTCTTCGTCCAGGCCGCAGCCGAATAGCGCAGCGGCGCTGAGAATCGAAACAGAAACGAAGCCGGCAGCAGCGGCGCGGTTGACTTAGCCATCAATCCTCTTTCACGACGCTGATGTGTTCTTCGAGAAACTCGGCGAGATCGCCTTTTCGCAAGTCGTCGAGCGAGCGGAATCGGATGCGGAGCAGGTCCGAGCGTTCGTGGGCGCCGTCCGCTTCGCGGTCCCAGCCGAGTTCGGCGATGCGGCCCAAGGCGATGCGATTCTTGGGGCCGTGCAGCGTGAGGTCCAGTGAGTTGGGTCGCTTGGTGTGAATGCTGGCCCAGGGGTCTCGCTGATCCTTCAGCATCAGGTGCACGATCTGCTGATTGCTCCACAGGAATTGGGCTCCGGGAGCCGCGTCGGTCAACATTTCGCAGAGTTCTTCCAGCACTTTGGCGTCCCAGCGGACTCGTTGACCCGAGGGAAAACCGCGGCGGAGAAAATGCCATTTCTGCCCCAGTTTCTTCCACGGCAGGACGTCTTCCGGACTCTCCGCCACGCGATCCGATTGGCGTTGAAAACCGGCGACCGCTTCGATGAGAAACTTGTCGAATTCGGGGTTGTCGATTTCGCGATACGAGTGGATCCGCATCTCGACTTCCTGCCAAGGCCCGCGAATCGACTTCGTGCGAACACGGGGGTCGTTGCTGTACAGCGGAATGTCGTCCATTTCGTTGAGCGTGGGCAGCGGGATCCGCGTCTGTAGTTCGTCGCGTTTGAACGTGCCGCGAGCAACTCGAAACTTCATCTTCAACAACCAAGCCTCGCCGGTGATGGCGTGGAAAAACCATCCGTGAGACTTCACTTCACCGGCGATTTCGACAACGCTGCGGGCGTTCCAATCCGTGTCGGAGAAATCGCCCAACTCGTGGACTCGCTTGACGATCTCCGCCAACACTCGCCCCTCCCAACGACACGGTTCGCCCTTGCGGCCGACTCGGTCGACCGTGTGCCACTGCTCGCCGTCGACCTCCCATGGCATTCTGGCGTCGCGGCCAACTTCGGTGATGTCCAGATCGCCCTCCAAATCACCTAGCTCTTTGGACGGGTCGAACACTTTGCGCTGTTTCAGGGGTCCGGCCTTGATCACCGGGGCGAGCGCTTCGCCCGTGTAGCAACGCGGAGCGGTCTTGACTCGCTTGCCGCGACCGCCGGCCTTGGCGATCTCTTCCGGAACGCCCTCGGCCACGATCCGCCCGCCTTCGGCCCCCGCTTCGGGACCGAGATCGACGACCCAATCCGCCGACTTGATGACGTCCAAATTGTGTTCAATGATGACGACCGTGTTGCCGAGGTCGACGAGGCGGTGGAGGACGTCGAGCAGTTTGGCCAAGTCGTCAAAGTGCAACCCGGTGGTCGGTTCGTCGAGCAGATAGAGCGTTTGACCCGTGTCCGGCCGCGACAACTCGGCGGCCAACTTAACGCGCTGCGCCTCACCGCCCGACAGCGTCGGAGCTGGTTGGCCGAGCGTGACGTAATCGAGCCCGACGTCGCAGAGCGTCTGCAGGATGCGGCGAATCTTGGGAATGTTCTTGAACAGGTCGAGCGCATCCTGGCACGTCATGTCGAGCACGTCGCTGATCGTCTGACCGCGATATTTGACGTTCAGTGTTTCCGGGTTGTAGCGCCGCCCGTTGCACGTCTCGCACTCCACCCAGACGTCCGGCAGGAAGTGCATCTCGATGCACACTTGCCCGTTGCCCTCGCACTCTTCGCAGCGCCCGCCCGCCACATTGAAACTAAATCGCCGCGCCGTATATCCGCGAATCTTGGAGTCGGGCAGCTGCGCGAACAGATTGCGAATCACGTCAAACAGCCCGGTGTACGTCGCCGGATTCGACGTGGGCGAGTTGCCGAGCGGTTGCTGATCGACGCGGATCACTTTGTTGATCCACTCGACACCCAGCAGTTTCTGATGAGCGCCGGCGGTCAACGAAGCTCGATGCAAGCGCCGCGCGAGCGAGTTGTAAAGGACGTCGTTGATCAGCGAACTTTTCCCACTGCCGCTCGGCCCGGTGACCGCCGTCAAGACCGCCAGAGGAATCTGCAAATGCACGTCGCGGAGATTGTTGTGCCGCGCGCCGACGACCTCCAACCACTCGATCGGCTCGTCGAGAACCGTGTGGATCGCGCGGGGACCGACATCCTTCTTGTCTTTCGGCTTGCGGAGTTTGAGTCGGCGATTGGCGGGGATGGCGATCGCCTTCTTGCCGCTCAGGTAAGGTCCCGTTACCGAACCGCGCCGTTTCGTCAAGGACTCGGGGTCACCCGAGGCGACAATTCGTCCGCCGTTTCGTCCGGCGGCTGGTCCAAAGTCGCAAACGGCGTCCGACCCCTGAATGATCTCGCGGTCGTGCTCGACCACCAGCAACGTGTTGCCCAAGTCGCGCAACTTGTGGAGCGCTTTGAGCAACCGCCGGTTGTCGCGCGGATGCAAGCCGATCGTCGGCTCGTCGAGCACGTAGAGCACTCCGCAGAGGCCGCTCCCCAACTGGCTCGCCAGACGAATTCGCTGCGCTTCGCCGTTGGAGAGAGTTGAAGCTCCGCGCGACAGCGAGATGTAATCCAAACCGACGTCGATCAAGAATTGCACACGATTTTTGATCTCGCGCACAAGTTCGCCGGCGATTTTTTTCTCTCGCGCGGTGAGTCGCCATTGAGACAACGTTTTGCTGAGTTTGCTGAGCGGCGTGCGGCAAAGTTGATCGATCGTCTTGTCTCGGAAACGGGCCGCGCTGGCGTCATCTCGCAATCGGCTGCCGCCGCAAGCCGAGCAATCGACTTCGTCGACCAGGTGCTCGAGTTTGGCGCGGAACGACGCCGACAACCGCGATGCCTCTTCCAGCGCCGGATAGAGCCCCTTGAATTGAAATCGAAACAGCGGGCGTTCGCCGTGCTTGACGTCAAACCAGCGGTCGCCGGCTCCGTGCATCACCAGCCGCCGCTCACGCGTGCTCAGTTCGACGAACGGCGTCTCCACAGCGATGCCCAATCCGCCGGCCAAGGCGTCGAGCATGGCGGCTGAATGCCCAGTCGCCAGGTCGGGCCACAGCAGCAGCGCCCCGTCCTGTAGCGAAAGCAGGTCGCTGCGCAACAACGCAGCCGGGTTGGCTCCCGTTTGCACACCCAGTCCGTCGCAGGCTGAACACCAGCCGAGTTGGCTGTTGAACGAAAAACTATGCGGGGTCAAGCGATCGAAGCTGCGACCGCAGTCATGGCAGGCCAAGTGCTGACTGTGGGTGACCGCCCGCCACAAAGGCTCGGGAGCGTCTTCCTGAGCGTAAACGACACCGAGCACGCCTCGGCCCAGCGCGAGAGCGTTCTCGACGCTGCCGGCAATCCGCGAACGAGCGTCGCCGCGAATGGCGAGTCGATCGATGACGACGGCGATCCGACTACGGCTGCGACGATCGACGTCCGGCGGATCCTCGAGAGAGTAGGTGCGGCCATCGACGCGCACTCGGGCGTAACCGGCCGAACGCAACTCCTCCCACAAACTGCCCACCGACTTGCCCGCGTCCGGCTCGACGGGAGCCGTTAGATAGAACCGCGTCCCCTCTTCGTCCTGAAGGATCTTGTCGACGATCTGATCGGATGTCTGCGTGCCGATCGGTGTGCCGCAATCAGGACAATGCGGCTCGCCCAAGCGGGCCATCAGAATCCGCAAGTAGTCGTAGACCTCCGTGACCGTGCCGACGGTCGACCGCGGAGTGTGCCCCATGTTGCGCTGTTCGATCGCAATCGCCGGCGACAATCCCTCGATCTGTTCGACCTTGGGCTTTTGCATCTGGCTGACGAACTGCCTCGCGTACGAGCTGAGGCTTTCGACGTATCGCCGCTGGCCCTCGGCGTAGATCGTATCCATCGCCAGTGAAGTCTTTCCGCTGCCGCTGGGACCGCAAAACGCGGTCATCGAGTCGCGGTCGATCTTGGCGTCGATCGACTGCAGGTTGTGCTGCTCAGCTCCGCGAACCCGAATGGACTTCGCCAGAGTGGCGCGTTGCGTCTTCGCCTTCGGTTTCCGCCCGTTGGCCGACGCCGCCGCGACATTGGCGGATCCCAGCGCCCTGGCGAGCGACCTCCCAGTGTACGATTCGGGGACTTCCGCGATTTGCTCGGGTGTTCCCGTAGCGACGATGCGACCGCCCGCGGCGCCTCCCTCGGGACCGAGGTCGATGATCCAGTCGGCCGTTTTGATCACGTCCAAGTTGTGCTCGACAACCACCACCGTATTGCCGGCCGTGGCGAAGTCGTGCAACACGCGCAGGAGCAGCTCGATGTCGGCGAAGTGCAGACCGGTCGTCGGCTCGTCGAGCAAGTACATCGTCTTCCCGGTACTGCGTTTCACGAGTTCGCGAGCGAGCTTGATTCGCTGAGCCTCGCCGCCGGATAGAGTTGGCGACGGCTGACCGATCTTGATGTAGTCCAGCCCCACGTCGTGCAGCGTGCGCAGTTTGTCGTAAACCTTCGGTACGTTCTCGAACAGCGTCATCGCCTGTTGAACATCCATGTCCAACACGTCGGCGATGGTCGCCTCCTTGAAGCGAACCTGCAGCGTCTCGCGGTTGAACCGGCGGCCTTCGCAGACGGGACAAGTCACCCACACATCGGCGAGGAAGTCCATCTCAAGTCGATTCGAGCCGTTGCCCTCGCACGCCTCGCAACGTCCGCCCTTGACGTTGAAACTGAATCGCCCCGGCTTGTAACCGCGTTTCTTCGACTCGGGCATCTGCGCGAACAGACGCCGAATCTCGTCAAACATCTTGATGTAGGTGCCGGGATTGGAGCGCGGAGTGCGGCCGATTGGCGACTGGTCGATCGCGATCAGTTTGTCGAGATGTTCGAGTCCCTCGATGGCGTCGTGATCGCCCGGATCGCCGTTGCCGCCATTCAAGTCGCGCCGCAGCGCCTCGACGAGAATGTCGTTTACCAGCGAGCTCTTGCCCGAACCGGATACTCCCGTCACGCAAACCAAAGCGCCCAGAGGAATCTCGACGTCCACATTCTTGAGATTATTCTGCGCAGCTCCGCGAATCACCAATCGCTCAGTGTCCGTGGTTGAGCGGCGTTCGGTCGGCACGGCGATCTCCCGCTCGCCGGACAGGAACTGACCGGTCACGCTGCGGCTCTCCCCGAGCACGGCGTTGATCGGACCCGAGGCCACCACCTCGCCGCCCCGCACTCCCGGTCCGGGACCGAAGTCGATGATGTGATCCGCCGCCCGCATCGTGTCCTCATCGTGCTCGACCACCAGCACGGTGTTTCCCATGTCGCGCAACCGCTGCAGCGTGGACAGCAACTGATCGTTGTCGCGGGGGTGCAGTCCGATCGAAGGTTCGTCGAGGATGTAGAGCACGCCAACCAGGCCCGAGCCGATCTGACCGGCCAGACGAATCCGTTGCGCTTCTCCGCCCGCTAGCGTGGGAGCTGTGCGATCGAGCGTGAGGTAGTCGAGGCCGACGTTCATGAGGAACCCCAGTCGCGAGCGAATCTCCTTCAACGCTTCTTCGGCGATCACCGCCGCGGTCGGGCTGAGCTCCAATTCGGAGAAGAACTCGACCGCTCGACTGATTGGCAGTTGGCAGACTTGGGGCAACGTCAACTGCCGGCTTTCGAATTGCTCCGAAACCGTCGTGACGCCGACAAATCGCGCCTGCGGTTTCAATCGCTCGCCCCGGCAATCGGGGCACTCGATCGTCCGCATGTGCTTTTCCAACTGGTTGATCTGCGGTTTGCTCTTGCTGCCGCGATACTTGTTCAACAAGTCGGGAATGATGCCGTCAAACGTGCCTCCGTACTTCACCGGCGACGAGCCGCCTCGCCATGTGAACGTGATGTGCTCCTCGCCCGTTCCCCACAACCAGTAGTCTTGAAATACGGGGTCGAGTTCCTCCCACGCGGTTTCGAGAAGCGTTCCCTCTTCGAGTTCGTGCCGCCGCTCCATGGTGCGGGCGACGCCCTTGTAAATGTGACGCCGCCACCGCCCCAGCTCTTTCCATTTGCCGATCAGTGCGAAGCACCCTTGTTGAAACGACAGAGACGGATCGGGGACCAGTAGATCGGGGTCGAAAGAGAACAACTCTCCCAACCCGTCGCACTCGTAGCACATGCCTTGTGGGCTGTTGAAGCTAAACAGTTGCGGGCTGGGCGGTTCAAAACTCAGCCCGCAATGCGTGCACGCGTAGTCCATCGAAAACAGCACGTCGCGCGTCGATGATTGTTCGCGACCGGCGTCTTTCTGTTCCGGGTCGGGAATCGCGGCGTCCGCCGCCGTCTCAGCCTCGACAATCAAGTGCCCGCGACCGACCTTGAGCGCCAGGTCCACCGATTCGGCCAGACGAGCGCGGACGGCTGGTCTGATTTCCAGGCGGTCGACGACGACCTCGATGTTGTGCCGCATTTGGCGATCGAGCGCGGGGGGAGTTGCCAGCGTCGCGGGTTGGCCGTTCACTCGCGCGCGGGCGAAGCCCTGCTTGAGCAAGTCGTCGAACAGATCGCGGTGCTCACCCTTTTGTCCGCGAATCAGAGGAGCCAGCAGTTGCAGTTTGGCTCCCTTCGGCAACTGCAGAATCGAAGCGATGATCTGCTCTCGCGATTGAGCCGTGATCGCTCGCTCGCATTGCGGACAGTGCCCCACGCCGACGCGGGCGAACAGCACGCGGAGGTAATCGTAGATCTCCGTGATGGTGCCGACGGTCGAGCGAGGATTGTTGCCGGTCGATTTCTGCGAGATTGAAATCGAGGGGCTGAGGCCGGCGATCAAATCGACATCGGGCTTGGGCATCTGTCCCAAAAAATGCCTGGCGAAACTGGAGAGACTCTCGACGTAGCGCCGCTGTCCCTCCGCGTAAAGCGTGTCAAACGCCAATGAACTCTTACCCGATCCGCTCACTCCGGTCAGGCAGATCAGTTGGTTGCGGGGCAGGACCAGATCGACAGACTGGAGGTTATGCTCTCGTGCGCCCTTGATAATGATGTCTGAAGCGGGCATTAGGGCGGCCTGGACCATCCGTGGGTATGAAGACTCCACAACAACGCGAATCGACCATTGTAGGAAAGGCGAACCGGTCGTCCAACGTGGCCGTCCGAGAAGCCCGCAGGCCGACTTTCTTGAAACTCGGCCCCCGATATCTCAAGATGGCGGGTGGCGGAACGCCAACTTCGCCGGCGCCCGGGCAGTCTAACTGTCTCAAGCCTAATGAGTAATGACGAAGGGATGGCCAAGCGCCCAGCGCGAAATGGACGCTTTCCAACCACCAGGCGATTGATCGACAGCTTACTGAACGGACTGAAAATTCCCGGCATCTGAAGTGTTTGACCCGTATCACAAATGGCTCGGGATTCCCGCCCGCGAACAGCCCCCCAATTTCTACCGGTTACTGGGTGTCGAGCTTTTCGAGGCGGATCCGGACGTGATCGAAGGCGCCGGTGACGCCCGAATGGCTCACCTGCGCAGTTTCCAAAACGGCCCCCACACTGAACATTCGCAACGCTTGCTCAACGAAGTCGCAGCCGCCAGGAATTGCCTCTTGGTGGTGGATAAGCGAGCCGCCTACGACGCGCGGTTGCGAGCGGCATTGGCGGCTCCGCCGTCGGCGGCTCCGCCCACGGCGGCTCCACCCACAACCGCTCCTCCCACAACCGCTCCTCCCTCCGCCGCTCCCGCCCTGGCGCCTCAACCAGTCGCCGCGGCGTCGGTTGAGTCGGTCACGCCTTACGCGGAATCGTCCATTCCGCAACAGCCGATTGCGCCCCGCGCCTCCGGTCGCTTACGCCGCCGTACGAAAAGATCGCCGCTCGCCGATCCGGTCGTGTTGGGCGTGGTGGTTGCAGGTGTGCTGGGACTCTTCGCCCTGTTCTTCTGGTCGCGGTTCGGCGGATCGGGAACCGAACAGAACCAGACCGTTGGCGAAACGAACGCGTCCGGCGACCCCGCAAACTCCGAGAACGACGCGGGCGATACAAGAGCAGCTGACAACCAGAGCGGCAACGCCTCTGAAGATGACAATGCCGGCGGCGAGACTACAACCGCTGACGCGGGCGACGGCGCCACCGACAACTCGACCAATGACGCCGCGATGCTGGCCGCGGCATTCGACAAAGCGGTGACGGGCGACTGGGTCGCGCTCATCGGCGAACGTGTTACTTCGAGCGCCGGGGCGTCTTTCCAACGGCTTCCCGACGATTCGTATCTCGTCAAAGGAGCGCACGCGCTCGACACCTACACTTTCGAGACTCGAGTCCCCGGTGGAAAACTCGACAAGTTGCGACTCGAGATACTCCCGCACGATTCGCTGCCGCAGAGCGGTCCGGGACGAGCGACCGACGGTTCGTTCTTGTTGACGCATTTGTCGGCCAACTCCGTCGTCGTCGATGGCGTTCCGGCGGCGATACGCTTTTCCGACGCGGTCGCCAACAACGAGACGAAAGACTACACGGCTGCCGCGGCGCTCGATCCGCAACCCGATACGGGCTGGAGGGCGACGCCACAGGGTTCATCCCCGATAGCCGTGTTCTCGCTCGCGCAACCGTTGAGTCTCGATGAAGACGTGTTGGTTGTCATTGAATTGCACAGTCGAACCGACTTGGGGCAAGGACCGCCGACGCTCGGCCGATTCCGGCTGTCCTCTTCGACGCCGACAGCGATCGCCGGGTCGAGCGATCCGATGGATCCACCTGAAGACACGCCGCTCGTGCGTATTTCGACGCCCGACGAGAGCGATTTAGAGCCAATCCGAGCGACGGTGCGCGAGGCGGTCTCGCTCCCCGAACGGCCGACCTATGACGATCAACGGAAGAGAATCCAGCAATTGCTCAGCTTGGCGGATGAGGCGAGCGACCGACCAAACGAACAATATGTGCTGTGGCGAGCGGCGATCGAGGGAGCCCGCGACGCCGGCGACGCGCGGCTCGCCATGAACGCATTGGGACACCTTCACCAGCGGTTTGAAATCGATGTCAAACGCGAACAAAACGAATTGCTCGTGGCGCTGTCCGAGAACGTCGATCGCGACTTCGACGAATTCGATTCGATGTTTGCGGCGGCGAACGAAGCTCTCACCGTCGCCCTGAGTGAACGCAATTACGACCGCGCTGGCGAGATAACCAAGACGGTCTACAAAGCGACCCAGACCGACGGCGGAGAACGGTTTCGCAAATCCGTTTTCGATGGCCAAAAGAACATTCTCAAGATGAGCCGGTTGCAGGCGGAAACGGAACAGGCGGTCGCGAAACTGGTCGATTCGCCGGACGACCCCGCGGCCAATGAGATCGTCGGACGCTGGCACGCGATCCATCACGACGATTGGAAACAGGGACTCCCCTATCTAGCCAAGGCAGCGGACGAACGCCTGGCGGAGCTGAGCCGCCAGGACCTCGCAGTTACGATCGATGACCTCCCTCTAGCGGTCGCCGATCGATGGTGGGGCGCCGGGGCCAAGGGCGAACCGGAAATCCGCGACGCCCTGAAACGGCGCGCCGGGGACTGGTACGAAAAGGCGAAAGAGAACGCCACCGGCCTGCAATTGACCAAGATCGATGAGCGCCTAAAAGATGTCGATTTGCTCCCACCGATCAACTCGTTCGGATTCTTACAGAAGAACGAAATGCCCGAGCGAGTCTGGGTGGATCTGCTCGGCCGCGTCGACCTCAGCAAAGACGTCCTGGCCGGCGGTTGGCAGCGCCGCCGAGAAGCGATCTATCCGTCGACCCCACGCAAGTACGCGCGGATTCAATTGCCGGCCGCACTGAAGGGGTCGTACGAATTCGAGTTTGAAGTGACGACCGAGTCGGGCGAAGTCTACTGCGCTTTCCCGCTGGACGATCGGCACTTCGCCCTCGGCTTTGGTCTCTACGGCGGCAAGTACTCGGGCCTGGCTTTTCTCGACGGCAAAGACGTTTCCGAAAGCACGACACGCGTCAAAGCCGGTATCAAGCCCAACACCCGCTACCGAATTCGCGTGATGGTCGTGATCGATGGGACCGATGCGCAGATCGGCGTCAACGTTGGTCGGGCCGCCTATCTGCGGTGGCAGGGCCCCATCTCGAAATGGACAGCTATCTCTCCTGTCGAATGGCAACCAGCCCAGCCGGGAACGATCACGCTCGGATCGGCCAGCAACTACATCAACACATTCCACATCGGCCGAGTGCGGATCCTGCAAGGCTCCGGCCACTTCCTCCGCGATGGAGCCTTTCCCCTTCCGACGCCGTAGTTCGTACGATGGCCGCATGTACGATGGCCTTCCGAGGCCGTCGAATGCGGGTTCGTTCCTAAAAAACATCGGATTCGTGCTCAGCGCGGTTTCAAAACCGCCGCGATCTTATTGAGTGGAACGCCCATTGTCGCGACTTCGTCGCGATGTCCTGCCTGGCAGGCAGGACCTACATGTGCCTTCCGAGGCCGTCGAATGCGGGTTCGTTCCTAAAAAACATCGGATTCGTGCTCAGCGCGGTTTCAAAACCGCCGCGATCTTATTGACTGGAACGCCCATTGTCGCGACTTCGTCGCGATGTCCTGCCCGGCAGGCAGGACCTACATGTGCCTTCCGAGGCCGTCGAATCCGGGTTCGTTCCTAAAAACATCGGATTCGTGCTCAGCGCGGTTTCAAAACCGCCGCGATCTCATTGAGTGGAACGCCCATTGTCGCGACTTCGTCGCGATGTCCTGCCCGGCAGGCAGGACCTACTTGCGCCTTCCGAGGCCGTCGACAGAGCCTTCGACGGGCCTGGAGACCCGTCCTACAGGGAAAATCGCGGCGCTGTTGCACCTGGAACGCCCATTGTCCCGCCCGGCAGGCAGGACCTACTTCGCAGGACCTACTTGGGAAACCGCGTCTCAAAGCGGGATGAGATTCTCAACTCGTGACGGCTCCCGGTTGGGCGAGCCGACCGGATTCACGCACGCAAATCGCTTGTTGGTCGTTACTTACGGACTGACCTGTTCTGTCCGCCAGAGTTTTGGTCCGGCGATTGCGTTAAAGACAAATCGCCATCAACAAAAACTCAACCTCACGCGAAGAGACTCATCATGAAACGCCAAACCAAACCAACTCGCACCGACATCAACCGCGATAGCCGCCGCATCCGCGACAGTTGGACCGCCACCGAGCGGAATCGTCGTCGCGAGGAAGCGGAACACCGTCAGAACCAACTCTGGGCGATCCTCGGCCTCGCGCCGGTTCCGGTTCGCGCAGCCAGCTAGGTAACAGCCAGCTAGGAAAGGGACCCAGCCATGACACGCGAAGAACTCCACCGAACGCTGCAAGTCACTCGCAGCACTGTGAAGCGTCAGTCGCTACTGCGGGAGCTCTACAAGCGAGACCGCGCGAGCGCAGAACAAACAGCCGCGTCAGCCAAGAATGTCCGCCGCAACTAGTGGGCGCGACTACTCGATGGGCGCCGCGAAGTATCGGTCGAGCACGCGGAGCGGTCGCCCTGGATGCTCGCCGCTGAGCACCATCTCCCACGCCTCGTCAATGTTTCTCTTCTGCCGTTCGGTCAGTTTCCACGAGAGCGGGATCCGCACGGGCTGTGGCGAATGAAAGTCGAACACGACCGACTCGATCCGCAGCGCATCGACCTTCTCCTCCATGGCGGCCGCTGATTGACTCTGCATTTCCGCGAGCCGCAATCGATCCCCCTGTTCGGACATCTGTCGGGCGGCTTCAGCCGGATCGAGATTGAGGTCGGGGGGAGCTGGCCGTTCCATCTGTTGTTTGAGAGTGTCGACGACGGCCTGCGCGGTGCGAAAGTCGGCGCGAAAACGAGTTCGCGCGGCGTTGATCTCCGCGGCCGAGGCGGTCGACAAAAGATCGACCTCCAAATCACCGCGTTCCGTTTGCGACGCGACTCGAACTTTCATCATGGCGTCGAGTGGACCGATCAACGCGCTTCGCCAACCGGCGGCGGGGGGCGTGCGCTCGTCAACTCGCGCCGTCGTCGGGAACGCGTGAATGCGGATCAGCAGGATGCGATCAAACGGCCGGCTGAGCACACGGTCCGGTTGGTTGTATTGGCGGACCAATCGGTGAATCCAATCGACTGCGGTGACTGCGCCTTCGTTGTCCGAGTATCCGCCGTCGACGACATGGTAGGCGGCCACCGACGGCTTGTCGTCTCGCGGGTGCGCGCGAGCCGCGGGTGTCACGTAGGGGAATGTCGCCGACAGCCGAGCCGCCGTCGCGATGCTCGGATGAGCCGCCGGAAACTCGCGCAGAAACTCAGCGGCCGGAGCCGATGTCCGCGACGAGGTCGGCGGGCTAAGCACCGACGATATGAGCAGCCGTTGTCCGGTCTCGACGATCGTCGCATTGAAGACGATCGCCGGAGCGTGATTTGTGCGGCAGGCGTCGCCGAGATCGGTGAGCCGCAAGTCGTCGATTCGAATCTCATCGCCCGCCGCCTGCGCCTCAAACAAGCGCTGCCGCCAGACGCGTTCGATCGCCCAGCCGCGGTCGACGTGGTCGTTGACGAGCGGAGGAAAAATGGCCCGCATCGCGTCGGGAAAGGCCATGCCCCAGAGCGTCGCCTCCAACGCCGACGAGCGCGACGCGCGGCGGATCTGGCCGATCGATTCGTCGGTCAGAACCGTCTCGCCGGCGAAACCGCTGCGCGAGTCCGCGCGGTGAGCCATGTAGAACATCGCGCCGACGCTGCCGCCCGAGACGGAACTGATCAAACCGACGGAGCGCGAAAAACGGTCGCCGTAACGCTGGTGCAAGCCGGTCAACACCTGAGCTGTCCAGGCGGACGCCTGAATGCCACCCCCGGACGCGTCCACAACGACCAGCGTGCGGCCCTGCCGCGAGTGCGGAATCTCCCGCTCCTCAATCACCTCGTCCCACGAACTCGCCCGGTGAGCCATCTCCCGTCGAGGAAGTGGGTTGAGCTCGTAGTAGTGGTCGGTGTCGAAGAATGAGTAGCAGAGCAACATTCCGCCCGCCATGACCAACACGACCGGCACTCGATAGCGGTCGAAGTAAAAGGCGGCTCCCGCCAAGAGATGCGCGGTTAGCAGGATCGCCAGCAGGCCGTAGAACAACGCCGGGTATCGGGACGACTCGGTCGGCATCGGTTGGTCGCCGGCGGCCAATAGGTAGCTGACGAGATACCAAGTCAGGAAGGCGATCGTGGTGAGCAACAGACCGACGTGGCCCGGAGCCAAGCGGTACCAGTTTCGCCCGGCCGAATCCGTCTGCAGACACCGAAAATACCCAGGCCCCAGCAACCGATCCAACAGACCGAACATCCGATGCGACACCGTCACGATCGGATGCGCTGCGCCAACCGCCGCATGCCGCCGCACTCGCCGGTCCCAAATCTCGTGCCCGATGACGACGACGGCGTGCAAGGCGATCAAGATCGAGACGGCCACCAACAACCCGCGCCGCGCTGCAATCCAGGCGGCGGCGGAGACCCCAGCGCCGGTGAGTTGTTGTTGTTCTGAATCGACCCAAGTGGAGGACGGATCGTGGGCCGTGTTGCGGACGCACGCCTCCATCAACACGAACCAGATCGCCCCCGCCGCGACCAACCCCAGCACCAGTGTCAGCCAGCCATGGCGGCGGCGATGCCATTCAGTTGATTCGGTCAATGGCGCCAGGCCCCAACCAGTGCGAAAACGCTCTGCCGCAGCGCGGTAGTCGTCGAATCGATGCTGCGCGTTCCACGTCGTCACCCGCAACGTCTCCATCACGACCGCCGCGCACCAAAAGGCGATCCACGACGCCTGCTGGATCTGCTCAGGCAAGTCTATGACGAACAAGTTGCCGAGCAAGGCCGGGAAAAGACGCAACGAAACAGGGGCGAGAACGACGAGCAGCAAACCGATCAGCCACGAATAGCGAGTCAAGAAGATGTAGCGCAGAGCCAGTACGAAAGCGATACGGAGCTTAAAGAACACGCCGCGCTCCTTCATCGACCAGTTCAGATGGGCGCGGCGATTGTAGCCGAATCGAGCCGTTCGCTCCGACCCCGATCCGCTGGACTTCGCTCGAAGTCGAGATCCACCGCCCGGAACTCTCGCGACTGGCGCAATCCGCAGCGGCCACAGCAACCGTTCGATCGATTCGACGCTCACGGTCGACCGCAGGTGGGAAAAGTGTGGCGAATCCCCGCCCTCGCACTTTGCGCCGCTTGCCCGATCGGTCGATGCACTGGACTGAGACACGGCGGAAACTCCGATTCGTTCACCCGCCGACGCCTCCCGCCACTGTGGCGACAACATCCTGTAACAACCTCCCTTCGAAGCTAAGGATCGCTCCATGAAAACTTCATTGCGAATGGCTCTACCGGCCCTGCTGGCCGGCCTCTGTCTGGTCTGTACATCCTCCCAGGCGCGCGCGTTCGATCTGCTCGACGAGTTGCTCAACCTGGGCGGCGGAGTGATGCAGAAGAGCGACGGCTGCTGCGAATCGAAGTCCAGTTGCTGCCGCTCACGCGGTTGCCGCCGATCGAGCTGCTGCAATAGCGGCTGCGCGGGCAAGGGCGCCGTGCAAAACGGCGGCGGCAAAATGCTGGGCGCAGTTCAAAACGGCGGCGGTAAAGTCGGCGCGGCGCAGAATGGCGGAAAAGTCGGCGCGGCGCAACGCGGTGGGAAAGTCGGCGCAGCGCAACGCGGTTGCGGCGGATGCGATGGCAAGGGCGCGAGCCAGAAGAGCTGTGGGCGCTGCGGCGGTTGCAGCGGGATGAGCAAAGGCGCGAGCCAGAAGAGCTGCGGCGGTTGCCGTCGTTCCAGCTGCTCATGCGGTTCGAGCAAGGGTTATTCGGCCAAGGGCGGCGACTGCTGCTCGTCGAAGTCCTTCTCGCTGCCGACCATCAGCATGCCCCGCTTGTTCAGCCGATCGTGCTGCGATTGCTGCGACGGCGGCAAGGGCGGATCGGTCAAGGGCGGACACGTAGCCCCCTCGCCGGCGCAAGTCGGTCCCAAACCGGTCGTCAAACAATCCGCCTGAGCGGAGCGACAAAGAAAAGACGCTCGCCGAAAAAGTTCGGCGGGCGTCTTTTTTGAATGACTAATGTCTAACGTCTAATGACTAATGAATGACGAAGGACTAATGACTAAGGAGGCAGGACGAGAGGGGCGTTTACGCCCCATTCCGCCGCAGGCGGCATAGGCCCGTGCTTGAGCACGGGTGAACCAGGCGTTCCAGCTGCAACCAACGCTCCATTCTCGCGTCGCCCCGCGCC
>JASMLW010000151.1 GCA_030748485.1 Pirellulaceae bacterium
GCTCACGCTGGAGGAATTGGGTGAGTCGAATCCAGCCTTCAACACGGCGACGTTTCGCGTCCCCGTAAGTGATGCTGAAGCGATGGCGGAGGTAGTCAAAGGCGCCAAGCTGTTCATGTCGCCGCACGGCAAAGTCGAAGCGATCCCGGCGACGCGCAGCATCGTCGTGATCGACTACCCTGAGCACCTCGAGAAAGTGCGCGCGTTCATCGCTGACCTGTCCGCGTCGAGCGACGCAGGACCGATCACCGGCAATCAGTTTGAGCGTTTCGCCGTCCAACACGTGTTGGCCGCCGACATCAAAACGGCGCTCGAGGGCGCCGTCGGTGAAGGCGGCACGATCGCCGCCCTGGAGAAAGAGAACATCGTCCTGGTCAACGGCCCGCCGCCGATGCTCGACATGGTCCGCCAGATGATCAAGCAATTGGACATGCCCCGCAAGCAGATCCGCATCACGGCGTACATCTACGACATCGCACTCGACGAATCCGAGCGGATGGGAATCAACTGGAACCACGCCGCCAGCGGCCGCAACATGAACGCCGACGGCATGGGCGACGACCTGTTCGGGTTCAACTCGGGCATTCTCGGCGCGGCCACGGAGATGGCGAGCGATACGGCGGACGCGGCGGCGGACGCCGGAGCCGGCGCGGCGATGACCACGGGAGCCGCGGCGGGGGTTGAAAGCGGAACGATGATGATCCGCTCACTGAGCCGCAACTTCGACATCACATCCACGATTCAGATGCTGGATGAAACTCGCGGAGCCCGGCTGCTCGCCGATCCCCGTGTCGTCGTCTACAACCACGAAGAGGCCACGATGAAGGCCGTCCGCGAAGTCCCCTACCAGCAGGAGACGCAATCGACCGATGGCGGATCGGTGGCCTCCACTGAGTTCCGCGAAGCGGGCGTTACGCTCACCGTCACGCCGCGAGCCGCTGACGACGGCACGATCACGATGGATGTGGCGCCGACCTTCAGCGTCCTGGCCGGCTTTCAGGATGGCCAGCCGATTATCGACACCCGCGAAGCGAACACCAAGGTCCGCGTCGCCAACGGCCAGACGATCATCATCGGCGGCCTGCGGCAACGCAGCGAAGTGGAAACCGTCACCGGCGTACCGCACCTCAAGGACTGGAAATACTTCGGCAAACTCTTCCGGTCGCATCAGACAACTGTCGTCGAAAGCGAACTGCTCGTCTTCATCAAGCCTGAGATCGTCGACGAGATTACGATCGGTACGGACCGCGAAGCGCACGCTCAGGCCATTTCCGAATCGACGCTCGAGCGGCTGCTGCCGCCGCACGACGGACCATTCATCCCCGGTTGCAGCGACGCCTACTGCCCCTACCACAACCCTCGCATTCGCGCCCAGGGAAGTTGGGGAGGCGCAGAAACGAAGTGCATCCACGGACATATTCACGAAGTCGAACAGCCGATCCAGCAGCCCGTTCAGGCAACTACCGCCCTCCCGCGCACAGCGGGCAAGATGACCTACGCGCACTCGGCGCGAATGTCACAGCGGCGCAGTCAATGGAACGCGCAATCGCAAGGCGCTGAGCCGGCGACTCCCCACGCGTCCAACGATCCGTCGAGTCGACCATCGCTTGCCGCCAGTCGACAGTCCGCGTCGCACTGGCAATCCAGCCAACTGGGCGAACGCTCCTGACAACCGTTCGGACGGACACGGCTACAGTTTCAACAGCGCCAGCGCGCCCATCCAACCCCCATACAGCTCACAGCAGCCGCCTATCCAATCCCAGATTCAGCGATTGCCCACGGTCAGCCGATCGGCGAGCGGCGCAACGGATGCTTCGCGTCGCGCGGCCTCCAGTCCCACCGCGGCGCAGCGCGCCATGCGAACACTCAACGCGACTGGGGACGACAAGCAGCGCGGCCAAATCGAAAGATCGGCTCCCCAACCACGGCGGGCCGCGCCGCCGACCCAGAGACTGGAAGGACTCCCGCTCGACAAGTCGGACGAGACGATTTCGTCTTCCACATCAACTCGCCGCCGCGGATCCGCCTCCACGGCGCAACGGCGACACCAGTTCCTGTCGCGGATGTTCATCGCAGAATAGGCGGAATAGCGGGCGGTTGGTTCACCAGCGGCGGCGATTCTTGTCGCAGCCAATCTCCCCGCCCGTCACTCATTGACGCGCTCTCGCGGCGATCCTAGGCTCTTGGTTCTGAGCAGTACCTCCACAACTCACAACCGACCCTCTGGCGAGACCTTGCGATGAACCTTCCGATGAACCGTGCGATGAACCGCGCGATCAACCTGGCGTTGGCTCTGACTGTTCTGGCGACTTTTGGCGGCGCCGCGCGTGCCGAGGATCAAGCCAAGGCGACGCGAATTCTGATGGTGACGCAGAGCGCCGGATTCCGCCACGGCTCAGTCACGCGCCGCGGCGGTTTGTCTCACGCCGAGCAAGTGCTCACCAAACTGGGAATCGCGTCAGGCAAGTTCCGAGTCGACTGCACACAGGATGTCGCCAAGGAGTTCACTAAAGAGAATCTGCAGAACTACGACATCGTCTTCTTTTACACGACGGGCAAGTTGCCGATCGGCGAGGAAGCGCTGAAGTATTTCTTTAACGACTGGTTGAAGCAGAAAGGCCACGGCTTTATCGGCACTCACTCCGCCACCGATACGTTCAAGGATTTCGAACCGTATTGGGACATGATCGGCGGCACGTTCAACGGGCATCCGTGGGGCTCCGGCTCCACCGTCACCATCACGGTGCACGACCGCAAGCACCCGGCGTCGACCGTGTGGGGCGAGGAGTTCACGATCAAGGACGAGATCTATCGGTTCCGCAACTGGCAACCGAAGAAGGTCCGCGTCTTGATGAGCCTGAACATGGCGAAGACCGCGAAGAAAGAACCCTATCACGTGCCGATCGCCTGGGTGAAAGAGTACGGCAAGGGCCGCGTCTTCTACATCAGTCTCGGACATCGCGAAGATGTCTGGTCGAATGAGACCTACCAGAAGTCGCTGCTCGGCGGCATCCAATGGGTGCTCGGAGCCGAGGGCGACGCCACTCCCAATCCCGAGCTCTCCAAAGCTCAAGAAGCGAAGGCGAAAGCCGACGTCGCGGCCGCCAAGAAGTGAGCCGCGCGGACGCCGCGATCAGCGAGTCAGTGAGCCATCCCGCAGGTTGGCGATGGCGCGGTCCGTCCAGCCGATGGCGACGATTTCGTGGTCCTTGAGAAAGTAGGGCGCCGCCACGACGACTTGGTACTGTGACGGCAACTTGTCTTTGACGTGCTCGTACTGCTGGCGCGTGGAGAGAACGTAGCGGTCGGGACCGCCCGCGAGAAACTGCACGGCGTCGTGGTGGGGCCTGACCACCCAGACCGAACCGGAACGCACCCCGCCAACCTCACTCGACGGCGCGGCGCGGCGCGGCCCCGCGACCGCGGGATGGCCACTGGTCCAGTTAAGCTCCGCGTCGGACTCCGCATCGACCACCACGGCGCGGTCGATCGGCGCGCCGGCGTAAAAGACCCAGCTCGGCTCCATCGCGCCCAACCAAACCAATTCGTGTTCGGGTGATCTCCGCTCGATGACGTCGATGACGCGATTGAAGTGCTGGTGCTTGTCGACACGCGCTGTGACGAGTGTGAAAGCGGCGATCACAAACAGCAGCGCTCCGCCCAAGAATCCATAGGCGGCTCGATCGGGACGGCGCTTGCTCAGCGACCACCAGGCGAAACCTCCGCAGGCGAGCGGAATGACGGCCAGCGCGCCCAACCACTCCTCGCCAGGTAGAATCTCCCGCGCCGCCAGCGGCAATCCGATCGCCATCGCTGCGCCCAAGGCGATGTTGCAGGCGATCGCCAGCCTGGTCCAGATCGCCGAAGCGGCCGCCTCGCCACGAGCAAATCGATAGAAAAAACAGCCCGCCAATAACGCCGCACCGGGATAGCCCGGCGTGATGTAGCTCGGCAGCTTGGTTTGCGCCAACGAGAACAGACCGATGTAAACGCCGATCCAGCAGGCGGCGAAGATGTAGCCATTCTTCCACGGGTCGTTACGTCGCAGCCGCGCAACGAGGCCGATCAAGATCGGAGCCAGGAAGACGGACCACGGCATGAAGCCGATCAAGAACGTAATCGGGTAGTAAAACAAGGTCGACCCGTCGTGGCCCTCCATCGGCTGCATCGCACGTCCCAAGTTGTGCTCCAAGAAGAACCCCCGCGGCCAGGCGCCGTCTGTGCGAATGGCGACCCACACGTACCAGGGCAGCGCGACCAACAGGGCGGCGGCGATGGCCGTGATCGGTCTCATCGACCAACACGTCCGGAAGAAGTGGCCGACCAATTGAGCGCCTCTGCCGATCCAATGCCGCGACCAATCGCGGACCGTGGGTCTGACAAGTAGCAAGAACATTCCCAGCACGGCGGTCGGCAGCACCAACGCCACCGGCCCCTTGTCCAGCGTGCCGATCCCCATCACAGCGTAAATGGCGACGCACCAAGGCCAACTCGGTATGTAGCCGTCTCGCGGTTCGGTCCGCGCGTCTTCGCCGACCTCACCCGGTGCGCGATCGGGGAATACGCTGACGACGTACAGCATGACGGCCAAACAACTGAAGAAGATGAGGACTGAGTCGGGTGTCGCCGCGCGGCCTTCGACGTCGAACATGATGGCGGTCGCCAGAATCACGGCCGCCCACAGTCCCACCCGTGGGTGGAATAGTCGCCGGCCGATGACATAGGTGCAGAGCGTTGTCCCCACACCCAACACGGCGGACCAGAACCGAGCTGCGAATTCGTTCACGCCAAAAACGCTGTAGGCGGCCATCATGAACCAATACAGCAAGACCGGCTTGTGCGCTCGCAGCTCGCCATTGAAGACGGGGACCACCCAGTCTCCCCGGGCGAGCATTTCGGCGGCGCAACCGGCGTTGCGCGGCTCGTCCCGGTCCCACAATCGCGGTCCGCCGAGATTCGGGAAAAGCACCAGCCCCGCCGTCAATACGATCACGCCAATGTGCAAATGTGTCGGTCGCACCACAGACCTCCATGTCCAAGTCGCCAAGCGCCGAGGGGCAGTGTAGATCAACCGACCCAGCCGACCCAATAGCACCCTTGGCTCGCCGACGCGCTCACCCCAGTTTGCCGGATCAACGAAGCAAAAGAGCCCCGGTGTGGGAATCTGGGGAGAACGGGTCGTCCTGAAGTTGCCTTTGCTACTTGGAGCCCAATTGGTAAGTTGCCCGCCCCTTAACCGACCTCGGGAGTGGATGGGATGGATCGAGCGGACGCTCGGCTGACTGGACCGACGACCACGGT
The DNA here is from genome assembly GCA_030748485.1 of Pirellulaceae bacterium. Taxonomy (GTDB): domain Bacteria; phylum Planctomycetota; class Planctomycetia; order Pirellulales; family Pirellulaceae; genus JASMLW01. The sequence goes on from JASMLW010000151.1 coordinate 5,302, forward strand.
GCTGATGATCATTTCCTGTGGGCTGTGCCTGCTGGCTCCCCTGGCGGCCTGGACGATCGACGAGCCGCTGGCGCGGTTTCTCTACACACGGGGGTTTCCCGGCGACATCGCCAAGTTCATCGCGCTGTGCGAAGTCTTCTCGCACGGGGCGGGAGTGGGCGGGTTGCTCATCGTCATCCTCTGCCTGGATCCGCAGCCCCGTCGCGTCTTGCGACTGGCAATCTGCGCGTTCGGAGGAGGATTGACTGCCAACGCGTTCAAGCTGGTTGTGGCGCGGATGAGGCCGCACACATATTTTCAAGTTCAACTGGAACAGTCGGAACTCGCATCGAGTTTCGGGCCTTTTCTTCCGTGGGCGAACGGCGACAAGTTGATCCTCGACTACGCGGAATACGGTTCCGCCTTTCAATCGTTTCCGTCGGGCCACACAGCGACCGCGGCCGGTTTTGCCGTGGCCTTGGTCTATTTCTATCCACGTGGTCGGTGGATTTTCTTCGTATTGGTTCTCATGGCGGCCGTGCAGCGGTGGGAGACCAATGCGCACTTCCTGAGCGACACGATGGTTGGCGCTGCGATCGGCTTTGTTTGGGCCGGCTGGTTCACCAAGGCGGGCAGTCGCGGAGCAAACTGGCTGCTTCGCTACGAGCAGGCCGCCGCCCGTGGCGCCGATCCAACGCCGACACGCGCCGATCAAGCAGAACCCGACACTCAAGATTGATTGCCGGATTGCTTCTCTGCCGATACATTGAACGAGAGCGAGGGGCTCACGATCGGGAGGAGGTCTGGATGACATCGTTATTGATTCTCACCGCACTACTAGCTGCGCCACCTGTGACGGGTGATTTAGCCAAGGCCGACGGCCGCCGCTACCATGAGATTTCGAAAGACCTGCGGCGGCTTTCGCGAGCTGAGGCGGGTAAGCAAGCCAAGCCGGAGCGGGCGGCGACGATTCAGGAGATGACCGAGCTGTATCTCGAGTTGAAGCGAGACCCGCGGCTCGACACGAGCGACACGCTGAAGGGTTATCGGATCAAACTCCGCTCGCGGCTGATGAAGATTCAACGCGATCTCGAACGGGAATTCAAAGTTCCTCGCCAAACAAAGAGGCAACCCAACGCGCCGATGGACCCTGCGCTCGTTCTGCTAACTCAGGAGTTAACCTCCAGCTTGACCGAACAGCTGGAGTTGGTGAACGGATCGCTGGGGGGCCCGGGTCAAGTTTTTGCGGAAGCCCAACGGGGCGCGCAAGGCGCGCGGGGCGGGATTGGCAAGGCCGACTACGGCCCGGATCTGATTGAGTTGATCAAGTCGACGATCGCGCCCGATTTCTGGGACGACGCCGGCGGCCCCGGCTCGATCTTCTACTACAAGCCCGTGCTCGCACTGGTTGTCTCAGCGACTGCGGAGGTCCACGAGCAGCTGGGCGGAGTGCTGGGCGGGCTTCGTCGCGTGATGAACTGAGTTCGAGGCGACCGCCCTCAGCGAACTTCTTTCCATTGCACAATCCGCAGTCGGATCGCCCCTTTGCGCTCGTAGCAACCGATGTCGTGGGTGATTCCCTGCGGACGGTTGATCTTGTCGAGGTCGAATGTTAACGCGACCGTGCTGGTGCCTCCGTCGATGGCGGGAGATGACGCCAGGACGTGGAAGTCGTCCTTGCCGCGATTGACGAACTCCGGGTCCTTTTCGATGTTCGTATCGTGCGTGACGTTGAAGTTTCGCTTGCGGTTTCCGTACGACAAGTTGTTCAGTTGGCTCGTCGAACTGGCGTAGATCCCGTGCCGGCCGTTGTAGGCGGTCAGGCAGTTCCGCACTTTGCCCGAGTAGACTCGCAAGCCGTCGCGCTTGCTGTTGACGACGGTGCAGTTGTAGACCGTCGTCGGCGTTTTGAGGTTGTTGCCGCGGCCGGCGCCGTAGGCGTAGACGCCGTAGGATCGGTTGTCAGCGACCAGACAGTTCGTCAGCGCGGTGCCAGCGTAGTAGGCCAGCACGCCGTGCGACCTGCTGTTGAACACTTTGGAGCGGTCCAGATGAAGGCGACCGCCCCGATAATTGTGCGCGTACACGCCGACGTGGTTTTCGTCGAAAGTGCAGTCGCGGACCGTGCTGTTGGGGTAATGGATGCTCAAGAAGCCGTAACGATTCTTCGTGAAGCGACACTCCTCGGCCAGACAATCACCGCGCTGGGCCACCACGCCGTAGTGCTTGTTCTTGAATTCCACCTGGCGAAACCGCGACGAGGCTGTGTTGTCGGTGGAGTAGACGTATGCGCCGCCGTAGCCGTTCTTCTTCGCCGAGCCGCCGACCATTTGAAAATCGCCCTTGCCGTAAACCATCACGCCGTAGTAACGGTGTGACTCGACCTCGGTGTCCTTCAAGCGCAGAGAGCCGTCGCGAAAGTAAACGCCGGCGTAGTATCGACTGCGATTGATTTTGCAACGGTCCAACAACAC
>JASMLW010000152.1 GCA_030748485.1 Pirellulaceae bacterium
GGTGTTTGTAGGTAGCCTCCTTTCGCTTGTGCTTGACGGCCACGTAGTCGTCGACCATTCCGCCCTCGAGCGGACCGGGGCGGTAGAGCGCATTGGTGGCGATGATGTCTCGGAAGTGATCGGGCTTCATCTTCTGCAGCAGGTCTCGAATGCCGCCGCTTTCGAGTTGGAAAACTCCCTTCGTTTCGCCGCGGCAGAGCAGAGCGAACGCCTTTTTGTCGTCGAGCGGAAACTGCAGCGGATCGATCCGCTCACCGCGTGTGCGGTCGATGATCTCGACAGCCTTGGAGAGGATGGTCAGATTGCGGAGGCCGAGGAAATCCATCTTCAACAGCCCGGCGGCCTCGACGTCGTTCATCGACCATTGGGTGATGATGTCGGTCTTGCCGGTGACACGGCAAAGCGGCACGTATTCGGTCAGCGGTTGGTCGGCGATCACGACGGCCGCCGCATGCGTGCCGACATTGCGAGCCAGGCCTTCGATCCGCTGAGCCAAGTCGATCAACTCGCGGACTTCGCCATCGGCGGCGCACGTCTTCCGCAATTCGTCGCTTACCTCAAGCGCTTTCTGAATCGTGATCCCCAACTGCTCGGGTATCATCGCGACAACCTGATTGACTCGCGCCAGCGGCATGCCGAGCGCGCGGCCGACGTCGCGAATCGCCGCACGGGCGGCCAGCGTGCCAAACGTGCCGATCTGCGCGACGTTCTCCTCGCCGTACTTCTCCTTCACATACCGAATGATCTCAGCGCGTTTCTCCTTGCAGAAGTCGATGTCGATATCCGGCGCTTCCAGGCGGTTTTCATCGAGGAACCGCTCGAACAGCAAGTCGTATTTGATCGGACAAACGTGGCTCAGATAGAGCGCGTAACAAACCAACGCCCCGACGCCGCTGCCCCGCGCGGTCGTGGGAACATCTAACTCGCGCGCCTTGCGGACGAAGTCCCACACAATCAGGAAGTAGTTGGGGAAACCCAACCGATTGATCACCCCTAATTCGCGGTCGAGCCGATCCATGACAACTTGGGAAAGCTGGCCGCCGGGCCGCATCTCCTCGTTTCCCTCGTACCGCTCGTGGAGGCCCTCGAGGCAGAGCTTCCGCAAATACCCTTCCGGAGTCTCTTCCGCCGGCAGCGTGTAGGTCGGGAAGTGTCGCTGGCCGAGCTCCAGATCGATGTCGACCGTATCGGCGATCTCCTGGCTCCGCTGAACGGCGTCCTCAAGCCCCGGAAAATGCCCATACATTTCTTCGGGCGAGCGGAGATAGTACTGGTTGCCGTCCATCCGCATTCGACCGCTGTCGGTGCGGAACTTCCCCGTGTTGATACAGAGCAGCACATCTTGAGCTTCGGCGTCTTCTGGATCCACATAGTGCGCATCGCTCGTGGCGACGAGAGGCAAGCCGAGTTGGCTGGCGATGTCGACGGCTCCTTCGAGGGCCAAACGCTGAATCTCGACGCCGTTGTTCTGGATCTCCACGAAATAGCGATCGCCGAACACCGAGTGAAACCAGCGGGCGACGTCCTTCACTTCATCCAGAAACTTGCCGTCGCCGTCACCACCCCGCAGCAGCATCCGGTTGAACTCGCTCGACACACATCCGCTCAGACAAATGATCCCCTCGCTGTGCGCCTCCAACAGCTCCTTGTCGATCCGCGGCTTGAAATAGAATCCCTCCAGCGAAGCGGCCGAGGCCATCTTGACGAGATTGCGGAAGCCGGTCTTGTTCTTGGCCAGCAGCGTCAGGTGGTAACTCGACTCCTTCATGCTGCCGGCGTCTTTCGTAAATCGGCTGCCCGGCGCGATGTACGCTTCGTACCCAATGATCGGGTTGATGTCTTTGGCTTTGGCTTTGCGATAGAACTCCAGCGCGCCGTGCAGATTGCCGTGATCGGTCAGCGCCAACGAGTTCATGCCGTGACTGGCGCAGCGGTCGACCAACTTGTTTATCGACGCGGCTCCGTCAAGCAGGCTGTAGTGGCTGTGGCAGTGGAGATGGACGAACGGTCGATTCGTCATTGCTACAATCCGTTGCAGGAGAGTCCGTCAAGTGAAGCGAGCTGGAGGAGAGCCCGCGAGGTCGTCAATTCTATCCGCTGCGACGGCGCTGAACATCGGCCGCTCGCCGGCCGCGCGGGGGCCGGATATGTCAAAGCCAACGGTCGCCCGGACTTAGCGCGGGTGAGTTTTTCGGACCACCCGCCGGACTCAATGTGGAGGCCGTCTCAGCCGCCCACGACCTACCGCGTGTGCCAGTCCTGAGTTAGCGGCTTGGCTCCGTTCAACTCACCGTAGCCGGCTCCCGTTGTGCCCGGCGGATCCTCACCCATATAGCGGGGATCGAACGGATCGGCCAACGGCTGCCAGCGGACATCGCTGCTCAACCGCGTACGGCCAATGGGCGAGCAGTTATCGAACGTGCCGTGCAGCGCCTCCATGCCAAACACGATCACGTCGCCCGCCCGAAAATCGGCGGCCAACAATCGCGCGCCCCGCGACGCGGCGAACGCGGCCGCGTTCTGCGTCAATTGCACTTGAGGTCCCGCCGAGGAGTCGTAGTCGATCTCTCGCACGGGGCCGAGCAAGTCTTCAAAACAATGCCCTCGTTCGACGACGAAGAGCGGTCCCTCGGAAACGGGAATGTCGCCCACCGCGCTCCAAACCGTCAGCACTCGCTGCGAACCTCGCGCGAAGAAGGGACGGTCGAAGTGCAGATGGGTCGCCCGGCCGACGACACCGGGACGGAGAAACAAATAGTCGTGCGGCGCAGCCGGTTCGCCGAAGACGTTCTGCATCCATGCGCGAATCCGGTCGCCGTGGCTGACGCGACGAATCGCCGTTCCCTGACTGACCGATCGCCAGAACTCTCCTAGATTAACTCGCTCCGCGCGGTGGCTGACGCCCGAGAAGATCCCCTCACACACCGGTTCGAGAATTTCCCCCACCTCTGCCAACCGCCCGAACACCTCCGCGCGAGCCGCTTCGATCTCCACGCCGTCCAACAGCCCGCGCACGAAGAGATACCCATGCCGAGCTAACGAATCCGCCAGTACTTCGTGTGGCGCTGTGGGATCCGTTTCGAGGAGAGGGCCGAGCACGCGCTCGTCCGCTTCGCGTCCTTGGATGACACACGGTCCGCTGAATCTCATGGTCCTGACGGCGCGACGGCGCGAGAAAACGTGACGGCGTGTGAGAACGTGACGGCGAGGCGCGGCCTATTTGGCTGGATCGCCAACCGCGCGCAAATACTCGGCCAACCGAGCTTGCAGGTCGAGCAGGTTTTGCCACTTGGCTGAATCGAGCGTGACGCGCTCTTGGTCGTCATCTGATTGGACCGAGTTAACCAACCCGCGGAGCCGCATGCGGAAGAACTCAAGCAACTCAACTAGCTGCGCCGCCTGACCAGGCGTCATTCGCTCGGGCAAGTCGGGCGGTTCGACGCGATGCATGGTCGACTGCAGATCGCCCTCTTCCTGCCAATTCAGTTCGAAGTCGTAGGAGGAGGAATGACCGGCTTGGTCCGGGTCCAATGTTCCCGACAGTTCCGACTCGTCACCACGAATCTGCCGCAACCGGCTGGCGATCTGCGTGCGCGAACCGAACAACAACACCGACCTGCCAACTGCGACCAAATCACCAAACCGGAGGATCTTCAACTGAATGTCTTCGCCGTTGACCTTGGTGCCGTTGGTGCTCTCCAAATCGGTCAACACGAGACGGTCGTGATCTTCTTGAATCTTGACGTGGTAACGGCTCACTCGATCATCGTTGAGTTGAACCGTGTTCCCCTCTTCTCGGCCGATCGTGACGGGGGTTTCCATACATTCAAAAACACGGCCGCGATCGCATCCATCCAGTACACGAAGGGTCACCGAAGGCATTTAGATCACTCGCGAAAGTACGGAAAGGAGAAGAGATGTGGCGCGATTAACTGCTGCGCTTATAACATTGGCGTTTTCGGGCGGTCAAGTTGTTTCGTTGCAGCAGGTTGCAGAATCTTGGAATTATCGTTAGGTCTGGAGCGAGTTGCAAACGAGAAGTGAATATCCTATGCTTCGTCTCCTCGAGACGCGCCCGTGGCGCAATTGGATAGCGCATCGGTCTTCGGAACCGAGGGTTATAGGTTCGAATCCTATCGGGCGTGCTACCGCGAGATTATATCGGGATGTCCACCAAGAACCGGGTCGAAAACCATTCCCTTTTCGACTCGTTTTTTTATTCAGCCGGCAAATTCCCGAGTGCAAGTCGTTGCCGGGCAGCCCTTTAGGGGTTTTCCGCCGCGGGCGCGTGAGACCCTGACGGTTCCCGGGGCTGAATTACTCAGCCCGTCTGTGGCGGATCATCATTCCGGATCATCATTCCGATCGGGGAAGGCCCAAGCCGGACTTGAGCCGCCGGCCGGCTACGCGACGACGTCGGAAAGCACTCGACCGTAGACGTCGGTGAGTCGGAAGTCGCGACCGGCGTACGGGAAGGTCAGCTGTTTGTGATCGAGCCCGAGGAGATGCAACATGGTCGCGTGCAAATCGTGGAAGTGAACTCGGTCGAGAACGGCTTTCACACCGTGTTCATCGGTGGAGCCGTAGCGGATTCCGCCCTTCACTCCTCCGCCAGCCATCCACATCGAGAAACCGGTCGCGTTGTGATCGCGACCATCTTGCTTCTTAGCGTGAGGCGTCCGCCCAAACTCACCGCCCCAGACGACGAGGGTATCATCCAACATGCCGCGTTGCTTGAGGTCCGCGAGCAGCGCGCCGATGGGTTGGTCGGTCGCTTTGCAGTTGGCCGTGAGCCGTTGCTGCAATCCGCCGTGCTGGTCCCAATTCCCGTGACACAACTCGATGTATCGCACGCCCGCTTCAGCGAATCGCCGAGCCATCAGGCATTGGCGTCCGAAGTTGTCCGTCGGCCCCGCGCCCACACCGTAGCTCTTCAACGTCGCCTCATCTTCGGACGTCATGTCCATCACTTCGGGGACGGCGGCCTGCATGCGAAACGCTAGTTCATAGGACTCGATGACTCCTTCCAGCTGCGCGTCGACTCGCTTGCGCTCGAGCAACTCGCGATTGAGATCTTGAACGAAGTCGATCTGCCGCCGCTGCGCTTTGCGGTTGAGCTGCGGGTTGCTCAAGTTGCCGACTTTGGCTTGCGCGACCGACTGGCCAAGTTGTCCGATCCGAGTTCCTTGATAGATGGCCGGCAGGAACGCGCTGCCATAATTCTGCGCACCACCGACGCGCGATTCGGGGCTGATCGTCACGAAGCCGGGCAGCTCCTGCGTTTCCGCGCCGAGACCGTAGAGCACCCAGGCTCCGACCGACGGCCGCACGAAACGGAAGCTTCCCGTGTGCAATTGCAAGTAGGCTTGCGGGTGGTTGGGGACATCGCCGTACATGCTGTTGAGCAAGCAGAGGTCGTCGGCGTGCTTGGCCACATTGGGGAACAGATCGGAGATCGGTAGACCACTATCGCCGTGCTGTTCGAATTTCCACGGCGACTTCAGAAAAGTGCGATTGCCGTACTCGCTCTTCTTGCCGTGGTCTTTGGCCAATTGCGGCTTGTAGTCGAATGTATCGACGTGCGACGGCCCGCCGCGCATGCAGAGGAAGATGACTCGTTTCGCTTTGGCCGGGTGGTGCGTCGGTTTGGCGTCCAGGGGCCCTTTGGCGGCCGTCGCTTCAGCGCACAATCCGGCGAGCGCCATGAATCCGAATCCGCCGGAGACGTTTTGCAACCAATCGCGTCGTGAGAATGGCATCGACATCGTCGCTCCTTGTATGGCTGTGTCCAATTCAGACGACTGGGGCGTCGCCCGTTGGTTGTTCAGTCTTTCTCGTTAGTCGACGTAGCGGAACTCGGCGGATGCGAACAACGCTTGGACGAGCGCCGAGTAGGCCGCCTTTTGGGCGGAAGAAGAATCACCGTCGGCTTGTTGCTCAACAACGTCTTGGAGGAAATCGGCCGACTTGGCGGCCTCTGTTTCACTCGGCGGGCGGCAGAGCACTAACTCAAACGCGCGCAGCACGCGGCCGTCCTCGTCGAGCGCCGAATCACTGACGATTCGCTTCGCCGTTTCCTCCGCCTGTCGAAGGACGAACCGGCTATTCATCATGAACAAAGCCTGGGCGGGAACATTAGTGACCTGCCGGTGGCCGACCAACATACTCGGCTCGGCAAAGTCGAAAATCTTCAACGTGTCCGGCACGGCGTTGCGGACGATCGGCAGATAGACGCTGCGATGCCGGTTGGCTTCTCGCAAGTCCTCCAAACGCAATCCGCGTCCGATCGCCACGGTGCCTTTTTGATTGGCGATCACCGACTTCTCGCGCGGCTGGGGATCCAATTGGCCGCTCACCTTCAGCAGCGCGTCGCGGAGCGCTTCGGCGTCGAGTCGCCGGGGGGATGCTCGCCAAAACAGTTGATTCTCGGGGTCCTTGGCGTAGGCGGCCTCCACGTACGTGTTGGCCTGTTGGTACGTGCGGCTCATCGCGATTCGCTTCAGCAGCTTCTTCGTCGACCAGCCCTCCGCCACGAATTGAAGAGCCAAGTTGTCGAGCAACTCGGGATGCGACGGCCGCTCTCCGGTCGCGCCAAAATTGTCGACCGTGCGGACGATTCCGTTGAGGAATAGATGACTCCACACGCGATTCACGTAGACGCGAGCCGTCAAGGGGTTCTGTGAGTCGGTGATCCACTCGGCCAATTGCCGGCGGCCACTCGTGTCGCCGGTCGCGCGGCGCGGCTCGTCCTCACAAAGCACCGTGATGTACCCCCGCGGCGCCGACCCGTTGGGAGATTCGACTTCGCCGCGAATGTAAATCGGACTGTCGGCGACCTTGCCCTCTTGAACGCCCATCGCCACGTTGCCGCTGCTCGGCCCGTCGTTCGTCAATGTCTTGATCTGGTTGTTCAACTGCTTGAGACGGCGGCGGGCTTGCGCCACCTTCTGCGCCGTCGCTCTCTTGTTGGCCGGTTGAGCCGCCTTGTCCGCCTTGTCCGCCTGAGCGTTTTCCTCCGCCGCCGGCTTCTTCTTGCGCTTGTTGTTCTTGCCCTTGCTATTGCCGGCTCGGATCTCGGCTTGCAGTGACTTGACTTGGTCGCGCAGTTTCTTCAAACGCTGCTCATGCTTCACCTGGGCTTGCTGAGCCTCGTCGTTCTCGCCCTGCAAGGCGATCAGCTTCGAAGCCTGGCGGTTGCCCCCGCCGCCACCCGTTCCATAACGGGTCTCCGTACTGCGAAAAATGCCGGCCAACGCGTAGTAGTCGCTCGACGGCACCGGGTCGAACTTGTGATCATGGCATCGCGCACAGCTCACCGTGAACGCCATGAATCCTCGAGTCACGACATCGATCTGCTCGTCGACGATGTCCATCACAAACTTCTCGCGATTGCGCTCGTTCAACGACTTGGGGCCGATCGCCAGGAAGCCCGTCGCAATCACACCCTCGTTGGGGCCCCCGGCGACGTCCTCGAGCAAGTCGCCGGCGATCTGTTCGCGAATGAACTGATCGAACGGCTTGTCGGCGTTGAACGAACGGATCACGTAGTCGCGATACCGCCAGGCGTTGGGATAGAGGAAGTTTCGCTCGCGACCGTTCGACTCGGCGTAGCGAGCCACGTCGAGCCAATGCCTGCCCCAACGCTCGCCGTAGTGAGGGCTCTCCAACAGCCGGTCGACCAACGTCTCGACCGCCGTCGGCGATTTGTCGCTGAGAAAAGTCGTCATCTCCGCCGGGGATGGCGGCATGCCGATGAGGTCGTAGTAGAGCCGTCGAGCCAAAGCGCGGCGAGACGCGTCCGCCGCCGGCTTGAGTCCGGCCGCCTCCAACTTGGCGAGCACGAATTGGTCGATCTCTGTGCGCGGCCAACCCGCGTCACGCACTTCCGGAGGTGCGTGATGCTGAGGCAACTGGAACGCCCAGTGCTGGCGGCCCTCGGCGAAGTCAATGTCCCGCCGAATCGGAGCCGGCCCGTCACGCGGATCGGGCGCCCCAATGCTGATCCAGTGCTCAAACTGCTTGATCAACTCCTCAGGCAGCATGTCATCGGGCGGCATGTCGACCGTCTCGTGACGCAACGCGCCGATGATCTCACTCCCCTCCACGTCCCCCGGCACCACTGCGTGGCCCGATTCTCCGCCCCGACGAATGCCCTCGCGGGTGTCCAAAACCAAACCACCCTTGACCTTCGACTTCGCCGAATGGCATTCGTAGCAGTGTTTCACCAACGCCGGACGGATGTTTTTTTCAAAAAACTCCAGCCCCGCTGGATCATCTTCCGCCATTGCCGGGGACGCCACGAAACCTAACAGCAAACCAACATAGACCTTAGTCCAACGCGACATGTCATCCCTCTCGAGGGTTGGGGTTTGTTGAAGGATGCGCGAGACGCCCATTCTATTGAATGGAAGGGCTAGAATTTCCACTGCCCCCACCGTAGGGGTGAGTGACGGCGTGTTGCCGCCACTCAAATCGTCGCAACTGGAGTCTTCAACTAGCTTTTGCCCAACGCCCCGGTGATCGCCCTCGACATCTCGGGCGAACGAAACGTGCGTGGATTGCTAGTGCTGATGGCCGTGACCGTGCTGTCCATGGCCGTGCGGTCCATGCTGTATTTCATGCGCCTTGGCCATCGCTTCTTCGGCCAATTGGATGTACTGCATGTCGTTCGTCCCGGCGTAAGCTCGCTGGTACACCACACTCAACGCCGTATACGACGTGACATCATCGGGATCCAGCTTCACTGCTATCCGTGCATGCTTGACAGCATCTTGATGCTTGCCGACTCGGCCGAAGAGCACGGCCAGGCCGAAGTGGGCGATGGCGTAGCTTTCGTCGGCCGCGGCCGATTCGAGGAACTTGGCGATGGCTTCTTCGTATTTGCCCTCATCCTTGAGTTTCTCGCCCTCGGAATAGATTTCATGAGCGGCTTGGCCAGTGGACATAGACGACCTCCAACGAGCAGGAAGGAACTGGCGCATCCGCGGCCAGGTCAATTCTGAGAATCACGATTTCCGCAGTTTACCACGCGGCCCTAGCGGATCGACCCCCGACCAATTTGGATTCGCTCAAAACGGTCGCCATCAAGATTGCACCGAAGTGCCACTTTCGATTAATCTCCCGCCGCCGAATGTGGCGCCAGGGATTCGGATCGCCGCAAGCCGCCGCAGAGCAATTGCATCAAGAGGGGAATTCAGTGAGCGTCAAGATTCACCCGACGGCGGTTGTCGACAGTCACGCGGACTTGGGGGCGGACGTCAGCGTGGGGCCGTTTTGCGTAATCGACGCGGGAGCCGTGATCGGCGACCGCAGTTGCATTGCCGCTCGCAGCAGCATTTACACCAACGTGCATTTGGGCTGCGACAATCAAGTATCCGAGGGAGCCGTGATCGGCGGACTGCCTCAACATCTCAAGCTCGAGCAGCCGGGCGGATTGCGGATCGGCGACGGCAACGTCTTTCGAGAGAACTCCACCGTGCATCGCTCGATGCACGCTGACGGCGAGACGGTGATTGGCGACGGCAACTTCATCATGATCAACACGCACGTGGCTCACGATTGCCGCATCGGTTCGCGGACGATCCTGGCGAACAACGTCCTGTTAGCCGGCCACGTTGAAATCGGCGACTCGGCGTATCTATCGGGCGGCGCCGGCGTGCACCAGTTTTGTCGAGTTGGTCGACAGGCGATGGTTGGCGGACAGGCCCACATCACTCAAGATGTGCCGCCCTTCGTGACGGTCGACGGCTACTCGAGTCGAGTCGTGGGGCTGAACCTGATCGGATTGCGCCGCAGCGGTTTCACCACGCCCGACATTCACGAATTGAAGCGAGCCTACCGCGTGCTCTACCGGACGGGTCTTTCCGTGGCCGACGCGGTCGAGCAATTGCGGGAGCAATTCCCTGCTGGAGTGGCCGCCGAATTCGCGCCCTTCATCGCCGCGGGCGAGCGAGGCATCGTCGCCCCCCGCCGCGAAGCCAAGACGACGCTCCGCATTTACTCCGAAGTCGCCGACGAATCTCGCCGCGTCGGCTAGGGCGGCTCGGCGCAGTCGTTCGATCTCACCGATCCTCCTGCGCCCGTCACGCGTCGAGGCGGATTCCTGCGCCAGTCCACTCATCAAGATCCGCCTGACATTTCTTCGACCACGCGTCGACACGTCGGCGAAACGCCGCTGCATCTGTTCGCCCAGTTCATTCACTCGCTCCGACCGATCCGACCAACCCCCTGCCCTTTACGCGACCGCGTACGCTAAGGATGACGACGTAGCCGACACCCAGCACGGTTGCCGAAGTCAACCCGATGGCGGTGGATGTGAAAGCCGAATACTCGCTCTGGCTGGCCGCCTTGGAGGTCGCCAATGAGACACCGAGCCAGATGGAGAAAACCAGCGCTGACTGCAGGTTGAACCGCCACCACGGAGTTCGGTCGCTCGCGGCGGTTTGCACTAGTACGCTGCTGAGCGCGAGCAACCCGAGCGGGATGGCGAAAAACTGATACGAAAGCAGCATCAGAACAACAGGCCGCTCCGCCTCGCCGGGCCCCCACCCAAAGCAAATGATGGAGAGAAAGACAATGCCTGAGATGGCGATCGTCGAAACGCCGTACAGTCCGAGCGCGGGCGACCGGCAGCACAACCAGCCCACAGCGACCGCGACGGCCAGCAGGCAGAACGCCGGACCGGTCATCAAGATCGACCGGATCTCGAGTGACGCCATCGTCACGGCGCCGGCGACGCCCAGCAGATGAACCAGACAGAACGAACCAAAAAGCAGCTGCCTCATCATTGAAATGCTGGTCATCTGGGCATGCCGGGCAGCAGTTTTTCGACGATGTCGTTCTCCGCAGTCCAGTCGATCTGACACGCGGGCAGCGCCTGCTGGAGTCGCTTCACGCCGGAGGCGGTCACGCGCGTTCGGTTCAAGGCGATCCGCTCAAGGCTGCGGATTCCATATAGCGACTCGAGGTCGGAATCCGTGGCCGACGTGTCGGTCAAGTCGACGGTGGTGATCCGTCGAAAATAGTCGTCTCCCAGCGCCTCCCGCAACCAAACTGGCGCGCCGGGCTCCGCGAATGGATCGTATTCGGTGACGCCGTCATGATCTGTCAATTCACAGTCGTAAACGACGCCGCGCACGAACGGCGAATCGTAGCTGGTGATCCAGCGGTCGGCGCAGAGTCGCTCCACAACAGCCACCGCTTGACGCTGGCGGCGAACGCGATTGGTTTCGCGGGAGAGCCAGATGCAGATCACCGCGACCAGACCGAGCAGAGAGGCGAGACTGATGGAGTACCAGCGACGGTTCATGTTTCATCCGCTGGGTCGGCGAAGGAGAGATGCGTAAATTCTCGCCTAATCTTCGCCGAGTCACAAGCACTTGTAGCGTTGAGGATTTGGGGCTTCTCTCGGTCGATTCCAGCGACCAACGGGAGCGGCCGAACGCCTACCGAGCGGTAGCTCGCTTTGTGTGTGGCACTGCCCTTTCTAGCGGCGCGAATCACAGGCCCGCACCCCCGCGATCAGATGCGCGGACTGAAGAGCGCTGAAGAAACCGCGACGATCAACAACAGCGCGGCCGACCCGTAGACAACCCGCGGCTCAATCTCTCTCTTCTCCGCACCGAGCCCAAAGTGCGGTCCCAAGCCGTGCCACAGGTAGAGCCCCAACGAGATCGCGCACGCGCCAAAGACCCACAGAGACCAAACGGGAGAACCGTGCCGCATCATCTCTGCCGGGTCGGCGACGGGGTCGAACGATCCGCCGCCGATGTAGGCGCCGTTCGCGACCAGGCAGAACCCGGCGAAGAATCGGAACAGATGGAGGTAGGGCGATGTCGGTTTCAGCCGCCGCCCGCACCACCAAACAAGTAACGGCAAGACGCTCCCAACAAACGGCCCCGCCCAGACGACGACGAGCGGGTGCGGATTGGGAATCACGTCAGTGCGCGAGATCGACAGCGGATGGATTACCACCTTGGCGACCGATCCTCCACTCGCCCATCCGGCAACCGCATGTCCCAACTCGTGAACAGCCATCATCAGGAGCCAACAGAGCGGCAGCAGGGTCGCGAGCAGAGCGAACTGGCGGAAGCGATGCACGGGCCACCTCAATGAGTGGTAACGAATAGATTCCATCTCGCCGCAGGCTCGGCTCCTGAGTGCGAGAATTCAGTACGGTTCGTCGGGAGCAAAGAAGGCGTGCTCGATTCCGACTCGCGCGGCGTCGGATTGGAGCTCGATCACGGGGCCGCCGCCGTCGCCGAATCCGGAGGGGAGAAAGACAACTTTGCCGCTGCCGCCCGCCACCGGTTCGAAGACGCCCACTGGCCCGTCGACTCCCTCTTCGAGCATGTCGAGCGCCGCGTCGACGTCGTCGCCACAGGCCACGTCGAACGACGCTTTCAACTCCGGCTGATCGGCCAAACCGATCTGACCTGAATCCGTACCGGCTTCATCGACTTCCGCGCCTTGGACCAACTCCGCCGAGCCGGATAGATAGGCGCGCACCGAGCGAACGACGCGCACTCCGGCAAAATCGACCCCTTTGGCCTCCACTTGATACTCGCCGGGCGGGACGTCGACCACGCACCCCTCCCCCTCGTTCGCTTCGGCCCAAGAGAACTGAGGATCGCCAATCCATAGCCTACCGCTCTTCACGGTCAACGTCGCGACAGTCATCCATTCGGATTCCCGACCCACCGTTCCCCGCGGCGCCTCTTCGTCACGCGATTGCTCGAGGTATTCGTTCAACGTCATCGTTTGCCTCAACTTCGTTGTCAGTTGCGGTAGTAGATTGACAAGCTCATCAATGTTTGACCGATCGGAAAACTGCGGCAAGTCGATGCTGGCTATCCTATCCGACCGAGCTCTTCGGCGAGAGCATTCGCCGCGGCGACCCGAATGGCGCGGCCGGGCGTGAGCAGATCCGTCCAGACCGCATTGTGATGTTCGACAATCCGCACCGCACTCAGGTGTGGCCGATCGGCGGCGGTGTGCCCGTCGCTCACGACCGTCACCGAGTAGTTGTGGCTGACCGCCGCGCGAACGGTCGTGTCGACGCAGAAGTCGGTCGCCCAGCCGCAAATGATCAACTCATCTACGCCCCAAGCAGTCAGCAGGTGGTTCAGCGTTGTGTCGTAGAAGGCGTCGCAAGTCGTTTTGGCGACGACGTGGTCGTCCGCGAGCGGCGTCAGCGAAGGCACAAACTCCCAGTCGGCGTTGCCCGGCGCGTAGGAGTCTCCGGCGGGTCCCTCGTGTCGGATGAAAACGACGCGGCCTCCCACCGCACGGACCGACTCAGCCACGCCGTGAATGCGTGCTGCGATGACGTCGCGCTCGGTTGGCGAAACTCCGTTGGAGACCATTCCGCACTGCATGTCGACGATCAGCAAGACGATCATGGGGAATGTCCCTACTCTTCGAGAGGATCGACCTCATCCGCGCCGCGGCACTTGTAGTCGGCGCCAAATTCTTCGCTGAAAATCGGTATCTCACCTTGCGTTCATTGTCGATCGCCGTCGTCGTTCGTTTCCAGTCTCTCCCGTTTCTGACAAACAAATTCCAAATGCCCGTGCAAGTGTCCTACGTAGATCTCGACCAACTTCATGCGATCGATGGCGATTGCATCGCTGTCGGCCATGTGCACGACCAACTCCAAAACCGACCACTCGCCCGGTCCCGGTCTAGCGACCAATTTGCCGACAGTCCGGCGACTGCAGCCGCCAGTTGGCCGCCCCCATCTTCGAAACAATCAATCAGCTCGTTTTGCATGCGGACACACTGTGAGAGAGACCTTGATGGCTATGTGAATATCCGTTCGTGGACCGCGACCGCCAACGCATCTAAGTCCGCCACCATCGGCACGCCAAAACGCCGACAGACAACTTCGACGTTGCCTTTTCGCCAAAAACCGGCGGGACAGCAGACGATTAGCTTTCCACTTCCGGCGAACAACCCGAGCTCCAGCAGCGTGATCGGCGCCTTGGTGTCCGGCGCGAAGTACATCGCGATCACGTCCGCCATCTGTTGCGCGTCCAACTCCCACTCCACTTGCTCGCGAAACTGAGGGTTGGAGATCGACTGTTCCCAACTAGCGTCCCATTCGTCGCGGCGAGGATTCAAGACGACAGCGTCGGTTTCCGCCAACGATTCGGCAAGGGTCGTTTGCCAATCCTGGGCGGAGCCCATTTCAATCGACCCGGCGAGAAACACCGACGGGCTCGGCACATCTTCCAGCGGAGTTGGCGGCTTTAGCACCCGGGACATTCGAGACCCCATTTCTCCCAAGTCGTCGGCGCGACGGAGAGTTCGCGCCCGTGGAGGACTCGGCGCATGTTGTGAACGATTCTGACCTTACTCGATGTCCCGTGCTTGAGCACGGGTGAACCAGACGTTGCCGCTACAACCAATCGTTCCACACGCGCGCTAGCCGTGGCGGAGGGCGGCCTGTGCGGCGGCGAGCCGGGCGATGGGCACGCGGAAGGGTGAACAACTGACGTAGTTGAGCCCGACGCGATGGCAGAAATCGATCGAGGGCGGATCGCCACCGTGTTCGCCGCAGATGCCGATCTTGAGATCTTTCTTTGTCGAGCGGCCCTTCTCCACTCCCATCCGCACCAATTGGCCGACGCCCGTTTCGTCAATCGACTCGAACGGATCCGCCTCGAGGATGTCGAGGTCTTTGTATTCGGCGACCACCGCGCCGACATCGTCGCGGCTGTAGCCGAACGTCATCTGCGTCAGGTCATTGGTGCCGAAACTGAAGAAGTCCGCTTCGGTCGCCACTTCGTCCGCCGTCAGAGCGGCGCGGGGAATCTCGATCATCGTGCCGATCGGGAATTCCATCTTGCCTTTCACCTTCTTAGCCGCCAGCGTTCGCTTGATCGTCTCCTCCGCTTTCGCTCGCAGCAGCTCCAGCTCCTGCACCGTGCCGACGAGCGGAATCATGATCTCGGGCTTGGCCGCGATCTTCTTCTTCTTGCACTTGATCGCCGCTTCGACGATCGCCTGAACTTGCATCTCGAGAATCTCGGGATACGTCACGCTCAGGCGGCAACCGCGGTGGCCCAGCATGGGATTGGATTCGTGCAGTTGAGAGACGCGATCCTTGACCTTCTTGACCGGGACGCCGAGGTAATCGGCCATCTCTTTTTGGCTCTTCGCCTCGTGCGGGAGGAATTCGTGCAGTGGCGGGTCGAGCAGCCGGACGGTGACCGGGAGCCCCTTCATCGCGGTGAAGATCCCGACGAAGTCTTTGCGCTGAACGGGGAGCAGTTTGGCGAGCGCCTTGCGACGCGCTTTCTCGTTCTCCGCCAGAATCATCTCGCGGACATTCAGAATCCGCTCGTCGCCGAAGAACATGTGTTCGGTGCGGCAGAGACCGATCCCTTGAGCTCCGAAATCGCGCGCTCGCTTGGAGTCTTGCGGAGTGTCGGCGTTGGTGCGGACGTCGAGCTTACGGTGCTTGTCCGACCATCGCATGATTTTCAAAAAGTCGCCGCCCAAGTTCGGCTCGACCAACTCGATTGAACCCAACATGACTTCGCCGGTCGTGCCGTCGAGTGAGATCGTGTCGCCGGCTCCCAGCGTCTTGCCGTTGACCGAGATTTTTTTGGCGCTCTCGTTGATGTGCACATCTTTGGCCCCCGCCACACAGCACTTGCCCCAACCCACGGCGACGACCGCCGCGTGGCTGGTCCGACCGCCCGTGCTGGTCAAGATTCCCTGTGAGGCCCACATGCCGTCAATATCCTCGGGGCTCGTCTCGTGCCGAACGAGGATGACGTCCTCACCCGCCTCGGTGCGTTGTTTCGCTTCGGCCGCGGTGAAAGCCAGCTTTCCAGTGGCGGCTCCCGGCGAGGCGTTCAAGCCCTGGGTGAGCAACGTGGCGGCCCGCTTGGCCGACTCGGCGAAGTTCGGCAACATCATTTGCCGCAAGTCGTTGGCGGGGATCCGCAGCAAGGCCGTCTTCTCATCGATCAACTTCTCCCGCACCATGTCGCAGGCGATCTTGACCGCGGCGGCTCCGGTCCGCTTTCCATTCCGCGTCTGCAGCATGAACAGACGCCCGCCCTCCACCGTGAACTCGACGTCCTGCATGTCGGTGTAGTGATTCTCGAGAATCTTCTTGATTCCCTTGAGCTCCTTTTCGATGGACTTGTTCCACTTTCCGATGTCGGCGATCGGCCGGGTCGGCCGGATGCCGGCGACCACGTCTTCGCCCTGGGCGTTGGCCATGAAGTCGCCGTGTAGGCGATTGTCGCCGGTCGTGTTGTCCCGCGTGAACAGGACGCCCGTTCCCGAATCGTCCCCCATGTTGCCGTAGACCATCGACTGGACATTCACGGCGGTGCCCAGCAGGCCGCGGATGCCTTCGATCTGACGGTAGGTAATCGCCCGGGGCGTGTTCCAGCTGGAAAAGACCGCTTCGATCGCTTTCTCGAGTTGCGAGTAGGGATCCTGCGGGAACTCCTCCTTCGTCTGTCTCTTGTAGACTCTCTTGTATTCGTCGCAGAGCTGCTTTAGTCCGGCCGCCGGTACGTCCGTGTCCTCGGCCGCTTTGTACTTCTTCTTGATCTTCGTGAAGACCGCCTCGAATTGATGGTGATCGACCCCCATCACGACGTCGCCGAACATATTGATCAGCCGGCGGTAGGCGTCGTAGGCGAAGCGCTCGTTGCCGGTCGCTTCCGCCAGACCGGCCGTCGACTCGTCGGTCAATCCGAGATTGAGGATCGTGTCCATCATGCCGGGCATCGAAACGGCGGCCCCTGAACGGACCGAGACCAGCAGTGGGTTTTGCGGATCGCCAAACGCCTTTTTGAGCTCCTTCTCCAGCGTGGCGATGTTCTTGCGGACATCCGCCATCAGACCGGTCGGCATCTTCTTGCCGGCTCGGTAGTAGCCGTCGCACATGGCCGTAGTGATCGTAAAACCGGGTGGGACGGGCAACCCGATGGCCGTCATTTCGGCCAAGTTGGCTCCCTTACCGCCGAGCAGTTCTTTGGTCACGCCGCGGCCGTCGCAGCGGGTTTTTCCAAAGTAGTAGGTCATTCGTTTCGAGCGGGAGGCTTTCTTCTTAGCCATCGTGTACGTCTCTTGATTGAGCGAGTGAACGGGAATCCTCGGGCGAGTGCGAGGGCGTTTTTTTGAACCTAAGCGAACGCTGAGTCCGCTGGGAGATTAGAGAATCGGCGAGTTTACCAGCGGTCGTCTGGACGGTCAACAAACGGCCCTTGCGAGCGCGGCGACCACTGGGCCACAATCCAATTCGCCGCTTGACGGCGATTGCCTTTAGGTTCAACTGGCGTCCGCAAACCAATACCAAGGGGGTCTCCCTTCCCCGTTATGGATTCCGATTCACCCTCCACCCCGCCGGCGTTCGCCTTTGGATTCGAAATGGCGTTGGGGGTGGCTGCGCTTTTTTTGGGTTGGCTTGTCGGGCATAGCCCGATCCGCACGATGACGACGGCCGGGAGTTGGGACGCTTGGCCGACTGTCGCCGGTTGGGGGCTCGCCGCCGCCTGCCCGATGCTGGTCGCCCTGTTGGTGATCGAGCGGCTGCGGTGGGCTCCGTTGGCGGAGCTCCACGAGGTCGTCGAACGTCACATCGTGCCGATGTTCGCTCCGCTGACGGTGATCGAACTGGCCCTCCTGTCCGCGGCGGCCGGGTTGGGTGAGGAACTGCTGTTTCGCGGTCTCTTGCAGGACGGGTTGGCCGCTTGGCTGGGCGGACGCTACGGAGTCTGGGTCGCGTTGGCAGCCGCCTCCTTCGTGTTTGGCGTCTGCCACGCGTTGACCTCAGCCTACGCCGTGGTGGCGACGGCGATCGGCGCGTACCTGGGATTGCTCTTCCTCCACACGGATCATCTGCTCGCGCCGATCATCGCGCACGCCGTGTACGACTTCGTCGCCCTGCTCTACCTGGTCCGCTGGAAACGCAACTAGCCGACGCAATAAAAAACGGTGACTCGAGCTAAACTCGAGCCACCGTCTAATCACCAGACTGTGTTGCTTCCGGGAGCGGAAGCCGGACAGCGTCAACCTAGCAGTCGCAGCCCTTGGTTAACCGGCGGCGTTGCCGGCAAGGAGCCGGGCAGCACACCTGAACGGGAACCTGCACGCACTCGATACGCGGTACGCAACGAGTCACCGTGTAGGGAACCTTCTTGGAAACACATCGCGGCACGCAGATGGTCCGCGAGTAGTGCACGGGTTTGCAGACCGTGTACGGGATCCGCTTCACACACTTCTGCTTCACGTAACTGCACACCGTGTAAGGAACTTTCTTGGTGCGGCATTCCTTCACCATGTGGCACACGCGATACGTGCAGGTCTTGACCCGCTTCTCGGGCACCATGCGGCAGACGCGGTAGGTGCAGTTCTTGACCCGCTTCTCGGTCACGTAACGGCAGACCGTGTAGGGGACGACCTTCTTGACAACTTCACGCTCGTAACGAACGCAGTTGATCGTCTTGGTCCGCACTTCGGGAACCCAGATCTTCTTGCAGATCTTCCGCGGCGGGCACTGCACTTCGACAACCTTGCAGTTGCCCGGCACGTACACACAGCGGCAGCGGCAGGGATCCCACTCCCAGCAACCGGGTTCTTGAATTCGCTTTCGCACCACGGGGCCGGGGCATTCGGTGACCTGCGTCTCCCAATGACCACCGCAGACCTCGACGGTCTTGGTGTAGTGAACCGGCTTGCAGACGGTGTAGCAGACTTCCTTTTGGCAAGTCTCGTAGACCGGCTTGCAGACCGTGTAGCAGATCTGCTTGGTGCGGGTTTCCCAGACGGGCTTGCAGACCGTGTAACAGACCTGCTTGGTGCGCGTCTCCCAGACCGGCTTGCAGACCGTGTAGCAGATCGTCTTCTGCCGCGTCTCGTAGACGGGCTTGCAGACCGTGTAACAGACCTGCTTGGTGCGCGTCTCCCAGACCGGTTTGCAAACCGTGTAGCAGATCGTCTTCTGCCGCGTCTCGTAGACGGGCTTGCAGACCGTGTAACAGACCTGCTTGGTGCGCGTCTCCCAGACCGGCTTGCAAACCGTGTAGTTACACGTCTTGTAGCGAGTCTCGTAGACCGGCTTGCAGACCGTGTACTCACACGTCTTGTAGCGAGTCTCGGGAACGTACTTCACGCAGTCGACGGTCTTGGTGTCGTACACCGTTTCGTAGACCGTCTTGTAGCAGGTGTACTGCTGTTTGTCATAAACGACCTTGCGACAGGTCTTCATGACGGTGTGGCACTGCTTCTTGGCGCTGCAGTATTCCGCCGGATCATCGGCTCCGCACTTGCTGTAGCTGGCGGCTCCGAAGTACGCGGCGGAGGCCGTGTTCGACACCAACAGCAGGGCGGCTGCGATGATCGAGCGGACACTCCATCGTGCAAACATCTTGTTGTCTCCTCGAAAGCAATCACAAGGTCTGGTGGGGCGCCCAAGGCGCCACGCGTGCCTGCCGGCGGTCGATCGGCTCCCCAATCGCTAAATCCCGAAAACTTTGCGTAAACTGCGCATTGTCAACGAGTTTCCGCTGCTGCGGCCCGTTGTCGTTTTCATCGTCAATCTGGGTCGCTGGCTTGAACTAGAGCGATTGGGGCGAAAAAACGTTCCGCCGCCCTTAGGCGTTCAGCGAAGTCTTAGCCAAACAAATAGTTCAAGCGCTCTGGGAGCTCTGTGGAGATGAAAAAAAGTTGATCAAGTGGGCCCCAGAGCGACGGTGGTGACGGTTGTTCCGACTCAAGTCGACCACCACTCTTTCTCCAGTCCCCCGAGACCTGCGAACAGCGAGTGGTCCTCAGCCGAGCGACGACCGGAGACGGGTATATAGGAGAAATAGGGGAACTTCGGATCGACGCGGAAAAGACCGCGTTTTTCTTGCCCACTCACTCTCGGTGACCTAGATACCTCTAAGCCGCGATGGAGATCCCCCAAAGCTCCACGGGCAGCTTGCGGCGTATGCTTCCGGCAGGGAATGAACCACGAAGGACATTGGAGTTTCAAAACATGGGCGCCCAATCACGAAACGCGTTCACACTGGTCGAGGTGTTAATTGTTGTCGTGATCATGGCTGTGTTAGCCGCCACGATCATTCCACAGTTCACCGATTCGACTCGGGACGCGAAGGTCAATACCGCGACATTCAATCTCCAAGCTCTCCGCTCACAGATTGAGATGTTCAAAGCCCAGCACGACAGCGCGCGCCCCAAGGCGCTCAGCGACCTGACCGTCAAGACCGACAAGTCGGGCGCGATCACCACGTCTGGTGAATATGGCCCGTACATTTCGGAAGTTCCCGCCGAAACGATCACAAATTCGACAGCTGTCGCTATCGTGACGAACAACGGGCCGATTGCGATCGGCGCCGGAGTGACAACCGGTGGCTGGATTTACAATTCGACGACCGGAGAGGTGCGAGTCAACCACGGCGACCACGCCAGTCTTTAGAGTCGCCGGCGGGACGCCAGATTCAATAAGTCATTGCCACAAGTCATTGCCACGCCTCGAGTTTCCTCGAGGCGTTTTTGCATTGGGCGACCACCAGAGCGGCGCCACTCGACTCGCCGACGGCGGTTTGGCTTGTCCACCAGAGGCTGGCCGCTTACAGTAACTATCGGGCCGTATCAGCAGCAGTATACTCGACTTACGCACATGACAGAGCACGACCCGAAAGAGCGGGCAGTCAATGGTCCGATCCCGCCCAAGGCGGTCGTCAGCCGGTTGAGCCTCTATCTCCGCGAACTTCATCACTTGGAACGCGATGGCCAGGAGACGACCAGTTCCACGCAACTCGGCAAGATGCTGGGTTTCACGGATGCTCAAGTGCGAAAGGACTTGGCCTATTTCGGTCAGTTTGGTTACCCGGGGATCGGCTACCGCTGCGAGGAGTTGATCGAGGCGATCCGCCGGATTCTGGGCACCAATCGATCGTGGCCGGTGGCCATCATCGGCGCCGGAAATCTCGGACACGCGTTGCTCGGGTATCGTGGTTTCCGCCAGCAGGGTTTTGAGATCGTCGCCGCTTTCGACGCCGACCCCGGACAAGTGGGGAACCGAATCGAGTCGATCCCTGTCTACGCGATGAGCGACTTGGCGAAACTGGTCGATCAGCTCGGCATCCGGTTGGCGATTGTCGCCGTGCCGGGCGCGGCGGCGCAAGTTGTGGCGGAGCAATTGGTGGCGGCGGGTGTCGAGGGAATCCTGAATTTCGCGCCGGTGACGCTGTCGTTGCCCGCACACGTTCACGCCGTTGGAGTCGACTTGGCGATCGAGCTCGAGCAGCTCTCATTCGCGGTTGTCAATAAACGGGACAAGCAATAACATTGGGCGAAGTTACCCGGTGGTGTAATCGGCAACACTACGGATTTTGGTTCCGTTATTCTAGGTTCAAGTCCTAGCCGGGTAGCCTTATCCTTGTCACATCCAGGCAAGGATTTTTTTGCGCGCAGGCCGCCCGTCAACGTACAGGTGCGACAGTTCGTCCGCTGTCATTGCGCCGCTCCCCTGCTCCACAGGCGACGGACACCACGCTAAAATCGGCCTCGCACGGCCCGTCCCTGGTCATTCCTCTTCTTCCTCCTTCCTCCGACACTCAACGAGCCCCTAACTGGGAACTGCTATGTCCACTTCAATCCAGCGAGCCATCGTGAGCGTGAGCGACAAGCTGGGGCTGGTCGATTTCGTCCGCGGATTGGTCGCTGCCGGCGTCGAGATCTACAGCACCGGAGGAACTCGGCGGCATCTCGAATCGGCCGATTTGACGGTCCGCGACGTGGCCGATTACACGCAGTTTCCCGAGATGATGGACGGGCGTCTGAAGACGCTGCACCCCAAGGTCTTTGGCGGTATTCTCTGCCGGCATGATCGCGACGACGACATGCGAGCGCTGGCCGACCACGACATTGCTCGATTCGATCTGGTGGTCGTCAACCTCTACCCGTTCGAGGCGACGATCGCACAGGAGGACGTGACGTGGGAGGAAGCGATCGAGAAGATCGACATCGGCGGGCCGAGTCTGGTCCGCGCGGCTGCCAAGAACCACGCCTTCACAACGATCGCGACGAACCCCGAGCAGTATTCGTCGATTCTCAACGAGGTCAATGAAACGGGAGCCACGTCGCTCGACTTGCGAAAGCGTTTGGCGGCGGAGGCGTTTGCGATGACGGCCCGCTACGACCGGGCGATCGCCGACTTTTTCTGTGGCGAGGGTCAGTCGGGATTCGCATCGACTCTCAATACGACATGGCGGTTGAAGAGCTCGCTGCGATACGGCGAAAACCCTCATCAGGCGGCGGCCGTCTACCGTTCCGTGGGTGCCGACGGACCGAGCCTGGTGGCCGCCCGCAAGCTCAACGGCAAGGAACTCTCCTATAACAACCTCCTCGACCTCGACAGCGCACTGTCGATGGTGCGCAGTTTCACCGGCCCGGCTGTCTCCGTAATCAAACACAATAACCCGTGCGGCGCGGCGACCGCCGGGACGCTGTCGGCCGCTTGCCAACGCGCGATGGATGGCGACCCGCAAAGCGCGTTCGGCTCGGTGCTCGGCATGAATCGAGCCGTCGACGCCGAGACGGCCGAGCTGTTGTCCACGCCGGGGCTGTTTGTCGAGGCGATCGTGGCGCCCGCCTTCGACAGTGACGCCGTCGAGATACTGACCACGAAACCCAAGTGGAAAGGGAATGTTCGTTTGATGGAAGTCGGCGAATTCGGTCCCCCGGAGGCCGAACGTCAATTCCGATTCCTCGGCGGCGGGCTGCTCGTTCAGGACGCCGACAGCCAGGCGGACGACGAATCACTGTGGCAGGTCAGAACCGACGCCCATCCCGACGATCGTCTGTTGGCCGACTTGCGGTTTGGCTGGGAGATGGTTCGCCACGTCAAGTCCAACGCGATCGTGCTGGCGAAGGAGACGTCCTTGTGCGGTGTCGGCGCAGGTCAGATGAGCCGCGTGGATTCGGTCGAGATCGCGATCAAGAAAGCCGGCGACCGAGCCAGCGGATCGGTGTTGGCGTCCGATGCGTTCTTCCCTTTCCCTGACTCAATTCATCAAGCGGCGGACGCCGGCGTGGCCGCCATCATCCAGCCGGGCGGGTCCAAGCGGGACGACGAGGTCGTGGCCGCCTGTAACGAGCGGGGGCTGCCGATGATTTTCACCGGCGCCAGGCACTTCAAGCACTAGCGACTCCGGCTCCGCCATGGCGACCATTCTCGACAAGATCGTCGTTCGCAAACGCGAGGAAATCGCCGCTCGTCAAGCCGCTCTGGACGCGACCGAGCTGCGAGCTCGGGTGGCCGACGCCCCGCCCGTCCGCGATTTTCTCGCCGCGCTCTCCCGGCCCGGACCGATCCGTTTGATCGCCGAGATAAAAAAGGCCAGCCCCTCGCAAGGCGTACTGCGAGAAGACTTCGATCCGGTTGAGATCGCGAAGATCTACGAGGCTCACGGAGCCGCTTGCCTGAGCGTGCTGACGGACGAGCCGTTTTTTCAAGGGAAGCTGGACTATCTCACCGCCGCGCGAAGTCACGTCCAGATCCCCGTTCTCCGCAAAGACTTCATCCTGGACACCTACCAGCTACTCGAAGCCCGCGCCGCCGGCGCCGACGCCGTGCTGTTGATCGCCGAGTGTCTTGACGACGGCAGCCTGCGAGAGCTGCACGATGAAGCGCGCCGGCTGGGGATGACACCGCTGGTCGAGCTGTATGAGCCCGACAACCTCGAACGCGTGGTGGCGGCCGGGGCCACATTGATCGGCGTCAACAACCGGGACCTGCGGACCTTCGCCGTCGATTTGCAACATACGGTCCGCATGCGAGGCAAAGTTCCACCCGATTGCGTCTTTGTCGGTGAGAGCGGGATCGAAAACCGCGCGGACGTCGAAATGCTCGAGATTGCTGGAGTGGACGCCATTCTCGTAGGGGGTGGGCTGATGAGCCAACCGGACATCGGAGCGGCCGTCGACCGGTTGATGGGAAGGTCGTAGCGAGTGGCCGAGATTGTGGCCGCTCAAATCCCCGCTCAAATCCCCGCCCAAATCCGCGCCCAGACGCTCGCCCAGGGCTGCCTTGGGGGACTGTAGCGATTATCTTGCCGATCGCACCATTTCCTGCGCTCTATCCTTTCAAAACCGCCAATATTGCCACGGCTGGGCCGAACCTGTCATGCGATAAAACTGACAGGTCCACCTCGCCGCCCATATCACGCTCATCCAGCTGGAGCACCCTCATGTCCTTTACTGATTCACTCGCCGTGCTCAACAGTAGCGTGCGAACCCTGTTGGCCCTGTTGGTCGTCGGCGGGGTCGGAGCCGGCAGTTGGTTCGGCTACCAGGCCTACGACCAGTCGGGGCGGCAAACCGAGATCGCTCAACAGCGAGTGACCGAGATCCAGGGCGAATTGGATGATGCTCAGCAGCAGTTGAAGGACGCGGAGCAGGACCTGCACGCGAAGTCGGTCAAGATTGCTCAGCAACATGACACGATCGTCGCCAACGAGGAGCAGATCGATGTTTTGGAAAAGGACGTCGAAGAGAAGCAGCAGGAGATCACACGTCTCGACACGGCTCTGCACTTGCTCAAGATCGATCACCGCGTCGCGCGGCTCACCGTCATCGATCAACAGACCGACGGCGACACGGGCAAGCTGACGACCTTGGTCGAATTCGTCGAAGTCGATGACGAGGGGCGGGGGATCGACGAGCCGAAGAAGTTTCGCATCATGGGCGACGTCGTCTACGTCGATAACTGGGTCGTCAAGTTCGATGACAAGTACGTCGAGACAGCCGATATCGAACGGTCGACGTCACTGGTGCTCTTCCGCCGCATCTTCGGCGAGTTCCAAGAGCCCAACGAAGGATTTGCGATCGACGAAATCGGCGCGCGACCGCGGATCTACTCACGCGGCTCGATGACGACCGAGTTGGAGCGGAGAATCTGGAACGACTTTTGGAACATCGCCAACGACCGAGAACGCGCGACCGAGTTGGGAATCCGCGCGGCGCACGGCGAGGCCGTGTCGATCAAGTTGCAACGGGGCAAGGCGTACCGCTTGATGCTGCGAGCGTCGGACGGGCTGTCGATCCAACCGGCCGGCGACGCTCCCAAACCGCCTCCCACGACGTAGCCGCAGCGCGCGGCTCGCGCCGACTCGCGTCAGTTTTCCGTGAGCCGCACGCCGTGGTCGTCAATCTCGTAGGGCAGGATCTCGTCTGAGCACGCGCTGCCGCGATGCTTGGCCACCAACATCCCCCGCCCGACCCGGTTTCCCTCGCGTGTCTTACCCATGTAGATCAGGGTGTTGGCGTTCGACAACGCGTCGCCTTCATCCAGACGGCGAGAAATCAAGTCGTCGAGCATGACTTCATGCGACGTAGAGAGCAGCAGGCAGCCGATCGTCGCGGGATCGTAGTTGTGGGCCGCGGCCGATTCGCTGTTGGCGCGAAACCGCTCGCGGAACAGGTCCCGGGCGACCCAAAGAGGGTCCTTGCGGACGATTTGATGGTAGACGTACTCAAACATGTTGAGCTGAATCGACTCATTGGGGCGATCCGACGGTTCGACCCCGTCGACGACAACTCGCCGCGCGCCGCTCACAAAACCGCCGTATAGAAAGGCGATGGCGTGGTGGAGCCGGACGTTGAGTTGAGCCTGCCACTCGTTCCATTCGTCCCAGTCGAGATCGCGTTTGGTGACGCGGCGGCCCGTGTAATCGAAGACGTGCAGGTAGTCGCCCAGGCCGCTCGCCTCCGCGTAGAAGTCATCCAGCCGGTCGCGCTGGTGCGGCTGCCCGACCTGTAGGTCCCAATCAAACATCCGCTTGGCGTAGTCGTCGTGATTCTGTGAATCGCCGCGGGCGCAGACATCAAAGATCAAACCGCGCTTCGGTTCGGTTTCGCCGGACGCGGCCGCGTACTGCAACCCGAGCTGCGTCTTGCCGATTCCCGTTGCGCCGACGACGACGGTGAGAGCGCCGGGCAGCAGTCCGCCGCCAAGCCGTTCGTCGAGTCCGAGAACGCCAGTGGATTGCCGCTTTGCAGTCATCGCTGTGTTACTCGTCGTTCTCTAGCTCAAGTTTCGTTCGCGCGCCGCGCTGGCTGAACTACGAGGCTTTCTAGTCCTCAAGGCCTTCCCAGGCGGCGATCAGCAGGCTGGCCGCGCGATCGATATCTTCCTCGGAGGTGTACCAGCCGACACTCAGCCGCACGGCGCCGCGCGCCGTCTGCGGAGCGAGTCCCATCGCCTCGAGCGTCGGTGACATGTGCGTGACACCACTGTGGCAAGCGGAGCCCGTGGAGGCGCACAGTTCGGGCGTGCGGCCCAGCAACTCGCCGCCCGTGACGTTGGGGAAGTTGAGGCTGAGCGTATTGGGCAGGCGTTCGGCTTGCGATCCGTTCATGGTCGCCCGCGGGATCGCCCGCGAGATGCGCTCCCACAACCGGTCGCGGAGTGCGGCCAGCCGATCGGCCGCTTCGTCGAGCGCCTTCGAGGCGAGCACTGCGGCGCGGCCGAGCCCGACGATGTACGGCGTGTTCTCCGTTCCCGGCCGCAAACCTCCTTCGTGCGCGGCCCCGTGGATGACCGGCTCCAATGCGACGCCCCGGCGAACAAACAGCGCGCCAACGCCTTTGGGAGCGTAGACCTTGTGTCCGGCGATCGTCAGCAGGTCGACTCCCAGCTCGTCGACGTTCGTGCGAACTTTGCCGGTCGATTGCGCGGCGTCGGTGTGGACCAATACGTCGTGACTCCGGCAAACCTCGGCGATCTGGCGAATAGGCTGCAGGGAGCCGACTTCGTTGTTGGCGTGCATCACGCTGACCAACGCCGTGTTCGGTCGAATCGCGTCCTCGACTGCCTGCGGCTCGACGACACCGTCGGGCGTGCACGGCAGCCAACTGACGGCGTAGCCGATGCGATGCAGGTGCTTGGCCGGCTCGTCGACCGACGGATGCTCAAACGAACTCACAATCAAATGAGCTTCGCCGGGCGATCTTCGTTGGATGACGCCTTTCAGCGCTAGATTGTTCGCCTCGGTGCCGCCGCCCGTGAAGACGATCTCCTCGCGCTCCGCCCCCAGCAGGCCGGCGACCTGCTCGCGAGCGTCCTCGACCGCCTCGTGGCAAGCTCGACCAAGCGCGTGATTGCTCGACGGGTTGCCGAAGTGCTCGGTCAGAAACGGCATCATCGCTTCCTGGACACTGGGAGCGACAGGCGTCGTGGCGTTGTAGTCCAGGTAGATGCGCCGCATTATTGTGCCGTAACTGTGCTGATGCCAATTGCTTACTCGTCCGCCTCCGGCCGCTTTTTGCGTTTGCGGTGCGATCCGCGCTCCGCCGGCTCGGGCTGACTCATTTGTCTCAAACCGAGCGCCCGCGGGCAACCCGTGCGGCCGGAGGCAACTTCAGCGACTGCGAGTATTTACACTGAAAACTTCCTAGACGAGTGAGGCTGATTCTGTGACAATACAAGGCACCAGCCACGTCCAATCAGCATTTCACCACCTCACATCTCGTTATTCCACCAGGGGAGAGTTAACAATGGTCCGGAGAAGACCCCAAGGTTTCACGTTGGTCGAGCTGCTGGTGGTGATATCCATCATTGGCATGCTGGCCGCACTGCTATTACCCGCCGTCCAACAAGCCCGCGAAGCGGCTCGCTCAGCTCAATGCCGCAGCCGCATGCGGCAGGTCGCGATCGCAGCCATTGCGTTTGAGGGCACCCATCAACGATTCCCCGGCTACACCAACGATGTCGGCCTGCAAACAGCGCCCTGGATCGTTCCGTTACTGCCACACTTGGATGGAATTCCGACATTCAACAACTGGAAGGACGCGACGACCGACTTCGTCCAGACGGGAAGCACAGGCCTCTGGGACTTGCTGAATCCGGCGAGCCGCCTGTCTCCCTACCTGCCGGTCCTCTACTGCCCCAGTGCGCAGTCTGCGGATGTCACCTTGCCCGTCTCGACGATGGTCGCTAACGCAGGTTACATCGCCATTGGTGGTGAGCCAGGTCCGCGAGCCGACAACATTCGTTCCGAGCGCAGTGCAAATGGCGTATTTGTCAATCGCAGCGTGGCGGAGTGGGCTGAGATCACTGTGGATTGCGGCAGCTTCACCACGCCGCCACCGCTGCCCAAGGTGGCTGTCAGCGACCTGATTGACGGAGCCAGCAACACCTTGTTGTTCTCCGAGAACATCACTGCTCCACCCGCATCTCCTTTCCGCTTCTGGACATTCAACGGCAAGGGAGCCGCAGGAGTCCTAAGCGCCGCCGTTCCGGGCGACGGAACCTGCGCCCAGCACGCGTCGGGCTACAATGTGTTCACATACCTCTACGCTTCCGAGGATCTGACCACGACTGGGGTCGTTGTCCCGCCGCTGCCACCTCCGGCAACTCCGTTGCACCCGATCAGCTCGCTCATGCGGATCAATGGCCTGAAGGATTCGGCGTCGATGACGACGTCCAACTTGGCTAGCACACTACGTCCGTCGAGCGAGCATCCCGGCGGCGTGAACATTGTCTTCGCAGATGGCAATACGCGTTTCATCTCAGAAGACATTGCGTATTACGTCTACCAGCAATTGATGACGGGCAAGTCGGTCTCGTCTGATGTGCCGTATCCCGGTCACACGTTGGACGGCCAGCACCTGCAATAAGTTTGCTCGCCCAAGTAAGAGCTCAAAAGCCCGCTTCTTCATCGAAGCGGGCTTTTTTCATGCCTACTTTTTCCCTTGCCGCCGTTTCCCGCGAAAGAACTCGGTCAGCAGCTCACCACACTCGTCGGCGCGGACGCCGGAGAGCACTTGTGCGCGATGGTTCAGCCGCTCGTCGTTCAACAGCTCGTAGAGCGACATGACGGCCCCGGCCTTCGGGTCGACCGCGCCGTAGACGACCAGCGGGATCCGCGCTTGCACGATCGCCCCCGCGCACATCACGCAGGGCTCGAGCGTCACATATAAGGCGCAGTGCTTCAGCCGCCAGTTTCCCACCGATTCGGTCGCCTGCGTGATGGCGATCATTTCGGCGTGCGCCGTCGGGTCGCGCAGCTGCTCGCGCTGGTTGTGAGCTGACGCGATCACGCTGCCCTCGCGGATGATCACCGCGCCCACCGGCACCTCGTCCTCGGCGATCGCCTGCTGAGCTTCGCGCAGCGCCAGCTGCATGAAGTGGTCGTGAAGAGGATCGAGAGTGTCGATCATTGGAATGACTAAGGACTAGGGCCTAATGGCTAATGAATGCCTAATGGACTAATGGCTACTGTAGGTTTCAAAACCTTGTACGATGGCCTTCCAAGGCCGTCGGATTTGGAAATCCTCGGGAAACGACGGCCTTGGAAGGCGCCTTGGAAGGCCATCGTACGGCAAGACGTCGGTTTTGAAATGCCTTCTAGTCGAGTTCGCGGATTTCGATGTTCCGCAGGCCGGCCACGGTCTGCCAGGCCGAGATGCCGAGCGGCTTGGAGAGATCGACTTCGTCGCGAATCGAGATCTTCTTGCCGTCGATGTCCTGATCGACAATCTGTTTGTCGTCGATCCAGCATTGAATGCGGTCGTCCCTCACGCGAACTCGCATGCGATACCACGTTCCCGTTTTGAAGTTGACGAACTTCGTCGTGGCGTTTTCCGATGCGTCGAGTCCATCGATACTCGACAAACCCACGACGGCTCCCGCCCAGCCGCCGACGATGAAGCTGCAGTGCGAGTCTTTGACGGGGAACGTCAGTCCGCAAAAGAAATCGATGCCGTCGATCCGCTGAGCGTCCAGTCGAATCTCGTAGTTCGTCACCGGCAGCTCGTCGCCGGTGTACGTGATGCCGGTCAGCGAGTCGCCCATACCCATGCGCACAAAACCATCTTGGACTTTGACTTCACCCTCGCCGCCAAACTGGGCGACTCGCCAATCCGTCAGCGTCTTGCCGTCGAACAGCTTTCGCCAAGCGACGTCGTCGGCCGCGGCAGTTTGTTCACCGCCGCCGCGACGCAGGCGGCGTCGCCGGCACGCGTCAGCCACCGTAGCGGTCATTAGAACCACAACGAAACCGCTGATCAGAATCCCCTGCCACGATGGTCGCGACTTCATCGTCGTCATCCTCAGTTGAAAAGTTGTTCACGGCGTTGAAACTTGGTTGCCACGTCGGCTGAACCGGAATGCTCAAAGTCGACGCGGGACTTCATCTTAATCTGCCGCCGGCGGAGTAGCGAGAACGCCGCGTTCTCCGCGCGAGCTCGGCTGACGCGCTAGCTGGGCGGTTGGCTTGGATGTCGGGCGATCCACCAACGGCGAACCACAATGAACGCGGTGACGCCCCCCAGTGCGCCGAGCGCGTCGGCAATCCAGTCCTGCCAGTCGGCCCGGCGGCTGGGAATCGCCATTTGCAGTAACTCGTCGGCGATCCCGTAAACGGCCGTGATCGCGAGGACGGCGAGGAACGGCCGGAACCGTTGCGGCCCCATCGCCCAGGAAAGCAAGAACGCCAACCCCGCATACGCCGCGAAGTGCAGCACCTTGTCGTTGACGCTCGGCGCGACGGGGATCCGCGACGACGGCGTGTGCGTGCCGACAAACAAAGCCGCCCAGTAGACGACCAGGGCGGCGACGACGAGAGTACGTCGACGAGGCGAATTCGTTGAGTCGGCGGGCATGAATCGTGGCGATCGACAACCGTTCGGCGGCGGCTGAGAAAAGGTTGAACTCAAACGCGCCTAGTAGTTGGGCGTGGGCGGACGAAATTGCTCGATGTCGATGGTGCGGAACCAATCGATCGTCTTCTCCAGCCCCTCACGCAGCGGCACTTGAGGCTGCCATTTGAGATGTTCGCCGGCAAGCGTAATATCGGGCTGACGGCGCGTTGGGTCGTCGGCGGGCAGAGGGGCTTGGGTGAGCGTCGACTT
>JASMLW010000153.1 GCA_030748485.1 Pirellulaceae bacterium
CGACTGCGATGATGCCGATCTGCTGTTTGGAGGCGCCGAACACTACTGTCCTCAACGATTGTCAGGCAATGGGGCGGGGAGTTGGAAGGTGGGCGGAAGGTGGAGTGGAAGCGGTACTTGGTCTGGGCGAAGCTGGCCAGGACAGCTAAATATTATGGTCAAACGCCCCCCTTAAGCCAAGGACCAGCATCGCCGATGCGCATCGTTCTCTGCTACCCGGTCGAATCGCGACACTGTGACGGAATCGCCGCCGCCGCTCCACAGGCCGAGGTGATTGACGCCGGCCAAGAGCGGATCGCCACGGAACTACTGACTGCCGATATCTTTATCGGTCACGCCAAAGTGCCTGTTCCATGGGACGAAGTGGTCGCCCAAGGCCGGCTGCGCTGGATCCAGTCCTCCGCGGCGGGGTTGGACCACTGCCTGACTCCCGCCGTAATCGCGTCGGACATTCTGGTGACGAGCGCCTCGGGGCTCTTCGCCAATCAAGTGGCCGAACAGACATTAGCCCTGCTGCTGGGGCTCTACCGGGGGATGCCCACCTTCTTCCGGGCTCAACAGGAGCGTGAGTTTGTCCGGCGTCCGACGTTGGATCTACACGGTCGCACGGTGGGCATCGTCGGATTCGGAGGCAATGGTCGGCGAATCGCCGAGGTGTTGGCGAGCTTCAACACACGGATCATCGCCACCGATTGCTTTCCGATCGACAAGCCGCCGCACGTCGACCAGCTCCGGCCGGCCGAACAGCTGGACCAGCTGTTGAGCCAGTCGGACGTCGTCGTCTTGGCCGTTCCGCTGAACGCCGACACCCACCATCTAATTGACGCGGGGCGACTGGCGGCGATGAAGCCGGACGCCACGTTGATCAATGTCGCTCGCGGCCCCGTCGTCGACGAGACCGCGCTGGCGGCGGCGTTGGCCAACGGCGGGATCGGACGCGCCGGGCTCGATGTCTGCGAAGTCGAACCGCTGCCGGCGGAGAGCCCGCTGTGGGACATGCCGAACGTCCTGATCACACCGCACGTCGGCGCTCAGTCGGCCAAACGGGTCGACGACACGACGAGCTTCGCCTGCGAGAACATGGCGAACTATCTCGCCGGTCGCCCGCTCCTCAACTTGGTCGACAAGCAACTGGGATTTCCCGTTCGGAAATGATCGGGCTCACAGCGCCAAAGGTGACGATCCGGGTTTACCCGTTGTCAGCGGTGAGCGTAAGATGAGACCCCACCTGCCTACACGCTCACCTTGCTACACCTGCTACACCTTGCTGCACGCCTCCCCGCCGCCTTCGAGGCTACTCCATGCTGACCACCACCAACTTGCAAGACAACCTCACCATGACGCAGGGCGGCGCCCAACCAGCCGTCGACGAGCACTTGGAAAACGAATTGGTGGACCGTTATCGAGAAGTGCTCACTGATAAGCGATTTCACTGGACGACACACCATCGCCTGCAAAGACTGTTGGGCTCGGGCGGGCAGGGCGTGGTCTACTTGAGCGAGCGCCGCGGTGCGGACGGATTCACTCTTCCCCTGGCGCTGAAGATCTTCTCGCCGGAACGGTATGCGTCGGTCCAGCACTACGAACACGCCATGATTCGGATCGCGCGCGTGGCGGCGCGGGTCGCCCAGATTCAACAAGACAATCTGATCGACGTCCACAACTTCGTGGACCGCAGAAGAATTCGGATGATGTTCATGGAGTGGGTCGACGGCTACGACGTCCGCCAGCTCCTCGTGCCGTCGATGCTCAGCCGGATCGAGGAGCGCGTCAGCGCCCGCCGCTGGGAGTATCTCAATCGGGTCATTGTGACGGCCGGCGTCAAGCAACCGCGGCTGAAGGCGGGCGTCGCGGTGGCGGTGGTTCGCGACTGCCTGGGAGCGCTGGCCGCATTGCACCGCGAGGGGATCGTGCACTCGGACATCAAGCCCGCCAACATCATGCTGAAGTGCACGGGCAACGCCAAGATCGTCGACATCGGTTCCGCATTTGAGATTGCGGACCCGCCGGCGGCGCGGACCTGCACGCCGGCCTACGCGGCCCCCGAAGTGCTCGAGGGGAACGAGTCGACGCCCCGCAGCGACTTGGCGTCGCTCGGCTATGTGCTGATCGAAATGCTCGGCGGCCGCCAGCCGTTCGAAGGAATCACCGCCTATCGCGACCTGATGGAAGTCAAACGCATGATGCCTCAACGGCTGGAGGAGTTCCTGCCGGAAGAGCTGGCGGGCAGTGACCAGTTGCTGAAGTTTTGCCGGGGCTTGATCGCTCCGGACCCGATGCGGCGGTTTCCCAGCGCCGAGGCGGCTGAGATGTTCAAGGAGGGAGCCGCCGAGTTTCACCGGCAACTCGTGCTCGGAAACTTGTCGAGCGAATACGACAACGAGATTCGCCTGTGGCTCGAAGAGCTCAATGAGTTGGACGAAGCGGCCGACGACGAGACGGTGTGAGGCAGTTCCGAGATCGCTCGACATTCGTCGGAACGACATTCAAACGGACTTCGCAGAAGTCGGTATAATCGCTCCTCCTCTCATTTCTCTTTTACAGGATGGGCGATGAAACTTCGCGTCGGGCTCGTTGGGCTGGGTGACGATTGGCAGAGTTGTCACTGCCCGGCGCTGCGCGCCTTGACGGACCGATTCGAAGTGCGCGCTGTTTGCACGCACGTGGCCGCGCGGGCCGAACAAGCGGCGCGCGAGTTCGGAGCGGCTACGGTCGACGGATTCCGAGCGCTCGCCGCCCGGTCGGACGTCGACGCCGTCCTGCTGCTCTCACCCGAATGGTACGGAGCGCTGCCGATTCTGGCCGCCTGCGATTCCGGCAAGGCCGTCTATTGCGCCGCACCGCTCGACATCGATTTGACGGCCGCCCGGCAAATGAAATTACGCATCGAACAGTCGGGCGTCGCTTTCATGGCCGAGTTTCCACGTCGCAACGCGCCCGCTACGCTGCGGCTCAAGGAACTCATCGCCACGCGACTCGGTGAACCGCGGCTCGTCTTCTGCCACGTCCGCAAACCCCAGTCGCCGCCCAGCGAATGCGATGACCTGCAAAGTTCGGCGATTCGCGACATGATGGAGTTGGTCGATTGGTGCCGGTATGTCATCGCCGGCGAACCGACCACTGTCAATGGCGTTCAGCATTTGACTCCCCCGGACGAGCAGCGACGCCGCGACTATCAAATGCTCAGCCTCGACTTCTCGGCGGCCGACCAACCGGGCAGCGGCGCGTTGGCCCACATCAGCAGTGGAGAGTATTTGCGACACGACTGGCCGAAGGCGGCCTCCTTTCGCCCGCCCGCCGAATTGCAAGTCTGTTGTGAACGGGGCGTCGCATTTCTCGATCTGCCGAGTACGTTGATCTGGTTCGACGACGCCGGACGGCACCATGAGTCGCTGGAAAGCGAGCGACCGGTCGGCGAACAACTGCTGACTCAATTCCATCGAGCCGTGACGAGTTTGGTTCGCAAGACGGGCGACCTCGAGGACGCCTACCGAGCGATGCGAGTGATGCTGCGAGCCGACCAAAGTTGGAAAGACGGTCGGCGCCTGTCGATCGATTTCGCCTGACGATCAACTGGCTCGGCCGACCATTCATCGGGCCGGCGGTCGAGGCTGCAACTTGTAGCGGCGAATCTTGCGATCGAGCGTCGAACGTTCGATGCCGAGAATCGTCGCCGCGCGGCTCTTGTTCCAACCGGTCTCCGACAAGGTGGCTTCGATGTGACGCGCCTCCAACTCGGCAAGCGTCAGCGGCTGGTACGCCTCAAACCGCGGCAACACGTTTTCGCTCGACTCGCCCGGCGTGGCCAGGTTGGACAGATTGAGATCTTCGACGCCGATGTAGTCGCCAGGAGCCAACACCACGGCGCGCTCGATGACGTTCTTCAGCTCCCGTACATTTCCCGGCCAACGATAAGACCGCAACAATTCCAACGCGTCCGCCGTGTAACCGTTGAGTCGCCGGCCCGTTTCCTGGCGGTAGCGTTCGAGGAAGTGGTGCGCGAGTTCAATGACGTCGCTGCCGCGTTTCCTCAGCGGAGGCACGCTGACCTCGAGAACGTTGAGCCGGAAGTAGAGGTCGCGGCGAAAGTCGCGATCCTCCACCGCTCGCTCCAAGTCGCGGTTGGTGGCGGCGATCACTCGTACGTCCACCTTCACCGCGTTGCTGCCGCCGACCCGTTCGAACGGATGCCCTTCCAGCACGCGGAGGAACTTGGCTTGAATCGAAGGGCTCATCTCGCCGATCTCGTCGAGCATGATCGTGCCCTCGTCGGCGGCCTCAAACTTGCCGATCTTTCGCTCGGTCGCGCCGGTGAACGCGCCCCGCTCGTGACCGAACAGCTCGCTCTCCAACAGCGTCTCGGTTAACGCGGCGCAGTTGAGACATACGAAAGGACCGTTCTTGCGCGGGCTCGAGTAATGCACAGCGCGGGCGACCAGTTCCTTACCGACCCCGCTCTCGCCGCGAATCAACACGGTCGCCCGACTGGGAGCCGCCTGCTGAATCTGCAGCTTGACGCGCTGCAGCGATGTGCTGTTGCCGACCAGCTCGCTCTCGGCCCCGAGCTGCTTTCGCAGTTCGACGATTTCGCTGCGGGAAAGCGACAGGTCTTCGGCCAGCTCTTGCTGCCGCTCCAGACGCCAGAGCGCCATCGCGACGTTTTCGGCGACATACATCGTGTAGTGCAAGTCGTCAGCGTCCGGCGTTCGCGCCGTGTCAGTCGAGTAGAGATGGACTAATCCGAGTGTGTTGCCGTCGTGCCGAATCGGTGCGCAGACCACGCTGGTCGAATGCAACATCCCCTTGCTGTCGCGACTGGCCAGCGTGCTGTCGTCGGCGATATTCCGGGCCAACACGGCCTCGCCTTCGCGCAGCGCCATATTGGCGACGAAGTCCGAAACTCGATAGTACGTGGGCAGCACGTCGGTGCGCGTGGCGACACAGATGAGGTTCTCTGCTGTCGTCGGTCCGTCGAGGTTGCGGGGGCAGAGCAGAATCGCGCCGCCGTCGACTTTGGCGCCCTGAAACAATCCGTCGAGCGCCAGGTTGGCAACCGAGACCTCATCCTGCATCTTTCCCATCTCAAACGCCAGCCGGCAGAGTGCGGCGGCGTCGCGCGCGATCCGCGAGCTGGTGGTCTCCTCCTCCTCGAACGGCTCGAGGAACTTCGTATCGCGGCGGCGATGCGTGATGCTCGTCGGCTCGAACGCGCCGAGTACATTGGAGTCGCTAATGCTGTCTGGCAGCGCGCCGCCGACAACCGTCTCGTCCTCCGTCGGTACGCGGACCGGTTCGGGCGCCGCTGGAGTGGATTTTGAGAAAGCGTCGGGCAGATTGTGCACGAACTCCAACTGCCTGTGGGCGATGCCGACAACATCACCCTCCTCGAGCACGTAGTCCGCCCCCACTCGTTCACCGGCGACGAACGTTCCATTGCGGCTGTCTAGATCGCGCAGAGTCCAGCGGCCGCCGGTGTGAAATATTTCGGCGTGGCAGCGACTACAGCGTTCGTCCTTGAAGACGATCTGGTTGGTCGACGCCCGGCCGATGGTCACCGTGCGACCGGGCGTGAGCCGAAAGACGTCGGTCCACTTCGCCCCTTCGCGGATAACGAGATAGGCTAACATGTTCCTTCACCTTAGCCACTTTGCCGGTCGGCGTTCAACCATTGCAC
Organism: Pirellulaceae bacterium; assembly: GCA_030748485.1. GTDB lineage: Bacteria > Planctomycetota > Planctomycetia > Pirellulales > Pirellulaceae > JASMLW01. The sequence continues at coordinate 5,675 of JASMLW010000153.1, forward strand.
GACAATCGTGCTCGACTGGGCCGTTCGCGTTCAGCGGTCGCGTGGGTTGGGCCGGATCCAATCTGCGATTTCCCGGCGACCGCAGATGAGCCATTCACGCGCAGTGTGCAAACTGCGCGCGATCCTGGCGGGCGGAGGCCGCCCTCCGCACAGCCGTCAAAATTGCCGTCAAAATCGCTATCAGGTCGCTGCTTTGCCGCCCAATTCCTTGATAAACGGCCCGCTGACAACTATCGTGGATAGATTGGAGGTTTTGTCTGGCCTGAGCGCAGGATCGGCCCGACATAACTCTTCAGGTGGCGGATCACCACCCTGGCCATTTCGCGAAACATCTTGCTACCTGAGGAGTTAGGTATGTCGAAAGCGACCCGCACCAGTGTCGCCCTCATCGCACTCGTGGGCGCTCTGTCCATTGGAGCCATCGTCCAAGCGGGGGGAGCGTTTCGACAGTCGGCTGTCGGCGGCGTTTCCATCGACGCGGTTGGCGTCGTGCGGACCGCCGATCCCGGCGTTCGAGCCAAATACCTGGCCGAGATTCGCAAGACATTTGGCAAGGTTCCCGCGGGAGCCGCCGCTCCGGTGGAGATTCGCAAGATCTCGCTCAAACGGCTCCATGAAGCGGTCGCTGCTCACATCAAATCGGGCGGCGCAGGCCACCTGCCGGACGAGGTTCGGTACTTGGCTGGGCTGCAAAGAATCGAATTCGTCCTGGTCTACCCCGAACAGAACGACATCGTCATCGCGGGCCCCGCCGAGGGCTGGCGATTGGACGACGCCGGTAACGTCGTCGGTCTGACCACAGGCCGCCCCGTGCTCCACTTGGACGACTTGCTGGTCGCTCTGCGCAGCGTCCACTCCGCCCGAACGGAAGGCATCACCTGCTCCATTGATCCGACCGCGGAAGGGTATCGGAAACTGAACACTCTGCTGGAAAGCCAGCGGGCACAGCCTGGTCCCCGCAACTTGGTTGCCTTGGAACGCGCCATGAAGACGGCGTTCGGTCCACAACAGATCACTGTCACCGGCGTTCCGTCCACAAGCCACTACGCTCGCGTCCTGGTCGCCGCCGACTATCGCATGAAGCGACTGGCGATGAAGCTCGAGCCGTCTCCCGTCAAGGGACTCCCCAGCTACCTCGACTTGGCGAAGCGGCAAGGAGCCAGTTCCAACCCGCGCTGGTGGTTAGCCTGCGATTATGAGCCCATCGCCCGCAGCGAAGATGGTTTGGCGTTTGAGATTCGCGGGTCGGGCGTCAAAGCGTTCACCGAAGACGAATTCGTTGACGACGGCAAGGCGAAGGGCACCGGCAAGACCAGTCCGGCGGCTCAGCAATGGGCCGACACGTTCTCCGAAAAATACGAGGAACTCTCCACGGCGGAAGTCATCTTCGGCGAGCTCCGGAACATCATGGACGTTTCCGTCGTCGCGGCGCTTATCGAACACCATCGCTTGGCCGACAAGGCTGGCTTGAGCGTTCCGCTGTTCTACGAGCAGCAAAGCGACTTGGCGGTCCAGTCATGGAACGCCCCCAAGACGGTCGCCCCCCAGTGCAGCTTCCTCAAGACGCGTAAGGGCTGGATGGTTACCGCCTCGGGCGGCGTCCAAGTCGAATCGTGGCAGGTCGCCAGCAAAACTGAAGTCGCCCCGATGGCCGATGTTCATCAGAGCGCGACGCCCGCTGGCAAGTCGTGGTGGTGGAACTAACGGCAAACGACTGCACCGCCCGACACGACAACGCGGACACGACAACGCGGACACGACAACGCACGTTCCCGTTCGATCTCGACGAAAGCGTTATTGCTTACGCATCACCGCGTGATATTCTCGACGACGATCGCTAGCCGCCGCGACGGCTCACCGCGCTACGAATCGGAAGTTCGCTGCCCGCCAATCGTCGCAGCGCGATTCCACGTGCGCAGGTTCACAAACGCGACGTCGCTCACATGTGCGGACGCCCTCGCGAAGAAGGCGTCTACATAGTTCATCCGAACAAGTGTAGCCGCGTCACCAGCGGGCGGGTCCGCGGACTTCCACAACACCAGCGGGGCGTCGAGCAAGTCGGCGATGCGGGCGGCGATGGAATCCGATGTGACCGACCAGCTGTGTGGAAGTGGCTGAGGCAGATTCGGCTCCTCGCAGCGCAGGAAACTTGCCGGTGCGAAAACGACGTCGTCGGTGGTGGCAGGTGCGGTCAAGTCGCTCCACGCGGAGACCACAGGCAATCCGCTCAGGCGGGCGAAGATGGCGGCCGTCGTGTCCAACACGTCGACACATCGCCAATGCGCAAACTCCTCGCCGAGCTTCTGTTCCGCGTCGAGTTGCCGGATGGCGTCGGCTAGCGAACCACCGCCGACGATGAAGACGTGACGCCGGCGATGCTGCGATCGCCACGCGCGAGTGAGTTCGCTCAAGTCGGGGTGAGTGAGCAAACTTCCGCCAACCTTGACAATCGTTGCGTTGACAATCGTTGCGTCGTCGGCCGCCACGGTCAGCCTCCAACCGATTCGCGCGCCAGCGTGGCGAGCGCATGGGCCGGCGCGCATCGCGATACGCCAACTCCCAGCTGATCTTTGAGCGAAATGACTTGCGCAGTCAGACCCAACTTCTCGAGCACCTTTCGCGCAACGAACTCGCCGTGGCCGCTGATCACAATTTGGGCCGGTGCGCCGATCCGGTCGACGACTCGTTGAACCGCCCCGGCCAGCTTGGCCGTGTGCGCTTCCGCCACCGCCATCGCCATCGCCACCGCGTCGCGATGGTTGTAATCTTCCGGCGCACCGATCATCCGGCCCATCCGGTTGCGAGCCGCGCTCTTGGTCGCTGGTCGGCCATCGGCCGTCTGCTGGTTCAGTGGACTCTCGGGAAGCTCGCCGGTCAGCAGATAGGCGTCCAACGTGGTTGCGAACAGTTCCAGAGCGACGGGGCAAGGATTCGTGCGGAACGGAACTTTGGGAGTCAGCGCGCAGACCGGCGTCCGCTCGATTCCGGCGTAGACCAACTCGTCGTACAACAACCGCTCGGTGTCGGTCGTTCCCTGCGAGGCGGCCTGTCCGCCGATCAACGGGATGATGTCGGTCGTTGTCGAGCCGATGTCGATCAACAATGCGCCGTCGGGGTGGACGAATCGACAAGCGAACTGAGCCAAGGCATGCCAATTCGCGGCGGCCGCCTCGCTGGTGCGCTGCAGAGCGACCTGTAGCGACACTATCTTTCCATTCGTTAAATAGACGCGCGTGTGCCGCCCGTCGGCCGCCTCTTGCAGAGAATGGAGGATGAACCGCACACCCTCCGCTTTGCTCTCGAAGCAATCCGCCAATTCGCCGGTCATCGTGACCGCAATGTGATCGGCGGCCGGACTCTCCGCTATGAGAGTCCGCAGTTCGCGAGCCAGTTGCTTGGAGTCCTTCCAGAGGGCGAACGCGAACGAGTGGGCGAAGCCCTGTCCGTCGGCAACCTTCAGATTGGCCCCGCCAATGTCAAACGCCAACCAATTCACGATGAGCCTCGTATCGTTCCTGTCGTCGGCGTTCCAATCGCGCCCACGATCAGATTGACCGAAGCCGACATGCGCCGTCTGGCTGGAATTCTACCGCCTGTTCGCCAAACGACAACGCGGGCGTCCCTCCCTCGGCGATGTCGATCATCGCAGTCGCCAGGTTCGTTCGCGCCAGCTCGCGCAGCCCAACGTAGGACGTGGTGAGCCTTGGATTCACTTCGATGACGACGTCGCCGGTCCCGTCGTCGGTGTCCCCCAATACCAGATCGACGCCGAGAAAACCGACGGGGTGGGGCAGGGCGGCAATCGCTCGGACCGCCAATTCCTCCGCTCGCGCAGCCTGTGCTCGATCGGTGATTGTCGCGCCGCCAAGGTATTCAAAGTCAGGCCCCAGACGCTGATGGCAGGCGGGTAGGGCGCGCAATTGGTGGCCGCCGGCCAGCACGGCGACACTGGCTGGAGCGCCGGGAACGAATTCCTCCAACCATTGCTCGCGCGGTAGATTGTACGCCTCGGTCGCCGGGCGGCGGAGCAATTGAATCCCTTGCGAACCGGCCCCGTCGCGCGGTTTCAGAACGGCCGGAACGGTCGTTTGAGGCTCGACTCGTTTCGTGAGTTGACCCGCCGGAGTGGGAACATTGGCGTCGCTCAACAACTTGTGCATTCGGCATTTGTCGCTGGCGGCGGCAATGACCTCCGGCGATGGGCTCCATAACCGCCCGCCGGCATGCACTACCGCCGCGGCGACATTCCACAACGCGCCGTCCGACTCGGGAGCAATCACAATCGCGCCGCCAGTGGAGGCCGCCAGCCGCTGAATCGTCGCGATTCGTTCGGAGTCGTCCCGAACCGAATGTGAGCAGACAAACGACTCGTCAAGTGCCGCGGCCGCGCGATGCGTCGACCGATCGAGGCCGTCGATCGTATGCGCTCGGCGGAAACGATCGCCCCGCCGTAAGTCGTCCAGCAGCGCTCGACGCATGGCGCCGCCTTCGGCCAGCAGGGAACTGGGAGGAGCGCCACCGCAGCCTCCCGCGGTAATGTGCTCGTACACAAAGACGGTCGGTCGGTCGCTGACTGACGATGGCGACATTAGAAAATGCCGAGTTTATCGCGAGCGTCTTCAGTCATCTTCTCTGGTGTCCAGGGCGGATGCATCACCACTCGAACCTCGACATCGCCGACGCCGGCGAGTTGCCCGACAAACTGCTTTGACTGCGCGACTAGCTGGGGAGCGGCCGGACACATCGGACTCGTCAACGTCATCTCAATCTTGACTCGAGTCGTTTCGGCGCCCGCCTGGTCGTCGCCGCACGTCTCGGTCGCGCCGCTGTCGCTGGGACCAGCCGCTTCGGTGGCCTCCGCGGCGTCAGGGGTTTGGGCGGCGGCGTCGGCGGCGGCGTCCGGGGCTTGAGCGGCGCCCGCGTCGCGAGGCGCGTCGAGAGCGATCGGCGCCGTAAACCCGTGATCGTCTTGAATCGTCAAGCCGGCGTCCGGAGCGGGCTCACTTGTCTTTGCCGCCGCGATTTCATCGGCCGGAATCTCCTCGAATTCGATCTTGTAGATCAAGCCCAACTCCACAATGTTGATCCCGGGGAGATCGGGGTCGACTACCTGGCTGAGTTGTTCGAAAACGGCTTCTTCAGTGATGGTCATGGCAGTCTCCCACGGTGGAGGGCACCCGGCTATTGGTCGTTCAAACAGACCCAGATCGCGCCATCTTCGACTTTGACGCCGTGTGTGATTGTATCTTCAGTCGCCGGCATGGTGAGCGCCTTGCCTGTGCGGATTTCAAACTTGGCCCCGTGGCGAGGGCAAGCGATGCAGCCGTCCGCCGTCAGACCACCCTCAGCCAACGGCCCGCCGTCGTGCGTGCAGACATCGTCGAGACAATGGACGTCATCGCCGAGGCGAAACAACACGACGAGTCGATCGTCCAACTCCACCAGCAGTTTGCCGCCGTCAGGCAACTCATCGAACGCCGCGACGCGGGTGTATTCGGGCATGCAGGGCTCGCACGGATATGGACTTCGCCACCGGTGAGGCGGACGAGTGCTAGTCGTATTCGCGAACGCGTCGAACAATGGCTCCCGCCAGGGCGTCGCGGACACTGGGAATCGTGATCCGGTCAAAGATCTGTTGGAAGAATCCACTGACAATGATCCGCACGGCTTCTCGTCGAGTATAGCCGCGGCACTGCGTGTAGAAGATCAGTTCGTCGTCAACTCGACCACTGGTCGACCCGTGCGTGCAGCGGACGTCGTCGGCCTCAATCTCCAATCCGGGAATCGAATCGGCCCGCGCCCGCTCGCTCAGTAGAAGATTGTCGTTTCGCTGATACCCGTCGGTCCGCTGCGCGGCGGGATCGACTTTGATCATGCCGCGCCAGACGGTGCGCGATTTGTCTTGCAGAGCCGACTTGTAAAGGAAGTCGCTGCGGCAATGGGGCGCTTCGTGATGCTGCAGCGTGTGATAGGAGAGGTGCTGCTTGCCTTCTGTGAACATGACGCCGTTGACTTGGCAATTCGCCCCTGGACCGATCAGAGCGACATCCTGATTGACCTTCGCCAACCGAGATCCCAAGGCGGCGATGGTCCACTGCAAACTGGCGTCGGCGTCGACGACCGCTCGTTGACGAGCGAAGTGCCACACGCCGCTGCCCCAGTCTTGCATTTGCACATACCGCAGGTGGGCTGCTTTCCCGACAGCCAACTCCACCGCGCCGCAGTGCAAACCGTCGGTGTCGGCGGCGATCGTCGCGTTCTCCGCGATGACCGTCGCTTCGGCCCCGTCCTCCAGAATGACGAGCGTTCGCCCCAAGTCGACACCGCCGTCGGTCATCACGTTATGCAGATGAAACGGCTTCTCGATCACCACGCCGCGCGGCACGTACAGGAGATGTCCGCCCGACCAAAAAGCCGAATGGAGCGATGCAAAACGATCGGCGTCCGCCGCGGTGATGCGGTTGGTCAGATGCGGCCGCAACCGCTCGCCGTGCTCGGCGATCATCGCCTCCAACCCGCCGAACAACACGCCCCGCGAACGATACTCCTCCAACAAGCCGCTCACGTGATGGCGACTGTCGACCGCGGTCGACTGACCGGCCAGTTCGACGCCCTCACGCAACAGCGCCGCGGGCAGTTCGAGTGAGCTGTCGCCGCCCTCGGGAATTGCGTAGCGATCCAACTTGAACAACCGCGTGTCGGTGCGAATCCACTCTTCGTCGTGGCGAGCCGGCCACTCCTGCTCGCAGAAGCGAGCCCAGGCGACCCTTCGTTGCTCAACAGCCCACTCGGGCTCGCCGCGCCGCGCCAACAACGCTTCGAATCCCGCTTGGTCAAAAGTGCATTGCTGAGTCGTCATTTCACGCATCGAATGTCCGCACGTTGATCTCATTTGTTCGCCGCCCGGCGGCGAGATTGTCTTGCCTGGACGAGCCGGCCTAGCCGACCGATCCCTCCATCTGTAGCTGAATCAGACGATTCATTTCCACCGCGTACTCCATGGGCAGCTCTTTGACGAGCGGCTCGATGAAGCCGTTGACGATCATCGTGCTCGCCTCCGCCTCGGTCAAACCGCGGCTGGTCAGATAGAACAGCTGCTCCTCGCCGATTCGCGACACGCTCGCCTCGTGGCCGATCGCCACGTCCTGTTCGGCGACTTCGATATAGGGATAGGTGTCGCTGCGGCTTTCCGGATCGAGAATCAGGGCGTCGCAAACGACGTTGCACTTCGACTTGACGGCTCCCTTCTCGACGCGGACCAGGCCGCGATAACTGCTGCGACCGCCGTTCTTCGAGATCGACTTGGAGACGATCTGGCCAGTGGTGTGCGGAGCGCAATGGACCAGTTTGGCTCCGGCGTCCTGATGCTGGCCGCGGCTGGCGAAGGCGATCGACAAGATCTCGCCTCGCGCGCCCGGCTCCATCATGTAGACCGCCGGATACTTCATCGTCAGCTGGCTGCCGAGGTTTCCGTCCACCCATTCCATCGTGGCGTCCTGGTAAGCCATCGCCCGCTTGGTCACCAGGTTGTAGATGTTGTTCGCCCAGTTCTGAATCGTCGTATAGCGGCACCGCGAGCCGCGCTTGCAGACGATCTCGACGACGGCGGAGTGGAGGCTCTCGGTGCTGTACATCGGTGCCGTGCAGCCCTCGACGTAGTGCACTTCCGCCCCCTCGTCGACGATGATCAACGTCCGCTCGAACTGCCCCATGCTCTCGGCGTTGATCCGGAAGTACGCCTGCAAAGGGAAATCGATCTTCACGCCGGGAGGCACGTAGATGAAAGAACCACCCGACCAAACCGCCGAATTCAACGCCGCGAACTTGTTGTCCTCCGGCGAAATCACCGTCGAAAAATACTCGCGAACCAGATCCGGATACTCCTTGATCGCCGTATCGGTGTCCGTAAAGATCACGCCCTTCTCGGCCAAATCCTCTTTCAAAGAGCCGTACACGACCTCGCTCTCGAACTGCGCTTTGACGCCGGCGAGAAACTTCTTCTCGGCCTCCGGAATGCCCAGTTTGTCAAACGTGTCTTTGATTTCCTGGGGGACGTCGTCCCACGTGCGGCCCTGCTTGTCAGTCGGCTTGAGGTAGTAGTAGATGTCCTGAAAGTTGACGCCGATCTCGCCGCCCCAATGCGGCAATGGCTTGGATTCGAAGATCTCCAGCGAACGGAGACGGAAGTCGCGCATCCACGACGGTTCGTTCTTCATCTCCGATATCTGATTGACGATCTCCGCGTCGACGCCCTTGCGAGCCTTAAAGACGGCCTCGCTATCGGTCGTGAAATCGTACTTGTTGATATCGCCTAATTGGTTCGCGTTAACGTCAGTTGCCATCTGTCTAGCTTCTCGTTGCACTTCTTTCTCGGCAATTCGTCTGGCACGGCGAGCCGTCAGCTCGCGCGCCGCTAGGGTACCGGTTGCTCGACATCGACCATCGCCCGGTTTTCCGCTTCGTCATCCGGGTAGGCGGCCCGAATTCGCTCGTAACCGTTCTCGTGTAGTTCGTCTGCCAACTCGATCCCGCCGCTCTCGACGATCCGCCCGCCGAGCATCACATGTGTGAAATCAGGTCGATTGTGCTCGAGCAGTTTGTCGTGGTGGGTAATGATCAACAGCCCCATCTTTTCTCGACCAATCTCGGCGATGCTCTGGCTCGCCAAGCGGACCGCGTCCGCGTCCAGGCCGCTGTCCGTCTCGTCCAACACGGCGAAGGTCGGCTGCAACATGGCCAGTTGCAGGATCTCCGCGCGTTTCATTTCGCCGCCGGAAAAACCGTCGTTGACGTAACGACGCGCGAACTCGACATCCATCTGCAACTGCTCCATGTTGCCGCGCAACTCCTTGCGGAACTCCCGCATTGGAATCAGATCTTCGCCTTCCTGGCGGTCCGGGTTGCGGACGTTCGTCGTGGCGTGGCGCAGAAAGTCGGCCATCTTGACGCCGGGAATCGCGACCGGCCGCTGAAAGGCCATGAAGACGCCCCGCCGCGCCCGCTCGTCGGGCTCCAATGACAACAAGTCGTCACCGTTGAGCTCAATTGCGCCGTCGGTCACCAGGTACTTCGGATGCCCCATCAAGGCCAAACCCAACGTGCTCTTGCCCGAACCGTTCGGGCCCATCAGCGCGTGTGTCTCGCCGCGCTTGATGGAGAGATTGACGCCGCGGAGGATTGGCTTCCCCTCGACCTCGACGTGCAGATTCGTGATTTGTAGAGTTTCAGTCATCAGTCACTCAATCGGAAGTAGGATCGCCGCCTCGCGTGGTGCGGCGATTTCGCGCGGCAGTTGCCTGGCGAAACGCGGAAGCCTCAGCCGGTGATCTTCTGGTGGTCTTGAAGCGGCGACTGGTCGGCGGGCGCGTCCACGTAGCCCGAGTGATGAGGCACCGGCAACTCGTCGTCGACTTTGACGCCGCGATTCAAGAAGCCGCCATTGCCGTCGGTCGACTTGCGCTTGGCGATCCGGTGACCCTTGATCTTGTCTTGGATCCTCATCAACCCTTCCAACAGGGCTTCCGGTCGCGGCGGGCAGCCGGGCACGTAGACGTCCACCGGCACGACGAGATCGACACCCTTCACGACGTGGTAACCCCATTTGAAATAGGGACCGCCACCCACCGTGCAAGCGCCCATCGCGATGACGAACTTCGGATCGGGCATCATGTTGTAAAGACGCCGCACGCGGCTCGCCATCTTGTACGTCACCGTTCCCGCGACAATCATCAAGTCCGCTTGCCGCGGGGTCGCCCGAAACGCACCGGCTCCGAAACGATCCATGTCGTAACGGCTGGCGCCGGCGGCCATCATTTCGATCGCACAACAGGCCAATCCAAACGTCATCGGCCAAATGCTCGATTGCCGCGCCCAATTCACCGCCTGCTCCACCGTTGTAGTGAAGACGTTTTCCTCGATTCGACCTTCAATCCATGGTTGCGTCATCGTTCTCAAACCCATCTACTGAGGCGGTTTACCGCGGCTGCGAGAGATCTTGAGAATATAGGAAATGCGACCTGCATCGCCTAGCCGCCCCCAACCAATCGCAGCCTATCGCCGCAACTCAACTCGTCCTTTCTTTTCTTTGCTCAAATCGGTTCTATCTACGGGCGCGGCTCAAAAGTACAACAGACCGCCCCGTCCAAACGACACTCGTTCAAGTTCACATCCTGACCCAACATCTCCGACAACATCATTCGCTCCATCGAACAAATCGAACGATCCTGGTCCGCCAAGCCCGGGTACGGACAAGCCAGTGCGGTCAGCACGGGTAATTCCCCATCGGAACTGACTTCAAACGGCACGTTCCGTTCCGATAACAGCCCAACCATGGCCGTCATCTTCTCTTCCAGCGTCCCGGGCGGGATCTCGTGCGAATATTCAATCGCCAAACGTTGCGAGATCCGCTCCAGCAAGCCCCGCCGTACGCTCGGCTCTTTTACCGACCGCAATTCCTCCCACAACACGATCGCCAAATCGGCAAAGTTGGCTCCCGATTTCCGACGCCCAGCTTCGGTCAACTCGTATTGATGCAACGGGCGACCCCGGCCAGCCCGCTCCGCGTTGCGCTGAATCAAGCCCTGGCCGAGCAACCGTGTCAATCGCTGTCGCACAGCCGTCGCCGTCACCTCCATCGCGTCGGCCATCTCATTGACCGTCATCTGCTGACGTCCGCGCAGCAGGTTCAGCAAATCGGCGTCCGAGGATACAAATGTGGATGCGGGGTCGGCCATAACTGCGTGTCTTCTCGTGGAGATGTGAGAACGATCCAACTATAGGCATTTGCCACATTTTTAACAACTAGATATTTGAAAAATATCGGAGAATCCGGCGATGGCCGTAAAGCATTGACATTGCGGGAGTTATTGGATAGAAGTTGCCCAAATCCCAGTTCGCTGGGACGCGACTGGTAACAAATGGGCGCGCTCTACGCTGGCATTGCCAGAACGATTTGATCCGCCTACCCAAGTTCGAGGAATCCTCGATGATCGCCGCAAAACGCCTGCCTATCGTTGTTCTGACGCTCTTGCTCGCCTCAGTCTCAGTCGCAGTACTTGGCCAAGAGAGCAGCCCGGCGCCGCCCGTGGACGGCGCCTCCAGCACGCTGCCAACGTCAGATTCGGACACGCCGGATTCGGACACGGCAGATCCGGACGAGGCCAAAGACGAGGCCGATTCCACTACTGGCTCGCAGCCCCCCGCCGGCTCCGCTGCAACCGCGGCCCCGGAAACGACGTCCGTCGCTCAGCGGATCGACGGCGCGTTCGGGACGTGGGTGGTGGGACCGATTGGCAAGCTCTTCTTTTTCAAGATCTTCACCACGGCCAGTTCGGCGACTCACGACGGCCCCCATGGGGACGATGGCAACGTGATCGCCTTGGGCGACGATCACTTCCTGGAATGGGTGCTGAGCACTCGTCAGGTCAACGGCAAGCCAGTCAACGTGACGACCGCCTATGTTCTCAGCGCGGACAAGAGCACAGCCGCGTCGGCCGATTCCGTATCGATCACCACGACGATGCAAGGCGGCGAAGCAAAGAGCTACGAGCTGACGGCGATCGCGGGCAATGGATTTGAATCGTCGGACGCCAGTTTGCATGTGCAGCTCTCTCAGTATTCGGGCATCACCGATTTTTCGGCGCAGGCGATGGTGGGCGGACAGCCGATCGCGGTCGACATGGGACACACCAGTTCGGGTTTGCCGCTGGTGGTCGCTTGGCTGTTCGCCGGCGCCGTCTTCTTTACGTTGCGAATGGGGTTTATCAACTTCCGCGCTTTCTGGCATGCGGTCCGTCTGACCAGGGGTGATTACGACGACCCCAGCGAAACGGGGGAAGTGTCGCACTTTCAGGCGTTGGCGTCAGCTTTGTCCGCCACCGTCGGGTTGGGCAATATCGCCGGCGTGGCGCTGGCGATTGCGGCCGGTGGCCCCGGAGCCAGTTTCTGGATCATGGTTGTTGGCCTGCTGGGCATGACGAGCAAGTTCACCGAGTGCACGCTCGGTCAGATGTATCGGCAAGTCAACAAGGACGGAGTTGTCTTGGGCGGGCCGATGCAGTACCTGAAAACGGGTCTCACCGAGATGGGGCTGGGTCCGTTGGGGAAAGTGCTGGCCACGGTTTTCGCACTGCTGTGCGTCGGCGCCTCGTTCGGAGGCGGCAATGCGTTCCAGGTGGGCCAGTCGATGAACGCCGTGAAAGCCGAGTTCCCAATCCTCCAGGAATACCCTTGGATTTACGGCGTGGGGATGGCGTTCCTGGCCGGACTAGTCATCATCGGCGGCATCAAGTCCATCGGCGCCGTCGCTGGTCGCATCGTTCCGGTGATGTGCGTTGCCTACGTGACGACGGCTCTGTTCATCCTGGCGACTCACGCCACCGAGATTCCGGGGGCGTTCGGATTGATCGTCAGCTCGGCGTTCACTTGGCAGGCCGGATTCGGCGGATTCCTCGGCGTGCTCGTCATGGGCATCCAACGGGCTGTTTTCTCCAACGAGGCGGGCACGGGATCCGCCGCCATCGCCCACTCGGCGGCCAAGACGGACGAGCCGGTCAGTGAGGGAATCGTGGCGTTGCTCGAGCCGTTCATCGACACGGTCGTGGTTTGCACGATGACGGCGCTGGTGATCGTCATCACTCAGGTTTACGACACGAACGCCTTCCCCGAGAACGCCGCCCTGGTCGCCGGCAAGGAAGGCGCCGCGCTCACATCCGTCGCTTTTCAAGTCGGCGGATACGAGTGGTTCAAGTGGATCCTCTATCTGTCCGTCGTGCTCTTTGCCTTCTCAACTCTGATCTCGTGGTCGTACTACGGCGAACGCTGCTGGACGTCGCTCTTCGGCCAACCGTTGTCGATCGTCTACAAAGTCTTGTTCCTCGCCTTCACCGTCCTCGGTTCCATCGTCACGGCGGGCAACATCCTCGACTTCAGCGATCTACTGATACTCGGGATGGCGTTCCCGAACATCCTGGGCGTCGTGCTGCTGAGCGGCAAAGTCAAGGGCGCTCTGGACGACTACTGGCGCCGCTACAAGGCGGGCGAGTTGGAGAAATAGCCAGCTCACTCGGGGTGGCGCCTCCACTTGCGAATTCGTGACGTATCTAAGAGGTAGACGGACCGGTTGTGCGCGCGGGCGTTACAACCGTCTCGATCCGCCAAGCCCGTTGAGGATACGTCATGAGCAGGACCATTGAAATCGACCTCGATTCACTCGACGATCCAGCGCTCGACGACGATACGCTCGAGCAAGCGTTGGATGGCCGCCGCATCGTGCTCGAGGCGCCCCCCACCAACACACTCGGGACGGCCGGATTCTGGGTCTCGCTGATGGGCCTGATCCTCACCTGCGGCGCGCTCTGTCCGCTGGGCGTCTTCTTCAGCGGCCTGGCCCTCTTCCGCAAACCGCGGGGCATGGCCTTCGCCGGAGCCGTCACGGGAATGCTCGGTTGCGCCTGGTTGGCCACGCTGGCGACCGTATTCGGAGTCAGCATCGCCGGAGCCACGATGACCGTGAAAACGGGAGCCGCCATGGCGACCGCCCAACAGCGAATCGAGAAATTCAAAACGGATCACGGCTCCTACCCATCCTACGAACAGGGCAATGAGCTGATCGGAGACCTGGCGGATGGGTTCCAAAAGCGGATTCGCTACCACGCTGAAGGCGCTCGAGCCGTCATTACCAGCGCGGGACCGGATCGAGAATTCGACACGGCCGACGACATCACGAACAAGAATCAGGTCGGCGGCCCGTTCGGCCAATTCACCGATGCGCTCGACAAGCTAAACAAACCAGCCGACGTCGACCAGGAAACGGGCGGCATCCTCGAGCAAGCGTTAGGAGGCGGCCTCGGCGGCGCGTTTGGAGCCGGCGGCGGAGGCGCGTTTGGAGCCGGCGGCGGAGGCAGCCTCGATCTCTTGGAACAACTCGGCGAAGACTCCAAAAACCCGCCATCCTTTGAAATGACTATTGACCAATGACTCAGTTGGACAGCGCCACTTTAGAAGCTGGAGAAGCTAGCAGCGCCCTAAGTCGTTTAGTGAACGTGCGCGCAAATCACCTATTTCCCAAAGTGGCGCTGTCCAAATAGGTAATCGTGGGTAGGTCGTAGGACGGGTCTCTAGGCCGGTCTCCAGGCCCGTCGAATGGAACGAGCAATCGACGGGCAAGCCAGCAATCGACGATCCCGAGTCCCAGAAGGCGATGTTGTGTGAATTCAAACATGCCCTCAGTTAGAATTGGATTCTTCGCCGCATTCTTCCATCGGAGCCCGTCCGGCGAAACCACCGCATAGAGATCCCGCCAGCGTGCCACGGCCTTGTAACGTTCTTCTGGTTTGCAGTTCGGATTGTCGTCCCGAAACGGCGCAAGGTTTTTGAGTTTACACCTGACAAGGTTGTTTTCCTTGGAGCGATTGAATTCCAGCAATCCAAGGTTCGGCTTTATCCAGTGAACCCCATCCCTGCTTTCGGCATAGGCCGTCGCCTGACGTCTGTCCTCGCCGGGCTCCGCGCCGTCCACGCGGTACCACGCCCGAAACTTGTCGCCGTCTTGGAACGTGACCATGTACGACACACCATTCTTCTCCCACGGGTGTCCAATGCCCCGATGGACAAATGAAATTGTCACTCCACAAATTGAAACGAATACAAATCGGCGTCCTTGATTACGAAGCGCAATCGCACGGGTTTGCCGGCCAGAGTGGAAACATCGGCGCCGCCTTTCCATGCAACCGTCTGGTGAACGCTGTCACCGTAGTGTTCCGGACAATCGTCCGCCGAGAAGCCGACCAGTGCTTTGCCGTCCACGTCTTGAATCTCGATGCGAACGCTACCGGCTGCGGATGTGGCGTAGTTGATTGTCAGTTGCTTGCCCGAAAATCGCAGTGGATTGGTGACGTCCTTGGACGTACACCACTGGATTGCTCGCACGCCGCGGTGGCCAGTTCGGGAATAGCAGATGTACTCGCCGCGCACCGAGTCGTAAAAGGCGACGTTCTGAACAGGCACGGACCCGCTCAGGTAGACTTCGACCGCCACAATGGCGATCTCGACGTTTATAGTGGAGTGCCTTTCGTCACTCCACGACTTAGTTCGTGAGCCCTGCGGCTCACGCGCGACGGTGGCCACAAAAGCGAGCGTGGCCACAATAGTTCACGAAGCCACCGTCGCCGGACGGTGGGACATCGCGGACGACCTTCCGATCAAACGAACCGCCTCCACGTTCTGGCGAACGCAGCTTAGCAATAGCCACAAAGCGAGCTGCCCCACGCCGCCTTGTTGCTGTCCGCGGGCGGGCCCTAGCACGGTTGGGCGCGGTTGGCAACCGCCACTTGACTTCCCGCTGGAACGCCCGATATTCGATTCTTCGTCATCGGCGTCATTGGTCGAAACATTCACCAAGCGAGGACAGAATCATGGGTCGCGCGAAGATTACCGTTGTGGGCGCCGGCAATGTGGGAGCGACGACGGCGCATTGGTGCGCCGCCGCCGAACTCGGTGATGTCGTACTCGTCGATATTCCGCAGGCGGGCGACATGCCCAAAGGCAAAGCGCTGGACCTGATGCAATCCTCGCCGATCATGGGATTCGATTCCGAAATCGCCGGCGCCACCGACTACGAGCCGACGCGGGACAGCGATGTTGTCGTCATCACCGCAGGAATTCCCCGCAAACCGGGAATGAGCCGCGACGACCTGCTCGCGACCAACGCCAAAATCGTCACGGCCGTGACCGAGCAAGTCAAAACGACCAGCCCCAACGCCATTTTGATCGTCGTCAGCAATCCACTCGACGCCATGGTCCAGCAGGCTCAAGCGGTCAGCGGATTTCCGCCCAATCGAGTTCTCGGGCAGGCCGGTGTGCTCGACACCGCGCGATATCGGACGTTCCTCGCCATGGAACTCGGAGTCAGCGTCGAGGACGTGTCGGCGCTGCTGATGGGCGGCCACGGAGACACGATGGTGCCGATGCCCACTTGCACTTCCGTCGGCGGCATCCCCATTCGACGATTGCTGAGCGAAGAGCGGCTCGGTGAAATCGTCGATCGCGCTCGCAAAGGCGGCGCCGAAATCGTCGGCTTGCTCAAGACCGGCAGCGCTTACTACGCACCGGCCGCCGCTGTCGCGCAAATGGTCGAAGCAATCGTCAAAGACAAACGACGACTGATCCCCTGCGCTGCTTATTGCGACAGCGAATACAACGTCGGAGGTTACTACGTTGGCGTTCCTGTCGTGCTCGGCGCGAATGGCGTTGAGAGAATCGTTGAACTGGAATTGGACGAGCAGGAATCGGCCGACTTTCAGAAGAGTGTCGACGCCGTGCGCGATTTGGTCGCGACGATGAACCAGTTGATGGCCGGCTAGCGAGTTTCGGCGGTTACGACGCGCGTCAACGAGCGGATTGGCGCGCCGACAAACAAGAATTGTCGTTTTCGACCATCATCCACACGACGACTAAACTGCTAGCTTTATGTTGACGTTGACTTTCCAGTTCGGCTGTTTTACAACCCCTGCGTGTCGCACAACTTTGTGCGAATCTCAAATCAACAATCCCGGAGTTGCGTAGCTGACGAACCTCGGTTTGTCACTCACTTCACGTCGCTCCGATACCACATCGACATATGAACCGAATCCAAACGTGGTCGGTCGAGGATTTGTCCTCGGACGTCAAGTCAAGCGTGGATCAGTCGGTCTCGCAATCATCATCGCGCCGAGGTCTCCACTACTCGGTCTTCTCGCCAGTTCATTACGAACAGAACTACGCCTATCCGTTGATCGTTTGGCTGCATGGCACGGGAGACGACGAGAATCAGCTGGCGCGTGTGATGCCTTTGATCAGCATGCGAAACTATGTCGCCATCGCTCCGCGAGGCATTTCCGACGCTGCGGGGAACGGGTGCTCCTGGCCCGACTCGGACTACGCCTTAGGCCAGGCCCAACAGCGCGTTTTCGATTGCATTGACGAGGCGACCATCCGCTTTCACGTGGCGCCGAAGCGAATCTTCTTGGCGGGATTGCAATGCGGCGGATCGATGGCCTTTCGCGTCGCCATGTCCGCCCCCCATCGTTTCGGTGGCGTGCTCTCGCTGGCGGGCGGATTTCCGCAAGAGAACGCCCCCTTGAGCCGCATCAATGAGTTGCGCGACCTGCCGCTATTCATTGCCCACGGTCGCGAGTCCACTTACTATCCTGTGGATCAAGCTTGTCACGACCTGCGGTTGTTCCACGTCGCCGGCATGTGTGTCACGCTGCGACAGTACCCCTGCGGCGATGAAGTTCATGTGCAGATGCTCAGTGACATGGACAAATGGATGATGGAACAAGTCACCGGTTGCGACTTGACCAAGCCGCGGCAGTCTTTTCCGTTGCGGCCAGGTGAGAGTAACTAGCTGGTCGTCGATCACCTCTGCGCCGATCACCTCTGCGAAGATCACCTCTGCGAAGATCGCTGCTATTGGAGCCCCGTTGAGCTTCCGGTGCTGCCATTCGGAATCGCCGTTCGCTCATCTTTCAGCGACTCGGGCGGCCGATGTGAGCGAGCGAACATGGACTGCTCGGCGGCTCGTTTTGGAGTGGCCCGGCCACCGGCTAGAATGTGGCGATCGGGTCCCATCCTTCGACGCGAGGCTTCCCGGCCGATGAACGATCTGAAACAGTTCCTCCGCGATCTCAACCAGGCTTGGCAGGATCAGCGTTTCGACGATCTCGGGGAGTACTTTCATCCGGCGGTGACGATGATGGCGCCAGGATCTTCTTCACCCATGGTCGGCGCGGAGTCGATGGTGGCGAGTTACCGTGAATTCACATCGATGTGCACGGTTCACTCGTGCGACATCGGTGAGATCACGCTCTACGAGTATCCAGGAGTGACGTTCGCCCACTTGCGATTCGAGATCGACTACGAGTTGGACGACGAGCGCAGTCAGGCGGCGGGTGTCGAGCTCTACGCGATCGACACGTCCGGCGCGAAGCCGCAGGTCGTCTACCGAACTCAGATACAACGTTGATCAATTCTCTCCCTTCCCCATTTCTCCACCGCGAGAGATCGCTCCGTTCTCGATGCGGCAGGATGAGGGGACTGGGCGGCTGACTGCATTGCTGTCGCGAGTTGAGCCATTGACATTGCGACTCGGGTTTTAGTACAAACCCGCCGATTTTCCCCGCCTGCGCGATTTCTGTTCAAGTTCGCGCGATGCAAAGGAATGCACACGGCGATGTCAACCGACCAACCCACACCCGAACCAGATCTGCCGTCGATCGAGAGCTTCTCGCTCTGGGGACGGATGAAGACGCGCGCCCGACGGTTGCTGGCCACGGGGCGAGAGTTGGTGCGGCCGACGCGCAAGAGAATCCTGATCGGCGTCGG
This sequence comes from Pirellulaceae bacterium, assembly GCA_030748485.1. Classification (GTDB taxonomy): domain Bacteria; phylum Planctomycetota; class Planctomycetia; order Pirellulales; family Pirellulaceae; genus JASMLW01. Next base: position 24,038 of record JASMLW010000153.1, read on the forward strand.
CGTCGCTTTGCCATTGATCGTCGGCGCGTTGGTGATCCGCAACCTGCCGCGGGCTCCGTCGTACGACGTTGTCGGCCAGACGAATGTGGCCTTAGAGTACTTGGATGCAGGCGATCTCGAGGAAGCCGCCGCGAAGGCCGAGCAGTTGCGCGAGCACAAGGCGTTTTCGCGCGAGCAACTGGGAGGGCCAGTCTTTGTCTTGGGGGCCGTTAAATCGATTGAGGCTGGACAACAGGCGAGTGAATCGGAAAAGAAGAAGAAGTACCACTTGGCTTCGCTTTACCTGGAAGAGGCGATCGAGCGGGGCGTGCCGCCAGGTAGATTGGGGCAAGCGTTGTTCCTGTTGGGGAAGAGCACTGCGTTGGCCGGCAAGCCCGAAATGGCGGTGCCGCGTTTGTTGGCGGCGATAGAGAAGAGTCCCCAGCACGCGCGCGAATTGCACCGCCTGGTCACCGACGCCTACCTGGCGATGGACCCGCCCGAACTCGATCTGGCACTACAGCACAACCAACATCTGCTCGCCGATGATCTCCTGCCGCCGAACGAGCGCGCGCTGGTTCGTCTGCAGCAATGTCGGTTGCTGCGAATGATGGGCAAGGAGACGGAGTGCCTAGCGGAGTTGGCCAAGCTGGACAATCCGCTCGTGATCGCCGACGCCCTGGTTCTGCGAGCCCGTTTGGTGATCGATGGAGTCGACGCGGCGCAGCGCGGCGGAGCGACGATCGACGAGATCCGCCCAGCGATCGACGCGGCGTTGTTGTTGTTGCGCGACGAGCGCATTCAGTTGCAGCCGCGAAAGTCGGCCGCCCCCCGCACAGCTTCCTATCTGATCGGCTCGTGCTACCGGCGTTTGCAGGATTGGCCGGCCGCTCAACGACAGTTCGATCGCACGCGGCGCGACTTCTTCAACACAGACGAGGGATTGGCGGCGAGTTTCGAGGAGGCGGAAGCGGAGCGGAAGATCGGCGATCGAATGGATGCGTTGCGAGGTTACCTGCGTTTCCTGAGCAATGCGCCTGATCCCGCGAGCTACCACAACCGTTGGCTTCCTTTGGACGATCTGAGAACTCGGCTGGATGACATCTTCCTCGACTACCACAGCGGTCAAGACCACGATCTGGCGTACCGCCTGGCCCAGTCGATTTCCCCCATTCATTCGGAGACGCGGGCCGTTGAGTTGCAGGCCGAGTCGCAACGCGCGTGGGCGAAGAAGCTGGAGGATGACGCGAGACCATTGCCGATTTCTCAGGCTGAGGCGAAGTTGCTGGAGGCTCGTGAGCACTGGCGTTTGGCCGGCGACGGGTTTGAGACGCTGGCGGAGTTGCGGTACGCGACCGAGGGGCACACAGCGGCCTTGTGGGAGAGTGCGGTCTGCTACTTGAAGGGCCGCGAACACCACAAGACGGTGTCGAAGATCGATCTCTTGATCGAGACTGGAAACGTGGCGAACCGCCCGTTGGTGCTCGCCGCGCGCGGCGAAGCATTGCTCTCGCTGAACCAACTCGACAAAGCGATCGAAGCGTTCGGCGTCTGCATCCGCCGCTTTCCGAAGAGCCAGGAGAGCTATCGGGCGCGTCTCTTGTTGAGTCGCGCTCATTTGGAGCAAGGCGACTTGAAAGCCGCCAAGGCGCCGCTGCTGGAAAACATGGAGAGCGACTTGACTCCGGCCAGCAAAATCTGGCAGGAGACGCTGTTCGATCTGGGTGAGTTGCACTACTTGGAAGGGACGCGGTACATGGCGCAGAGCCGAGTAGACGGTCTCACCCACGCCGACGCCAACACGCCGCCGAATCGGCAAGCGTTGCAAAACGTACAGGACGCCCACACCAGCTACGGCAAGACGATTCGGTGGCTTGGCGAGGCGGTTGCGCGGTGGCCCAACCACCGCGATTCGCTGTACGCTCGCTATCTGCTGGCCCGCGCTCACCACCATCGCTCGCGATTGCCGTACCACCGTCTGCCGTACGAGAAGATCGAGACGTCGCGGGACCAATTGCGCGAACAGATGCGGAACAGTTTGGACAAGGCGCATCGGCGATACAGCGAACTGTTGACGATGCTCGACAAACGCAACGACGACACAGAACTATCGGAATCCGAATCGGCCATGCTGCGGAATTGTTATTTTGCTCAGGCCGACGCGCTCTTCGAACTGGGCAAGTGGGCGGAGGCGGCCGACGCGTACTCGTCCGCTTCAAGCCAATACCAACATCGACCGGAATCATTGGAAGCGTTTGTGCAAATTGCCGCCTGCCATCGCCGCATGGATAACCACCAGCAGGCGCGGGGCACTTTGGAGCAAGCCAAGGTCGTCCTGCAACGGCTGCCGCCGGACGCCGACTTTAAGACGACAACAACCCGCGGCTCCGCCAAGGCGTGAAGTGACTATCTCGACTGGTTGAGCCAACTCTAGAGGCGCGCATGACATCCATGGATGGAAAGACCGACACTGAGCTGCTGGCGGAGCTGATCGCCGAAAAGCACCGTGTGCTTGAGCAGCTGCGCGAGCTCGCCCGCATGCAACCGGAGATCATTGGAGCCGGCGATATGTCGCGGTTGATGAGTGTCCTGGCGGCGAAGGAACGAATGCTCAGCCGTCTGAAAGTCGTCGAGCAGCGATTGAATCCATTTCGCGAGCAAGACCCCGAGAGCCGGCGGTGGCGTTCGCCAGCGGCGCGTTCGGCCTGCCGCGACGTCGCCGAGCGCTGTGAAGCGCTGCTCAAAGAAATCATGGTCATCGAAAAACAGAGTGAGACCGAGCTGGTGGCTCGCCGCGATCAAACGGCCGCCCGGCTGCACGCGGCCCACGACGCGTCGTCGGCGCGATCGGCTTACCTCCACTCGGCTCCGCGGCGCGCCAGTCGCTTGGACGTGACATCGGAAGGATCCTAACGACATGCCCGAACTGCAGATATTTCCGCCGCCGGAACAGCTGGTCGACGCCGACGTCGATCTGGCCACCGTGCTCGACGCCTGGCACACCGCGACCAGCCGGCTCCAGCAGACCCACGAAACGCTCTGCGAGCAAGTTCGTCGGCTTACCGAAGAGCTGGAGAACAAGAATCGCGAACTGGCTCGCAAGAATCGACTCGCCGATCTGGGGCAGGTCGCCGCTCACGTCGCACACGAGGTGCGCAACAGTCTTGTTCCCATGACCCTCTACGTCAGCTTGCTCCGTCGCCGCACCGAGGCGACAGCCGAAAACGACGACATCCTCACCAAAATCGAATCGGGTTTCACCGCACTGGAGGCGATAGTGACCGACTTATTGCAATTCACGACGAACCGAGAGCCCGTCTTGAAACCCTGCTTCGTGCGCCGTCTGGTGACGGAAGTTTGCGATGCGATGGCGCCGCAGATCAAGGCCCAGGGGATTCAATGCGAGATCCATGTCGACGAGCGAGAGCTGTTGTTCGCCGATTCGGACATGTTGCGACGAGCCCTGTTGAACCTCGTCCTCAACGCCCTCGACGTGATGCCCAACGGGGGTGAGTTGGTATTCACGTCCTGCCACGGCCCGCACGGGTTCGAGTTGGAAGTGGCCGACTCCGGACCGGGGCTCAGCGAGACGGCTTTGCCGCGTCTGTTCGAACCCTTCTTCACGACGAAGCAGGGCGGCACGGGACTCGGTCTCGTCATCGTTGACCGCATCGCCGAGATGCACGGCGGCGATGTCATTGCTCAGAACTGTCCCGAGGGCGGCGCCGCCTTCACGATTCGCTTTCCAGCTCAGTCCAAGGAGGCGGCGGCATGAACGATCAATTGGCGGCCGCCATTTTGATCGTCGACGACCACCCGCGCTCGCGGGAGTCGATGGCGGATATCCTCGACCATGCGGGGCACCAGGTCCAATGTTCGGCGAGTGCGATCGAAGCGTTGAGAATCCTCGCCGATCATTCCTTCGACGTGATCGTCACCGATCTGCGGATGCCCGGCATGAATGGCCTCGAGTTCATTCGCGAACTGCGCGAGCGCCGCATCGACAGCCAGATCGCCATGGTCACAGCTCACGCAACGGTCTCCTCCGCCGTCGAGGCGATGAGGCACGGGGCGTTCGATTATATCGAGAAACCTTTCGATGTGGATCACCTCGAACACTTGATCGATCGCGCGATTCAACACGGACAACTCGACGCCGGCGATGCGTCTGTCTCCCCGGCCGGTGACGCCGGCGTCATGATCGGCGGCAGTCAGGCGATGCAGCAACTGCGCAAACGAATCCAACTGGTCGCCCCAACCGACGAAACCGCGCTCATCTCAGGCGAGAGCGGTACGGGTAAGGAACTGGTCGCCCGCGCCATCCACGCCAACAGCCGTCGCGCGTCGCACCCGCTGGTCAGCATGAACTGCCCAGCCCTGTCGCCCCAGTTGATGGAGAGCGAGTTGTTCGGTCACGAGCGCGGCGCCTTCACCAGCGCAGACGCGCCGCGCATCGGGCGTTTCGAGCTCGCCGAGGGCGGCACGATCCTGTTCGATGAAATCACCGAAATCGATCTGGGGCTGCAAGCCAAGTTGTTGCGAGTTCTCCAGGAGCGGTGTTTCGAACGCGTCGGCGACAGTCGCACGCGACACGTCGACGTGCGCGTCGCCGCCACGACGAACCGCAATCTGGAGGAGGAAGTTGAGCAGAGTCGATTTCGTCAGGACCTCTACTTCCGGCTCGCCGTCGTGCCAATCCAAGTTCCCCCGCTGCGGGACCGGCTCGGCGATATCCCCGAACTGCTCGCGCATTTCATCGACCAATCGGCCCGCCGATTGGAAAGTGACCCGTGCGAATTCACGGCGTCCGCCTACGAACTGTTGTCGCTCTACCGATGGCCGGGCAACGTCCGGGAACTCGAGAACCTGGTGACCCGCTGCAGCGTGCTCAGCGATGGACAGCCCATCGATGCGGACGATCTTCGCCCGTGGTTGCTGGAGGACGTCGGCGACGACGACGCGATGCGTCCCATCGTGCAAGCTGGACTCAGCCTGGAGGCGATGGAGCGACAGCTGATAGAAGCCACGCTCCAGCAGTTTGGCGGACACCGCGAGCGAACGGCTGGGGCACTGGGTATCGGCGTGCGAACGCTGTCCAACAAATTACGGAATTACGGGTACGCGCCGCGAGCAAACGCTCCGGCCGCCTAGCGGAAACAGCCATGACAGGAAACGAGCGAACCAGGAGGGTTGGCGAGAGGCGGCGACGGCGTGATCGGCCAGATCGGCCGGTTGACCGGCAAAAGGCGCCGATCGCCGGCGGGATGATCCAGACCATTTGATACAGGGGAGCAGGAGTGGAACGGGAGTATCGCGGTTAGAGGCTGTTTCAAAACCTTGTACGATGGCCTTCCAAGGCCGTCGAATTTGGAAATCCTCGGGAAACGACCGCCTTGGAAGGCCATCGTACGGCAAGACATCGGTTTTGAAATGCGCTCTAGTCAGTTGTCGATCGTTAGTTAGGTGATCGCCGCGAGAGGTTTTGGCCTCGCGGCGCGCCGGTTGCAGGATCGCTTCGAGTTCGTCTATAGGAATCAAACATGTTCCCTCAGTTATTTCAGAACAGTACGGTTCCCGTGCTGCAGCAAGTCATCGGCTTTGCGCAGACTCGGCACGAGGTGTTGGTTGGCAATATTGCCAATATCAATACACCCGGCTACCGGACTCGCGATCTGTCGGTGGAGGGTTTTCACGAGAAACTCACCGCGGCGATCGCCGAGCGAGACCACCAGAATCAACCGATCTCAGAGGACCTCAGCGCCAGCCAGGCAGGTGATCCGATCCGCCAGGTTAGCGAGTCGTTGAACGATATCCTGTACCACGACGACACCAACGTCAGTATCGAAAAACAGGTCGCCGAGATTTCCAAGAACCAGTTCATGCACAATCTGGCCATCTCGTTGATGTCGAGTCAGTTTTCACTATTGGAAGCGGCAATTAGCGAACGAGTTTAGTCGCAACTAGGGAAGGGAATCCCATGCTTTCCGCAATGGACATTAGCACGAGCGCCTTGGTGGCCAATCGGGCTCGCCTGGACGCGATCTCCGGCAACATCGCCAATCTCAACACGGTTCAGTTGGTCGACGGCCAGCCCCAGCCGTACGCGCCAAAGTTCGTCGTGTTCGCGGAGAACACGGACGACGCCACGGCCAGCGGCGCAACGGGTGTGGAAGTGGCTGAGATCAAAGAACTGGACGCCACGCCCAACTACAAATACGAGCCGAACAATCCGCTGGCGTTCAAAAGCGGGCCGCATCAGGGGTTTGTTCCCTACCCGGGCATCAGCCTCAACGAGGAATTCACGAATGCTCTGCTGGCGACGCGCGCCTACGAAGCGAACATCGGCGTGATGGAGATCTCAAAGAATCTCGGACAGCAGTCGCTGCGGATCATCGCCTAACTGACGTCACGGTCGCCGCCCGGTTGAGTTCAACTTCCCGCACTCAGTTTGTTACCTTCCTCCTGGAACGACGCGATGCCAACTCCGATCCAAGGTCTTCCCAGCCTGCCAACGCTTCCGGCGTTGCCGTCCATCACCGGCGCGGAGAAAGCGGAGGGCAACGGCGGTGAATTCAAGAAGCTGTTCTTGGAAGCGATCGACCACGTCAATTCGATGCAGCAGAACGCGGACCGCGCGGTCGAATCCTTGATGACCGGCGGGGACGCCAATCCGGCCGAGGTGCTGACGGCGGTGCAAAAAGCTGACATGACCTTCCGGACGATGCTACAGATTCGCAACAAACTTGTGCAGGCATATCAAGAGATTCGAGAGATTCGCATCTAGCCATGCGACTCCTGCGGTAGAAAAAAAACTC
>JASMLW010000154.1 GCA_030748485.1 Pirellulaceae bacterium
TGGATTGAGTGCCTTTGTCCAATCGAAACATAGGACGCGAGCGGAGTCTGCAATGGCGGGCGGGGGGGGAACGGGGTAGAAAACAGTCGCCCACAGAGATTCCCTGTGATCTTCCGCTCACCTGGTATCGATCGTAGCGGAGATGATGGGTTGGCGGACAGCCGCCTTTGCGGAGGCGAAGAAGAGAGCGTTGTGAGAGTTGAATGATGCACAGCTACATCGTGATTCCCGCCAGGGTCGCCTCAACTCGACTGCCGCGTAAACTGCTGCTCGACGAGACCGGAAAGACACTGATTCAACATACGTACGAGGCGGCCGGGAAGGCGGAATTGCCGGCTGGCGTCTGCGTCGCCGCTGGGGACGAGGAAATCGCTCGAGCTGTCCGACGGTTTGGCGGCGAGGTCGAGTTGACGAGTGCGGACGCTCGCAGCGGCACGGATCGAGTGGCTGAAATCGCTCGCCGGCGCGACGATGTCGACCTGTTCATCAATGTGCAGGGAGACGAACCAGAGATCCTTGGATCGGCCATCGATCAAACCGTCCAATTGTTGCTCGACCATCCCGATGCAGCCGTCGCTACATTGGCGACGCCGTTGCGCAGTCGCCAGCGACTGGAAGATCCCAGCTGCGTAAAAGTGGTCTGTGATCGAGCGGGCTACGCGCTCTATTTCAGCCGCAGTCCGATTCCGCATCCGCGCGAGTGGAACGATCAGCTGTTGTCCGCTGATCCGCCAGTCTTTTTGCAACACGTCGGAGTGTACGGTTACCGACGAGATTTTTTGCTCGAATTAGATTGTCTACCGGGCAGTGTTCTCGAGCGGACCGAATCTCTCGAACAACTGCGTGTTTTACAGGCGGGACGCCGAATTGTGGTCGGCGTGGTCGAGCACTCCGCGCAAGGCATCGACACGGCCGCCGATTACGCGGCGTTTGTCAGCCGCGTGACGAGTTGCTAAGATGCTCCACGAACACGCCGCACAGCGGACCGCCATTCCTCATTCCGCCCCGCAAATTCCTCCGCGGGGCTGACCCGCCCGTTCCCCCAAAACAACGTTTCAGGAAAGTAATTTGCGCTCATCTTATGTAGCCAGGAAGGTAAGCACGGATGCCTAAGCACATTTTCGTCACAGGGGGCGTCGTCAGCTCTCTCGGCAAAGGACTGACCAGCGCTTCGATCGGCATGGTCCTCGAACAGCGCGGGCTGAGTGTGCGGATGCAGAAACTGGATCCGTATATCAACGTCGATCCGGGGACGATGAGTCCGTACCAACACGGGGAGGTCTACGTCCTGGATGACGGCAGCGAGACGGACCTCGATCTGGGGCACTACGAGCGATTCACGAATAGCCCGCTCACCAGGAATTCGAATTACACGACCGGGCAGATCTACCTATCGGTGATCGAAAAAGAGCGTCGCGGCGAGTTTTTGGGAAAGACGGTTCAGGTCATCCCGCACGTGACCAATGAGATCAAGAGCGTCATCAAAAAGCTCGGCGAAGACGGCGACGTCGACGTGGTGATCACTGAAATCGGCGGCACGGTGGGCGACATCGAGAGCCAGCCTTTTCTGGAAGCGATCCGCCAGTATTCGCTCGACATCGGCAAGCAACACTGCCTGTACATCCATCTGACGCTCGTGCCGTACCTGAAAGCCGCCGGCGAGCTGAAGACCAAGCCGACTCAACACTCGGTGGGCCAACTGCGGGAGATCGGTATTCAACCCGACATCCTGATTTGCCGCACCGAACGATCGATTAGCCGCGATGACCGCGAGAAGATGGCATTGTTTTGCAATGTGCCGTTTGAAGCAGTCATCGAGGAGAAGGACAAGGATTTTTCGATTTACGAGGTGCCGTTGAGTCTTGTCGAGAACGGTCTTGATGAGTTGATCGTCCAGAATCTAAACCTGGACGCCGATCCATTGGACTTAAACAACTGGCGCGATCTACTTCGCCGATTGCGGAATCCTCAACACGAAATCAGCATCGCTGTCGTCGGCAAATACGCTGAGCACTTCGACGCGTACAAGTCGATATACGAAGCGCTGGACCACGCGGGAATGCACCACCAGTGTCAGATTCGCATAGGCCGGATTCTCAGTGAAGACGTTGAGCGGGAAGGACCCGAGCGGCTCTTGGCTGGCTACGACGGCCTGCTCGTTCCCGGCGGGTTTGGCGAGCGGGGTGTGGAGGGCAAAGTCGAGGCGATACGGTTCGCTCGAGAAAAGGGAATTCCCTTCTTCGGCATCTGCTTGGGCATGCAGTGCGCCGCGATTGAATTCGCTCGCAACGTCGTCGGTTTGGAGAAAGCCCACTCGACCGAGTTCGACAAGGACACGCCCCACCCGGTGATCTGTCTGCTCGACGAGCAGAAGCAGATCACGGACATGGGCGGCACGATGCGACTTGGCGCTCAGCCGGCAGTGCTCGCTCCGGGCAGCTTGGCTCGCGATGTTTACGAGGACAGCGATGTATCCGAACGGCATCGCCATCGGTATGAGTTCAACAATGTCTATCGCCAGCAATTCGCCGCCCACGGTCTGTCGTTCTCGGGAGCCAGCCCGGACAACAGCCTGGTGGAGATTGTCGAGTTGCCGAGTCATCCGTGGTTTCTCGCCGTGCAGTTCCATCCCGAATTCAAGTCGAAGCCGACGAAACCCCAGCCGCTGTTCGCCGGGTTTGTCGCCGCGGCGATTAGTCGCCACGCCCAGAAGGAGCGCTCGCCGGCTCCCGAATCGCAGGTGTAGCTACGTCTGTGGTTTGACGGTGGCGTCTTTGGTCGCTGAATAAATCTCCCCAACCCGTGGAGCTTGGCATGGCCGAACCAGAAGAAAAACCCGCCCCCGAAGAACCGCGGTTGGTCGTGGACGACGACTGGAAGAGCCAAGTCGAGGCGGAGAAGATTGCGGCTGAGCAGATGCGCCAGCAATCGAACGCCGCGGAGGAGGGCGAAGAAGAGAAGTCCGCGGCGGACGAGGCGACGGAGATTCCGCCAGCCAGTTTCACGATGCTGATCTCAATGATATCCACCCAGGCCGTCATGTCGTTGGGACAGTTCGCCGATCCCAGCCAGGAAGAAAAACCGCAAGTCAACTTGCAGCTGGCCAAGCACAATATCGACATGCTGGGCGTGCTCGAAGAGAAAACCAAGGGTAATCTCGAGACCGACGAATCGCAGCTGCTCTCCAATGCGTTGCACGAACTGCGTATGCTTTACGTAGCAACTTTGAATCAAGGTTCGCCTCCCGCGGAGTCATGATTGGCGGTGACGCGGGAAGCGCAGCACTTTCTACTCGTGCGATTTCCATGGAAGCCGAACGATCACTGGGATTCAAACAGGCAGCCGCCAAGGTTCGTGAGTTTCCACAGACGCCGGGCGTCTACCTCATGAAGGACGCCGGCGGGGTCGTCATCTACATCGGTAAGGCGAAGAACCTGCGCTCCCGAGCGGGCAGCTATTTTCAAAAGGGAGCCGAGGAGGAGCAGCGAACGGCCGTTTGGATTTCGGAGATCTGCGACGTCGATTACGTCGAGTGTGAAAGCGAAGTCGATGCGTTGTTGGTCGAGTCGCGTCTGGTCAAGGACATTCAGCCGAAACACAACAAAGAGCTCAAAGACGATAAAACGTTTCCCTATCTGCAGATCACGACTCGCGAGGACTTTCCGCGCGTCGAAGTGACGCGAGAGCCGCGCGATCGCAGCGTCAAGTTGTACGGTCCTTTCGCCAACGCCGGCTCGCTTCGCGGCGCCGTGCAGGTGCTGCAGAAGATCTTCCAGTTTCGCACTTGCGGTCTCGACATCGAGGAGAACGACGAGCGCTGGCAGTGGTTTCGACCCTGCTTGCTGGCCAGCATCAACCAGTGCACGGCCCCTTGCAACTTGCGCATCAGCAAGGACGACTATCGTCGCGACATCCGCCGGCTGCAGTTGTTTCTCGAAGGAAGGAAAAGCTCGTTGCTCAACCAGATGCGAGCTGAGATGCGGGCGGCGTCCGAGGCGCTGGAGTTTGAGAAGGCCGGCCGGTTGCGCGACGAGATTCAAATGCTGGAGACGTTGGACGATCGCGGCGAATTGGATACTCACGCCCAGCCCGAAGTCTTCTACATCGATCCCAAGAAAGGTCTCAACGGCTTGCAGCGCGTGCTCAAATTGGACGACGCCCCGCGAACGATCGAGGGGATCGACATCGCTCATCTCGACGGCGGCGAGACGGTGGCGAGTGTCGTGCAGTTCATCGACGGATTGCCTTTTAAGCCGGGTTACCGTCGCTATCGGATTCGCGATGTCGCCGGCATTGACGACTTTCGCAGCATTCACGAAGTCGTCTCCCGCCGCTATTCGCGCATGTACGAAGACGGCGAGGTGTTTCCAGACGTTGTGCTCATCGACGGCGGTAAAGGTCAGTTGAGCATGGCCGTGCAAGCGTTCCACGATCGCCGGATCGAGCCCCCCACCCTGATCTCACTAGCGAAACGGGAAGAGGAGATTTTCGTTCCCGGCCAGTCCGACTCGCTGCGCCTCAGCCGTCACGCCTTCGCGCTGCGGCTGTTGCAGTACGTCCGCGACGAAGCCCACCGGTTTGCTCAGCACTACCACCACATTCTTCGCCGCAAGGCCACGTTCGACGAATAGGACTTGGCCGTTGACTGCATCGTCAGGCCGCGGTTGGCTAGGCCGCCCGCCGCTGATCATCGGGATACCGGTACGCGGTCGACGCATCGTTCCAGCGAGTTAACGCCATCGCGACCAGATGCCCCCCGAAGGCGACTGAGATCTTCAGCGCGTGCTGGTATTTTGAAGAACGACCAAACTGTGGCAGGCAATCAAAAGAGCATTCGGGATCGGGGTCGCTGACGTTCATGGTCGGCGGAGCGAATCCATCTCGCAGACCCATCGCCGTCAACGCTAACTCGACGCACCCCGCCGCGTTGACGAGATGTCCGAGAATCGACTTGTTCGCACTGACGCAGACGTCTCCGGCGCAGCCGAACACTTCGCGAATCGCCCGCATCTCAGCGAGGTCGTTTTGGACAGTTCCCGTTCCATGCGAATTGATGTATCCAATATCGGACGTCGTTAGTCCGGCCGATTTGATCGTGCGGTTGATCAGGTAGGACAGCGCGTCGCTCTCGGCGTCCACCGCCGTCACGTGTTGCGCCGCGGAGAGCGTGTGACTCGCGGCGATTTCCGCGTAGATGCGAACGTCGCGCCGCACCGCGTGGCTCAACCGCTCCAGCACGAAGAACGCACCCCCCTCCCCCATCACGAAACCGTTCCGATTCCTGTCGTAGGGCCGGCACGCGCGCTGCGGTGACTCGTGCGACGCCAGCACTTTCATGTTGCGGAAACCTGCCGCGAACAACGGGTCGATCGCATCGGCTCCTCCCGCCAGAGCCAGGTCGCAAGTTCCGTCGCGGAGATTGCGCACCGCCTGCTGAACGCTGATCAGCCCGCTCGCACAAGCGGTCGAATGAGCCAGCCGCGGGCCACCCAACCCGTACTCGTTGGCGAGCAGACAACAGGCTGAATTCGGCAACCACTGTTGCCACCAAATCGCGTCGCCCGCCGCCGGCTTGCCCGCCTGCTCGTCGATCCAGGTCGTGTCGCCCATGTGGGCGTTCACGGCGCAGGCGACGCGATTGCGATCCACCGAGTCGAGATCCAGGTTGGCGTCCCGCAGGGCCTCAGCCGCTGCGAAACTGCACATGGGCAGGATCTTGAGGCGACCGTTCAGATCACCCATGTCGACTTCCGCACCCATGAACTCGCCCGCCTCAATTCCTCTCATCGGTCCCAGCCAACCGAATTGAGTGCGGCCGTGGCGGACCGCTTCCCACACTTGCTCCCTGCCGCGCCCGACCGCGGCGATCATACCGATTCCGGTGATCACGACAGGGTCGTTCTCGTGTTGTGATGAAGCTGTTCCCATCAGCGGCGTCTTGAGAACTTGCGGGGTTGATGTGCGCGATGAACCCGGCCGTCCGAAGCCGGAAATTCCGCTGGCCTGAAATACTCAAAATCGCCAGGCGAGGCCAGATCGGCTGACGCGAAATCGGCTGCTAGCACCTGCGGCCAATTGGGGCCAATTGGAGGCCAATTGGTGACACACACCTTGTACGATGGCCTTCCGAGGCCGTCGAGAGCGGGATAGCCGCTTAAATCGTCGCCGGATTCGTGCTCATCGTCGCCTCAAATCGCAGCGCTGCAGCGAGTATCTTCAGCGAATGGAAAACCGATTTGTCGCGACTTCGTCGCGAAGTCCCGCCCGGCAGGCAGGACCTACTGCGAAGTCCCGCCCGGCAGGCAGGACCTACTGCGAAGTCCCGCCCGGCAGGCAGGACCTACTGCGAAGTCCCGCCCGGCAGGCAGGACCTACTTTCCGTGTTGTTGTGCAGCCTGTTCTTCGATACAGTCCCGCCCGTGATTCTCACAGGAATATCTGGATGGAGCGCCAAAATGTTGTCCACAAAGTCGCTGATCTCGACTCGCCGGCTGCTGGGGTCGGTCGCCGTCTGTGTCTCATCCTCGCTGCTCGGTTGCGGTGGTGGTGGAGCCGACGCGCCGGAGTTGAGCATCAACTCAGTTGAATCGCCGCGGGGCGAAGCGGTGATTGACCATTGGTTGATTGGTCAGTGGCATGGTGTCATGCAGTTGGACTTGGAGAATCTGAAGAAGGACCCGACGATCAAGCCGGAGCACATTGAGACGCTGAAGACGATGGAGATGGATGTCGAGTTCCGCGACGACGCCAGGATGTTCATGTCCGCGTCGATGACGCTGCCGAGTGGCGAGGAGAAGTCGACTAGCGAAGCGTCGTGGCAAATCGTGGAAGACGACGGTCAGACCGTGAAAATCTACTCGACCGAGGCGGGAGGCCAAGCGGAAGAGGTCGTAGTGCACAGGCACTCAGCGACCGAGTTCATCATGCCGGCTCCCCGCGGCGCGGGCTTCATGCGGTTCACCCGGCGGTAGGCTCGGTCCATTCAGGTCGGCGGCAGTTTCCATCCGTCACGGTAGTCGCGGTGCAGTAGTGGGCCGGCTTTCGGTTGGCCGACGGCTGCGCCCGAAACATCATTCCAGCGGAACGTCTCGCCCAGCCGTAGAGCGACGTTCCCGAGCAAACAGGTTTGGGTGAGATTGGCGCCGTATTGGAAGTCGCTGCTAGTCGGCGGTCCCCCTCGGCAAGCGAGAATCCATTCGGCGTGATGTCCGGGCGAAGGATTGGCGAGCCATTTGGGTGCGGGCGGGCGAGTCTTTCCAGCCGGAGGGATGAAGACGGGCCGGCCGCCGTAGGCCGGCACGAACAGTTTTCCAGCTGAGCCGAGGAGGAGCGCGCCGTGGGGCGAGAGCCGCTTCAGCCCAGTCAGCTCGACCGGCGGTTTTCGGTCTCCGTCGAACCACTGCAATTTCACCGCGCCCCGTTTTTTCGTGGCGGGAAATTGAAACGTCACCCGGCTTGACAGGGGAGCAGCTTCGACGCTGACCGGCGAGGAGACCGCCGCCACGGTCGTCGGCGCTTTCAACTCCAGCGCCGCAACGATCGGGTCCAACATGTGCGGACCCATGTCTCCCAACGCTCCCCCACCAAAGTCCCACCACGCCCGCCACGTCAACGGATGGTAGGACGGATGATACGGTCGCGGGGGAGCAGGTCCCAACCACAGGTCCCAGTTCAGAGTGGCTGGAACAGGCGGTTTTTCGTCGGGACGCGCAGCGAACCCCTGCCGCCAGTGAGGCCGGGTTGTCCACGCCGCCACGTTGCGGATCTCGCCCAGCAACCCGGACCGCACCCAGGCCGCCGCCTGTCGATAACCGTCGGAACTGTGATGGTGGTTGCCCAGCTGAGTCACCACGTCCGCCGCCCGCGCGGCTTGAGCAATCCGCCGCGTCTCGGCGACACTGTGAGCCAACGGTTTCTCGCAGTAGACGTGCAACTTGTGTGAAATCGCCGACAGCGCCGCGTGGGCGTGCGTGTGATCGGGGCAGCTGACCACCACGGCGTCCAGTTCTGTCGAGTCGAAAACCTCGCGGAAGTCAACGAACTGACGAGCATCCGGAAACCTCTGGCGAGCCCTCTCCAAATACCGTGCGTCGACATCACACACGGCGACGACGGCTTCGTCGCGAACGGCCAACAAGTTGTCCCAGCCGCGATTGCCGACGCCGATCGCAGCGATCCGCAACCTGTCCTTGGCTCGCGGTTGGCTCGCCGAGACCTGGCTGTGAACGGCCAAGATCGCCGCCGCTTGGCACACAAATTGTCTGCGAGTTGTCTGGGACATGTGCTCCTCATTCGCGCCGCGACCGGCTTGACGGCTCGACGAGAACCGTTGATCATCGCTGTCGCCAATGAATCCTACTTTTTCACCACACCGGCGAGCAAATCTGCGTGTCCCAGCCCCTTCGCGAGTCGCTCGAACAACACCAAATCCCGATCGCCGGCGACGATGTCGAGAGGTTGGACCACTACTGCCGCTTGCTTTGGTCGTGGAACGAACAGATCAACCTGACTCGTCACACGGACTACGACACGTTCGTCGCCCGCGATCTGGCGGACACGCTGCAATTGTCGGCGTTCCTAGAGGCGGGCGAGGAAGTCTTGGATGTTGGCAGCGGGGGCGGCGTGCCGGGCGTCCCGCTCGCCATTCTGCGTCCCGACTTAGAAATCACCTTGAGCGAGTCCGTCGCCAAAAAGGCGAAAGTGCTTAACGACATCGTCGAAAGGCTCGATCTTCCGGTCGCCGTTTACAACGCCCGCGCGGAGTCGCTGTTCGATGATTTTCGCTTCGACGTCCTCACGGCTCGCGCGGTCGGGCCGATGTGGAAACTCTGCAAGTGGTTTGAGCCCCACTGGGCGTCGATCGGCCGCATTTTGTCGATCAAGGGCCCTCGCTGGGTGGAGGAGCGCAAAGAAGCGCGGCACCGCGGATACATGAACCAGCTGGATTTGCGCAAAGTGGCCGAATACCCGCTGGCGGGAGCCGATGGACCCAGCGTCATCCTGCAAATATCGCACTCCAGGTCAGAGTGACCCGTCGTTCGACATCGCCGGCGGGCAGCTTCTGTCGGACACGCCTCTCGCGTTGATTGGCGGGCAGGCGGTAAACTGGCTCAATCGTGAACTCGAACGATCCACCCCATGGGGATACCGATGAAGACCACAGATGTAGATCGGCGCGATTTCCTGAAGACGTCCGGCGCCGGGGCGTTGGCGGCGGGAACGATCGCGGGACTGGCGGACGCGGCTCCCGCGAGAACGCAGGCTCGCGACAAGAACAGCAAGTTGCGGATCGGATTCATCGGTCCCGGCGGTCGCGGCTTCGGCGCTCACGTCAAGCGGCTGGCGAAGTTGGCGAAGGAAGGTCAGCCAATTGAACTGGCTGGGGTCTGCGACGTCTTCACTGAGCACGTGGACCGCGCGGCGGATTACATCAAGCAGGAAAACGGGAACGACCCGCAGCGCTTTGTCGATTACCGCGAGATGCTCGAGAAGGGCGATCTCGACGCGGTCAGCATCGGCACGCCAGACCATTGGCACGCCAAACAATCGATCGATGCGCTCAACGCCGGCTTGCACGTCTATTGCGAGAAGCCGATGACGAAGACGGTCGAGGAAGCGATCGACGTGATGCGCGTCTGGAAAAAATCGGGCCGCGTGATGCAAGTCGGCGTCCAATCGACCAGCTTGCCCGTTTGGGACTCGGTGAATGAGCAACTGCGAGCCGGCAAACTCGGCAAAGTGCTGATGTACCAGACCGAATTCTTTCGCAACTCGGCGATGGGACAATGGCGCTACTATCAGTTGCGGGAGTCGATGAGCCCGAAGACGATCAATTGGAAATTGTGGTTGGGAGTTGAGGAAGGGCTATCGGAGGAACTGCCGTTCGATCGAGCGGTCTACGCCCAGTGGCGACGCTTTTGGCCGTTTGGATCGGGCATGTTCACCGACCTGTTCGTACATCGGACCACGGCCATGTTGAAGGCGACCGGTCTGCGATTCCCGGGACGAGTCGTCGGCGGCGGCGGCATCTATCTCGAATACGACGGGCGCGACGTGCCCGATGTCTCGACCGTGGTGGCCGACTTTCCCGAAGGCGTGCAAGGTGTGGTCACAGCGACGATGGCTTGCCAGAACACTCCCATCAGGCAACTGATTCGCGGACACTTCGGTTCGTTCGTGTTTGGGACAGGTGAGCGATTCGGATCGTACGAGTACGTTCCCGAGCGACCGCAGGTGACGCGAAACAGCAAACTGAAGCCCGAGACAATCGAAGTGCCTCAGATCAAAGACACCTCGTACGCTCACTTCAAGAACTGGATCGAGGCGATGCTGGCGGACGATCCGCAGGCCTGCAACAACCCGGCCGATCTGGGAGCCGCCGCGGTCACCACGGTGATCCTCGGCGCGCGCAGTCACCGCGAGGGCAAGGTGTTCCATTTCGACGACAAGAAGTTGCGGGTCGGCGACGGCGACGCCTCCTGGGCGAATCAGTGGGAGCAACGTTCTCATGAACGAGGCAAACCCAATCACATCGCCGGCTGGCAGGCGGGCGACTACGGCAGCGTGTTGGAAGAGCCGCCCTACATGAAGCTCGCCGGTCCCTGGACAAACGGCGCCGATCCAGCTGGCTCGTAGGACCAGATGGATCCCATGACGAACTCGCAGGCCAGAATCGCCATCATTGGGGGCGGTATCAGCGGATTGACGGCCGCGCACCGGTTGCGCGAACTGCTGCCGAGCGCCCACCTGACGATTCTCGAAGCCGCACCGCGGCCCGGCGGCGTGCTGTGCACAGAACGTCGAGACGGTTTCTTGGTTGAACGCGCGGCCGATATGTTCACCTCCAAAGACCCCTGGGCGCTGCATCTCTGTCGCCGCATCGGGTTGGAAAGTGAGTTGGTTGGAGCCAACGAAGCGGGGCGGAAGGCGTTCATCGTCCACCGCGGAGAACTGGTCGAAGTGCCGCAGGGATTTGTCCTCATGAGGCCGACACAGTTGAGCGCCATGCTGACGACCCCGCTGCTGTCGCCGCTCGGCAAATTGCGGTTGATGATGGAGCCGCTGAAACGCGCCAAGAAAGATGAGAGCGACGAGAGTCTGGCGTCGTTCGTCCGCCGCCGGATGGGGCAAGAGACGTTTGAACGCATCGTTCAACCGCTCGTCGGCGGCATCTATACGGCCGATCCGGAACGGTTGAGCATGGCTGCGACGATGCCTTCCTTCGTCGAGATGGAGCGCCGCCACGGCAGTTTAATTCGCGCGCCCCAGGCCACACGCAGTGAAAAAGACGCCAGCGGGGCGCGCTACGGCATGTTCGTATCGCTCCGTGAAGGGATGCAGCAATTGGTCGATCGGCTGGTCGAAAGAATCGGCCAAGACGCCTTTGTCTGCAATGCCGGCGTCCAGTCCGTGCAGCCCGCGAATGATCATGAAGACGGTGGCCGCTGGCGAGTCCGCACCATGGACGACGAGTGGAACGTCGATGCGGTCATCGTCACTTGCCGAGCGCCTCACGCCGCCCAGTTGTTTGCTGAGTTACAACCTGCGCTGAGCGATCAACTTCGAGCAATCGAATACGCCAGCACGGCCGTGGTGGTGATGGCGGTCGACGACGATCAAATCGGGCGGCCCGTCCAGGGCTTTGGCTTCGTCGCCCCGCTTGTCGAGCAGCGGAAGATCTTGGCGACCAGCTTCGCCAGCGCCAAATTTCCCGGTCGCGCGCCGTATGGGAAAACGCTCGTCCGCGTCTTCATCGGTGGGGCCTGCCAAAGCGAGTTGCTCGAGCACGATGACCACCAACTGATCGAAATCGCTCGCCATGAACTCCGCGAGTTGATCGGGTTGGCTGGCGATCCGCTGTTCGCTGAAGTCGTCCGCTGGAACGAGGCGATGCCCCAATACCACGTCGGACACCTCGATCGAGTCGCGGCGATCGAGCGATCCGTCGCTTCACTCCCAGGACTCGAATTGGCCGGTAACGCGTATCGAGGCGTGGGGATTCCGTTCTGCATCCGCAGCGCTGAGCAGGCGGCGGAGAACGTCGCCGACGTCCTCTGCGCCTCAGGCTAGGAACGTCCGCCGTCGAGCCGCGGAAAAGAACAAACAGCCGGTTGCCCTTGAGCAACCGGCTGTTTGTTTTCATCACGGTCGAAAGAGAAGTGTTACTTCTTCTCTTTCGTCTTGTTGATGGCAACACGTAACAACTCGACGGCCTCGTCGGAATACTTGCCGTCTTTCTTCGCGAAAACGGCTTTTACGTACTTGAATTCCTTGCCAAGAGCCTTGCCGATGTCGACGCCGACACCGAGTCGCATCTTCTTTTTCTTGCCATGGCAGGCGTTGCATTTCTTTTCTTTTACGACCTTTTGCACGGCTTTTTCAGCGTCCGTCTTGGCTTCCATTTTATCGACGATGCCCTTGTACGCTGGCCGGGCGTTCACAGAAGCGACGAAACTGCCGGCGACAAAGGCAGCCGCCAACAACACCAACAGAAACTTCTTCATTTCTAATAGCTCCTCGGGATTTGAAACAAAGTTTGGAAGGTCGATTCTAGTCAGACAGTTAATTGCCGTCCAATGGTGGAATGGGTCGTTTTGTCACGGCATCAAACAGTCCAACCCCCAGTTGATTATCCGTAAATCATTACCATATCGATCTTTACGGAAACAAACGAAACTACTTGTCGACGTTCGGGGCTCAAATCCGGTTACCATGGGTGTGTCCGGGACACTCGATTTTACACCGCTTCTGCGGTGTTCGGGAATTCACACCTCATGTCTAGCATTACAAAAAACGCGCGCTCACGCGCGCCCAGTTCGATTGGCCGTCAGATCGAGGCGATCCGCGGTGGCGATCACGATCAACTTGGCCGCCTGCTTCAGTCGTTCCAAAACTACCTCCGCGTGCTGGCCGACATGCAGTTGGACCAAAAGTTGCGAGGCCGTCTCAGCGCGTCGGATCTCGTGCAGGAAACTCTGCTGGGAGCGTGCCGTGACTTCCAGACGTTTCGCGGCAACAGCGAAGCAGAATTGCTGGCGTGGTTGAGAGCAATCCTCATCAACAACCTGCACAATTTCGTGCAGCAACACGTGACGGCCGCCAAGCGTGACGTTCGCCGCGAGTGCTCATTGCACTCGATTGGCGCCGGCGTTGAGCAATCGGCTGTCAACCTGGGCGCGAACCTGTTGCGCGACGCGGGACCGTCGCCGAGCGGTGTGTTGTCGACCAAAGAGAGCGTGGTCGCTTTGGCCGATACGATCGCCACGCTCCCAGAAGATCAACAGCAAGTGCTGATCTTGCGGAATCTGCAAGGCAAGCGGTTCGCGGAAGTCGCCGCCATCATGGACCGCACGGAAGGGGCGACGCGGATGTTATGGCTCCGCGCGATTCAGCAACTCAAGCAACGGATGCCGCGTGAGCAGGAGCGCGAATCGTGAACGACGCATCCCATTCGGCGGCTCACTCAGCCGATCGATCATCGCTCAGTCAATTGACTCCACAGCAGCAGGAGCGGCTTTCCCAACTACTTGACGAATATCTGCAATCGCTGGAGGACGGCCAGCCGCTCGACCACACTGAGTTGATCGATGAGAATTCGTCGCTGGGACGGGCGCTGGGAGTTTACCTTCACGACATTGACGCATTGCACGCGGGACTTGTTCCCGACGGTGCGGCGATCGAGTCGGCGACGGGTTTGTCAGCCGACGGCGCGGCGACCAAGCAGCTCGGCGACTTCCGTCTGATTCGCGAGATTGGGCGGGGCGGGATGGGTGTGGTGTACGAAGCGCAGCAGATCTCGCTCGACCGCCGGGTAGCGCTCAAGATTCTTCCCTTCGCCGCGTTGCTTGACGAGAAGCAGATTGCCCGTTTTCGTGTGGAAGCGCGGGCGGCGGCTCAACTCCAGCACTCGCACATCGTCCCGGTGTACGCGATCGGATGCGAGCGCGGAGTGCACTACTACGCGATGCAATTGATCAACGGTCAACCGCTCGACCGGGCGATCGATCAGCTCCGCCGACAACGGGCCGAGCGACGGCGCGGGCAGGCGGCGCCAACCGATGCGGATAGTCCGTTTGATGCATCGCGATCGCTCCGCGGTGAGCGAGATTACTTTCGCTTGGTGGCTCGTCTGGGAGCCCAAGCGGCTGAAGGGCTGCATTGCGCTCACGAGTACGGTGTGGTCCACCGCGACATCAAACCATCTAACTTGCTGCTCGATGAACAGGGGCAGGTTTGGATCACCGACTTCGGATTGGCCCGTTGTCAGTTCGCGAAGGACTTAACCCGCACGGGCGAAGTTGTCGGCACCATGCGTTACATGAGTCCGGAGCAGGTGCAAGGCAAGGCGAGCGTCGACCATCGGGCGGACGTCTATTCGCTGGGTGTGACACTTTACGAGTTGCTGACACTGCGGCGGGCGGTGCGCGGCGCGGACGCCGCCGAGATCGTACGCCAGCTCGACAACGGCGAACCTCATCGGCCGCGAGCTTGTAATGCGAAGATACCGGCGGACCTGGAAAACATCGTCTTGAAGGCGATGTCCAAGCAGCGCGACAAGCGATATGAATCGGCTGACGCGTTGGCCGCGGACTTGCGTAGATTCTTGCGTGGCGAACCCGCATTGGCGCGGCAGCCGTCGCGCCTGGCGCGGCTGGTCCACTGGACGGCGGCGCACCGCGGACACGCCATCGCCGCCACTCTACTGTTGCTCTTCGCGGTGGGTCTGGCGGCCTTCACGTCGCACAGGGTTGCCCGGGAGCAGGCGGCTACCGCCGACGCCAACTTCCGCTTCGACCGCGAAACGGCCGCCCACCAAAACAGTCTCGCCTTGCTCAAATATCAATCCGGTGAGATTGATGAAGCGATCAGGCTGTTGCGGGACACGATCCAGCGGCAGCAGCGATTGTTGCGGTCGCATGGGGATGACGCCGAAATCCAAGGCGAGCTGGCGACGACGTGGAGCCACCTCAGCCTGACGCTCGCCGACCGCGACGGGGCCGCCGCGATACGGGCCGCGGAGCATTCCTTGGAACTGCTGACCGTTGCCAGTCGCGGCGCGGGGGACCGCCCGTTGACGCTGGGCGTCGCCAATCGAAAACTCGGCTCGCTCTGGTCGCAGCACGGCGACGACCACCGCGCCGAGTCGTCATACCTGGCGGCGGTTGAGTTCTTGCGATCCTTGCCCTCTTCGGACCTGGCTCAATTCGAATTGGCCGTAGCGCTCAACAACCTCGGCATGGTCCAGCGTCGATTGGGCGCCGCCGACTCGGCCGCCAGCCATCTCGAAGCGGCGCTGGAGACGCACCAGCAATTCGCCGACCGATTCGCGGGCCGTTTGACGGCCAAACATCTCAGCGCGCGCGGCGCGGCCCACCACAACTACGCTCGACTGCTGCTCCAGCGAGGAGAAAAGACGATCGCCGTACAGCACTTCGGCTGGGCGGTCGCTCAGCAGCAAGCCGCGGCGCTGGCGAATCCCGCCTCGCAAGAGTATCGCATGTTGCTCTCAGCACACGAACGCTACCGCCGACAAACGCTGGCCGAGTTGCCGGCCGACCAGTCCAAGTCAAGTGAAGTTGCAGTGAACTGACCAGACGAGGGGCTCGCATTTCGAGCAAGAGGCATCGCATGTTATTCCGCTCACGTCGCCGAACTGAAAAGGCCAAACATCACACGACTCCGCTGCTTTTCGAGCAGTTGGAGAGCCGGCGGTTGTTGGCGGCCGGGCCCCATCTGTCCGGACATGGCAACGGTGGACAACACGACCGGCCGGGCGACCACGGACCGCCGCACCATGGCGGCGGGCCCGGTCACGAGCGCGGCGGTCACGGCGGTCGCCACCAGTCGGCTCCGATTCAGGGATCGCCCCAACAGGCAAGTGCGAATCCGCCGCCCACCGTGCAGTTAGCGCCGCCAGCAACTCAAAACCCCAGCCCGCCAACTTCGCCGACAAACGCGAGCGTGGCGGCGAGCGTCCCGTTGACGGCTACACCGGCCGCGCCTGTGAACTCGCCGACGTCTTCCGCCGCCGCTTCGACGCCGGTCCAGCCGAACCGCACCGCGGCAGGCGCGGAGGGAGAGTCAACGCCGGGCGTTCGCACGACCACGGCGAGCCGACCATCGACGGCGATCGCTTCGTTGTCCGCATCGACTTCAAGTGAACCGCGGGCCCGCGCGGCCGCGTTCGAATCGGCCAGGTGGTTTGCCGACAATGGGGCCCTTCTGCGACGCGCAATCGCTTTCCGCGAACGCGCGCTGTCGACCGACGAGTCGGCTCGCGCGATCGACCAACAACCGACCTCCGCACTCGATGAACCGGCGGCCATTGGTGAGCGAGACACCGACGAACTAGTGATCGACCGCGATGACAATGAGGCGGCGATCGACGTATTCGACGAGGCGCTGGACCAGCTGCTCGGTGAATGGACGGATGAGCTGACCGAGCTGGCCTGCGACGCGACTGGCGAGCTCTGCCAGCTCGATGCGGCGTCTGATGCGGCGTCTGATGCGGACGACGACAACGACGCGCAGACGGCCAGACGCGCGGCCCGGACGGCTCGATCGCCGCTTCAATCACTCGAGCATCTCAACTCGGGCGACGCCGGCGAGCACATCGACAACTCGGCGAGCGGAGTCGCACGCGGCGTTCTCAGGCAGATCGTCTTCTCCGTCGCCGCCGATGGCGCGGGGATCGATTGGCTGGCTGTCGACATCGATCTCGAGGCGGGTTGGGACATCGCCGCCGCGGCCGCGTTGCAAAGCAATGAGTCGGTCGTCGCCATCGATGCAAACTCGCCGGCCACCCGGGACCCGCGCGACCGCAGCGCGGGTTTGGCCGCCGGAAAATAGACTCTCTGACGGCTTCGTCGCATTTTTCTGGTGACAAAGTTCAGCTCAGTCCTCCTTCTCAAGTAGGCGAGGCCGGTGCGGCGGGCGGGTTATTCACCGCTCACCTCTGGCGGCTTCGGATCCCGTTCGGGAAGAGAAGGAGCAAAGAATGTCACGTCGTCGACCTGGTTCCAATGCGTTCACCCGTTATCGTCCGGCGATCGAGAGGCTTGAAGTCCGCCGATTGTTGACAGCCGACTTGATGAGCCCGCCCGCCGACCTCGCCGACGCCGAGGGCGGAGAAGCCGTGGTCGAGGAGACGGCGGAGGGCGAAGCGCTCCGTCCGCGGCGCGAGTTCCGCCGCCCGGGCCGTGGGCCGCAGCGACCTCGCGGTGGTCCACCCGAAGTCAGGGCGATCGACGCCGCGGGTAACAACGTCGAAAACGAAGAGTGGGGAAGCGTCGAAGAGGCTCTGCTGCGCTGGACGACCCCCGACTTCGCGGACGGAGTTGCGGAACCGGCGGGAGAGGATCGACCGAGCGCGCGATTGATCAGCAACGAGGTCGCCGCGCAGACCGAGTCGGTGCTCAACGAAAGCGGGCTCACCGATCTGGCGTGGCTTTGGGGTCAGTTCGTCGACCACGACATCGACTTGACAACGGCCGCCGAACCGATCGAGTCGTTGCCCATCGAAGTACCGACAGGGGATCCCATCTTCGATCCTGAGGCGACGGGCGAAGAGGTGATCGACTTCGATCGATCGGTCTTCATCGAAGGCGCGGGAGTTGACACGCCGCGACTGCAATACAACGAAATCACTTCGTATCTGGACGGCTCGGTCGTTTACGGCTCCGCTGAAGAACGAGCGGCGGCGCTCCGCGAGTTTGAGGGCGGTCGCCTGCTGACGAGCGCGGGAGACTTGCCGCCGTTCAACGAGACCGGCCTCGACAACGCGGGCGGAACGAGCGACACGCTGTTCCTGGCCGGCGACATCCGCGCCAATGAAAACGCCGCGTTGTCGGCGATGCATACGATTTGGGTCCGCGAGCACAATCGCATCGCCGACGAACTTGCCGAGCGGCATCCGGACTGGACGGATGAGCAACTGTATCAAGCAGCGCGGCGAATCGTCACGGCCGAGATTCAGGCGATCACATTCAACGAGTTTCTTCCGGCGCTGCTGGGAGAAGGCGCGATCGCCGGTTACACCGGCTACGATCCCCAAGTGAATGCCGGAATCGCGAACATCTTTTCGACGGCCGCCTATCGATTCGGACACAGCATGTTGTCGTCGGAATTGCCGCGGATCAATGAAGCGGGCGAAGTCGCCGACGAGGGAAACCTGGCGTTGCGCGACGCGTTCTTCGCGCCTGACGAACTGATCTCCAACGGCGTCGACTCGCTGCTGCGAGGGGCCGCCAGTCATCAGGCGCAGGAGATCGACTCCCTCGTCGTCGACGACGTCCGCAACTTCCTCTTTGGGCCGCCCGGTTCAGGCGGTTTCGACTTGGCGTCTCTGAACATTCAACGCGGGCGCGACCACGGCTTGCCCGACTACAACCAGGCCCGGGTCGAATTGGGTCTGGATCCTGTTGAGAGTTTCAGCGACATCACGTCGGACGCCGACCTGGCCGCGCGGCTCGAGGAACTCTACGGCGATGTCGACAACATCGACGTCTGGGTCGGGGGATTGGCGGAGGACCATGCGCCGGGATCCAACCTGGGCGAACTCTTCACCACCGTTATCGCCCGGCAATTCGAGAACCTGCGGGATGGAGACCGCTTCTGGTACCAGAACACTCTCTCCGGACGTCAGCTGGCTCAAATCGAACACACGACGCTCGCCGACGTCATCAGCCGCAATACGGGCGTCGCTGATTTGCAGGAGAACGTCTTCTTCATCCCCGGTGAACAACCGGCGACGGTGCCGGAGGGCGAAGACGCCGTTGCGCGCCGTCCGCGCGGTCCTGGTCCACTCGGTCCTGGTCCACTCGGTCCACGTCCGCTCGACAGTCTCAATCTGGAAACACCGGAGCTGGCGGCGACGAATGACGACGCCGGTGAGGAAGAGCTTGACGAACCGGCTCCGCAAGCGGAGCAGCGGCCGGGGCACACGCGACGTGGCCGAGGTCGGTTAGCGCCGCCTCCACTCGTCCAAGCGACCGACGAGTTTTTCGCTCAGTTCGGGGAATGATGTGAGCATTGAAAAGACCCTTCCGTAATTCTCACCCGTGGAGTTCTGTCATGAGACGAGCCCCAAGCGCAGCGCTGTTGACGGCACTTTTGATTCTGACATTTCCACTGTTGGCTGACGCCCAGCGCCGCGGGCCGCGGGGTGGCGGCGGCGCCGCCGGCGGCCGCGGCGGCGGTCCACCGGGCGGTCAACGAGGTGGTCTCCCGCCAGGAGGTCAGTTCGGTCGACAACCGGGTGGTCAAGGCGGCGGTCAGTTTGGTGGTCAAGGCGGTGGTCAGTTTGGTGGACAAGGCGGTGGTCAAGGCGGTCAGTTCGGCGGACAGGGGCAGCAGGGAAACCCGCAACAGATGGTGATGATGCTGATCGCGCGATTCGACCGCGACGGTGACTCGGCGCTCAACGCGGTCGAGTTACGGCAGGCTCTGATGGCTCTGATGCAAATGCAGATGCAGCAACAGCGCGGGGGCGGCAATCAAGCGGGAGGAGGGGGTGGCCCCGGCGGCCCCGGCGGCAACCGACCGATGAGACCTCAGCGCGGTCGGTGAGGTTGTGGCCGTCGAGTTTTAGTTGTCGAGCAATTCACGGAGGCGTCGGATGGCTCGCAGGTAGCGCATGCTGGCGGCCGGTTCGGTGAGCCCGAGGGCCTGAGCGGCCTCTTGATTGGTGAGATGTTCGTAATGCCTCATCACGATAATCTCGCAATCACCGTCTCCCAACTCGGCCAAAGCGGCTTCGACGCGTTGGGCCATTTCGCGTTGAGTGGCCCGCGCGGCGGGCGTCATTTCTTCGTCGCGGAGCCGAGCGGCCAAATCGAGAGTGGAGTGATCCATGGCGGCGGCGAACATGGGTTGTTCGCGGTCGACGCTTCTTTTGGCTGAGACACGATGGCGTCGATGGGTGTCGATGATGCGGTCTTTGGCAATCTGGCGGATCCACAGGTGGAACGGCATGACGGGGTTTTTCAGGTAGTCCTGAAGCCGCCGATTGACCTCGACCATGACATCCTGAACGACGTCGCTCACATCGACTCGCCGTTGGATTTTCTGGTCCAGCCTCATCTGGATCATCCGGTGAACGGCGTTGCGATGGCGCTCCAGGAGCCGGTTCACGGCGTCCGCGTCACCATCGTGGACGCCCTGCAGGATCTCTTGGGTGTTTTCACTGTCGGGCCACATGCAAACGATTATGGCGAAAGCGGTTACAAGTACGCAAGTCACCGCTTCCGGCTGTCCAAGACGGTGAATTCTGCTAGAAATTGGCCTGAGGAATGAATCTCCATTGCGCGCTGCCTCGTCTAAATCTGCGAAGGCGTAAATGTGTCCGATCTGGCCCGCAAAGACGAACCCGCCCCCAATTTCGCTGTGGAGGGGGAATTAGAGGATTTGTTTGCGCGCTGCCAGGACGAGTTGTTGGGAACGCTGTACTACTTGGTCGGCAATCTCGAAGACGCCCGCGACGCCTTACAAGAGACATTCATCAAATGCTGGCGGCACCGCGAAAAACTACCCGAAGTAAACAATCCACGAGCCTGGATTTTTCGGATCGCCATGAACACGGGCCGCGACATTCGGCAAACCGCCTGGCGGCGAAAGCGCAATGCGCTGCCCGAGGACGAGTCCACGATATTGAGCCAGGGAGACGGTCCCGTGGCGTTGGCCGTGCAATCGGAGCGGATGAGTCGATTGCGCGAAGCGTTGGAACAGCTGAGGACGGAAGAGAGAGAGGTGTTTTTGCTCCGGCAGAATGGAGACATGACGTACGAAGAGATTGCCGAGACGCTGGACCTTCCGACGGGAACCGTCAAAACCCGCATGCGTCTCGCGCTGAACAAACTCCGGGAGGTGCTAAAGGAGTCGTAGTCGCTCGCCGACCGCGATCGAATTGAAAAATGGACGCTAAGCTCGAACAGCAACTTTGGGACTTCGTGTACGGCCTGTTGTCTGACGATGAGTCGGCGGAGATGGTCGAGCGGATCAGTTCGGATCCGGCGCTGGCGCGCGCTTACGCCGAAGTCAGGCTGGAAGCCGACATGTTGGCCGCCGCGGCTCGCGTGCCCCACACGCCGATCCCGCTCCACGACCCGGCCGCTGTGGAGGTCGCCCCGGCCGCCTCGGACGACGCCTGGCGACAGACGGCGTCGCGCGGCAATTTCGTCAACACGGTGGTGGCGATTGCCGCTGTGTTGCTCCTCTCCGTCACGGGCTACTTTTACTTCCAGCCAAATTCACCGTTCGCAAACGTCGCTTGGAATGACGTCAAACAACCCGACCGGTACTTCACTTCGCTGACGCTGCCGGGTCACATTCAAGAAGGTGAAGCCGTCGTCGCGTCGGCTCGAGTTTTCAGCAGGGACGATCAGTCCGACACGGCGAACGCGGAGATGTCTTGGCAGGTGCGTACGCCGAGCGGCGAATTGCTCTTAGAAAAGAAGGTTGCGGCCGACAGACGAGGTTATACGTCGTTTGCGATTCCCGAACAGGTCGTTGAGTCAGGCAATTGGCTGCATGTGCGCGCCGGCTCTAGTCCTCCTATCGATGTCGCGCTGGCTCCGCAACGAGCCATGTACGCGACTCACGTCACGACCGACAAACGCGACTACTCGCCCGGCGAGAGAGTTCGCTTCCGCTCCGTGACACTCGATCGCTTCGCCCGACAACCTCTGAACGAAGGCGCGGTGCAATTCTCCTTGTTGGCTCCCGACAACCAACCGGTGGGCGAAGTCGTCGCCGAGGTTTCCGAGGGCGTCGCGGAAGGCGAAGTCCTGCTGGCCGACAACAGCGTAGGCGGGCAGTATCTGCTGCGAGCATCCGGCGACTCGCCTCAACGTGAAGTTCGCGTCAACGTTATCACACAGGCGACTTCGCGGCGATTCTCGATCGACACTGAGTTTGGTCGCGACAGTTATGTCGCGGGCGAGACAGTGCGACTGGATCTGCGAGCCACTCGCGCCGATGGACGACCGGCGGCGGGCGCGAAAGTGAAAATCGAGGCGTACGTCAACGGCCAAGAATTCGGACTTACGAGCGCCGACGCGGTGACGTCGCGAACGGGAGCCTACAAGGTGCAGTTGCCGCTCCCCGATTCGCTCGCCGCCACTGACAATCGGTTGACGATCGCCATCCAAGAGCAAGGCGTCCAGGAAACCGTCGTGAAGTCGATTCCGATTCGCCAGCGGACAGAAGTCGAGTTCTATCCGGAGAGCGGTGAGTTTGTCGCGGGCGTTCGCAATCGAGTTTACTTCGAAGCCACCGGAGCCGACGGTTCAGCAGCGCACATCGACGGGACGATTGTCGATTCGAACGGAACCCAGTTGGCGGAAGTGGAAACGCTCGTCAACGGACGTGGACGCATTTCGTTAACACCCGAATTGGGCGAGACGTATTTCTTTGAGCCCGCGCGGCAATTGGCGAAATCCGTTGCGGTGACGTCGTTGCCGACGCCCGTCGAAAGCGGCGTCGCTCTGTCCGCCGACGCCGATTCGTTCGCTCCCGGCGCCCCGCTGAGTTTCACGGTCGCCACACCGCAACCGGCGCGGATCTACCTCGAGGCGGTTTGTCGTGGAGTTTCCGTCGGCGCCGCTGAGGTCAATGCTACCTCGGACTCCGTCGAGTTGTCGGTTGCAGATAAGGCGGACGGCGTGATCCGCGTGACGGCGTTTCGACAAGCGGCGAACTATTGGGAGCCCGTCGCCGAGCGTCTAGTGTATCGCCACCCGACTGAACGTCTGCAAGTGGAAATTGAGTTGGATCGGCTCGCGGAAGCCAGTGACAAAGCCAGCTTCGAGGTTGCGGCGACCGATGAAACTGGTCAGGCGGTTTCCGCTGTGCTCGGTGTGAGCGTCGCCGGTGACCAGGTTGTGGACCGTGAACGCGCGTCGATTTCGCATTTCTTTAGCTTCGCCGCGCAGTTCGAGGGCGACAACTTGTCTCGCGCCATTGAAGACGCCCGCATCATGTTAGGCGAGGAGTCCGATTCTGCGTTGGCGCTCGACTTGTTCCTGGCGTCTCGCGGGTGGCGGCGGATTGGCCCAGGCGAGACCACCTCAGTGGCCCTTGCGACACGCGACATGCTGTTTGAGCCGGTTGCTGAACCCCTGTTGCTGAACAATCAGTCTTCGGTCAGCCAGGCTGAGGAGTCGGATCGCGTCGCATGGGTGCAGAATCGACAACTCAACCTCGACTTGGCTCGCCGCGTCGTGTTGTTTGGAGCCATCGGGCTGTTGTTGGCGGGAGCTCTCAGCGCAATTCTCAAACTGGCCGAAGGCCGCGCCGTGACGTTAGCTTTATCGTCGTCGGTGGCCTGTCTCGTGCTGGCCTTGTTCTGGACGTCGGCGCGAATCGAAGCGGACGGGCAAGTCGCTTATTCGGTATTCGGCTCCGTCGACGTCGGCGTGGCGCAGTCTGAAGTCCAGACGCGCGGTGATTCGTCGCCGACTCAACTCGGCGATCGGGCTAATGAAGAGTTGGCGGCGCCAGGTGCGGCGATTGGTGAGGCGACTCCCTCCGATGTCGTCAACAAACAAGAGGCCGATTCGGACGCCGGCGCCGCCCCCGCCGCCGGGAATGCAAAGCACCCGTCGCTGCCAGGCGGTGGCCCGACTGAGCCGAAAATGGACTCCAAAGCCGACGGCGACGCGCAGGCGCAGAAACAGACCCGCAGGCAGCAAGGTCAGGCGCAGCGCGCGCAAGCTCCGCCCGGCGGAGCTGGCGCTGCTCGTGCGGCGTCGAAAGCCAGCGGCGGCGGAGCTGGACGCGCGGAAGCTGCCGATGAATCTGTCGATCGCCCACCGAACGACGCCAAAAAGCGAGAACCCGGAGCGAAACAGCCTCAGCCGCTTGCGGGGGAAACGCCCGATGTGAAACCACCTCAGTCCCCTCGGGGCGGTGGTGAGAAAACGCGCGGCAATCCCCGACTGGCCGCCAACAAGGAACGGGCGCGAGCAATCGATCGCGGCGCGGCCAAGAGTCAGGCCAACGCTCCCGCCCAAACGGAGCTGGCGTTTGGTCCGCCCCAGGTCGGAGCGAGCGCGAGCGCAAGCGCAGCCGGCGGCGTCGGCGGCGTCGGCGGCGTCGGCGGCTTCTCACCACCCATCCCGCAGGCCGAACGATTCAACGACGCATTTCAGCGGCGAAAGTCCGGCGGTGCTGAGCAACTCGACCGGGTGTCGTCTGAACGCAATCAATTCGTCCGCTCGTTTCCTCGCCCGAGAGCTCGCACAACTCCGGGCGCCCATTACTGGAATCCGCGGCTCAAGCTTTCCGCGCTCGGTCGAGAGCAGGTCACCATCAATCCGCTCGACGATTCGATGCGATATCGAATCTTGGTCGAGGCTCACGGCGCCGGACGCGTCGGCGATGCGCTGGCGATCATCGAGCCGCGCGGGCGGCTGGTAATGACGCCGACACTACCCGACGCGGTCACCGCCGGCGACGATTTGGAATTGCCGATCGCGTTCTACAACCGCGGCGCGGCGCCGGCCAGCGTCAAAGTCACTCTCGCCGCCGACGCTCTGTTCGTTGTCGAGCCCGGCTCAAAAGAAACGGAGATTCGTTCGCTGGGCATCACCGGAGAGAAACCCGAAGTTCGTTTCCTCCGCGTTAAGTCGAACGGTCAAATGGGAACGGGCGAGCTGCGACTGGAGTTTCAGGGTGGCGGCCGCACCGAAGTACTGCGGCACGTCGTGCGAGTTGATCCAGCCGGCTACCCACACGTTCAGACCGTTGCCGGGATTATCCGTGGCAACGAGCAGCTGAATTTCCATCTGCCCGAACAAGCTCAAGCTCAGTGGCGCATCGATGTCGCGGCCTATCCATCCGCCGCCGCCGAGATCAGTAGCGGTATCGAGGGACTGGGAAACCTGTCTGCGTATCGTTCGCAGGAACTGCTTGAGAACCTGGCGGCCAACTACCATTCGCTCGACCTGTTGAATCGCCGCAACGTGGCCGATCCCAACGCCGTGCGGTTGGCGAAGAGAAATGTCGCCCGCGCCCAGCAACGTCTGTCTTACGCGCAGACAGCTCGCCCTGGAGCTGGAAAAGACGCCGAGAGTGCGAAGAGCCCAGCACAGCAACCGGGCTTTCGCGCTAACTCCGAGAACGAAGACGCCCTGGCCGGATTGGGCGATACGATCGTCGACGAGCGACTCGCCGACTTGTTCCTGACGCAGCGCCCGCTCTCCAAGACGGTTGTGGAGGAACAATTGAAGTTGCGGCAGAATCAACCCGCCGCGGAACTCGCCAAACGACTTGTCGGTCGGCAGAGCGCCGATGGATCGCTGGCGGCGGGCGAGAACGCGCCACCTTCGTTTGAATTGACAATCGCGGCCGCCCAGATATGGATGAAGCAGAACCAATACGGCGACCAGGCGAAGAAAGCTCTGGAATGGATCGCGGAACAGCGACAGGCGGATGGCGGGTTTGGCTCACCGTCCGCCACCATTCTCGCTGCTGACGCGCTCGGCGCGACCGACGCGCCGGTGCGGCGAGTACCCGAAACGGGCGTGCTCAAATTGCAGGCGGGTGAACAGACCATCAGCTCTGTCGAGTTCAACAACGAGCAGGAAGCGATTCGTCTTTCCAACAACCAGACCCGACTGACGCCCGGCGACAACACGTGGGAGATGGTTGTCGAGCCGCGCGGCGAGATGCCCTATTTGGCGACGTTGCGATACTGGTTTGATCAGCCGCCGGACGGCGCGAAGGACGCCGCGAAGGACGGCGCGTCTCGGGAGTCCCGCGCCGACGTCAGCATCGTCGCGAGACTCGCCGCCACGAAAGTCACCGCTGGTCGATCGACCGCTTTGGATTTGCAGATCGACAACCAATCGGGAGAGACGCACGGATATGCGTTGGCGGTGGGGTTGCCCGCCGGGTGCACTATTTCGTCGACTCAATTGGGCGACCTGCAAAAGCAGCAGCAATTTGACTACTACGAAGTCGGCGCGCGTCACGTGACAATCGTGTGGCGCGAAATGCCGGCTGGCCAGCGCAAATTGGCATTGGACCTGTTGCCGCAAATCCCCGGCAAACTCTCCGGACCGCCATCCTACTTCCACCGCTTGGACGCGCCGACGAAGCGTCGCTGGATCGCGCCGATGACTTTGCAGGTTCACCGCCCTGAGTCGACTGAGTAGCGACGACTTACAAAAGTTGTCTTTACAAAAGTTGTCTCACCGCGTCGGCCAAACGATCGATCTGCTGCTGGTCGTTGTACAGGTGGCACGAGACGCGCAAGAATCTCAATCCGTTCCACGATGTGACGAGGGCGGCGATCCCGAATCGCTGTCGCAGCGCGCGTTGGAATGACAACTGGTCGCCTGGCGGCAGCGGGCACAGCGCCATCATCGACGGTCTGTTCACAACTAACCTGGGCGGCGTCAGTCCTGTAACTGAGTCGATTCGCCGCTGCGCGTATTGCGCTAGTCCGACACACTGCTCGCGAAATTCAGCGAAGCCGAATTGCGCGAGGAAATCGATCGCGGCCGGGATCGTCAGCAAAGGTGTCGGGTCGCGAGTTCCCGTCCAGACGAATTCGTCGTCCCAATTCCATTCCGACAGTAATTCGGGATAGAGCCGCCCCCAACTCTGCGCGATGGGGAGGACTTGCGATTGTCGATTTGGACGGGCGTAGAGGAATCCGGACCCGAACGGAGCCGACAACCACTTGTGACAACTGGCTGTGTAGTAGTCACAGCCCAAGCGGTCGAGATTCAAATCAAACTGGGCTACGCCGTGCGGTCCGTCGACGCAAACGGCCAATCCCTGCTGCTGAGCGCGCCGGCAGATTTGCTCGACGGGCAACACGGCGGCCGTCGCCGAAGTAATGTGGCTGACGACCAACAGTTTGGTCTGCTCCCGGACTTCGCCGAACAACTCGTCGACCAACTGCTCGTCGCTCTCAACGTCCAAGCGAACCGCCGCCGTCCTCACTCGCTCCTCGCCGATCCACCGCGACCAGATGCGGTGCACGGCTCCGTATTCGTGATCGGTCAACAACACGTGTTCATCCGGCTCAATGCGAAAGCCTGTGGCGACGAGATTCATGGCGTAGGTCGCGTTCTCGACAAAGACGAAATTCTCCGCCGCCGAGCCGAGCCAGTGGGCCAAACGCCGCCGGGCCATCGCCAACCGCTCCTCGAAACCGCCGACAAAGAAGTCCATCGGCTGCCGGTTGAGTTCACCTAGCAAGTCGAGTCGCACGGACTCAACCGATTGCGGAGCCGGCCCAAATGAGCCGTGGTTGAGGTAGGTCACGCCGGGCGGGAACCGCCACTCGCTCTGAATCGACTCGCGCATTCGTTCGTTCACTTCGAAATGTGCCGCCACACCGCAATGCTGCTACTCTAGCTCTTGCCCATCGCAACGGCTATCGTGGATCAAGCAATCGAATCCAGTCGAATCGGTGAGCGATTGGCGAGTAGCGATCAACCAAACGGTATTTGCGTGAACAATTCATCGATCGCCAACGACATCCGCCGGCAGCTGCAAGAGCTCGACTCGAAAGATGAAGAGTACGCGTTGCTGTTCGTCGACGCGGTGTTGCAAGCGGCGTTGAATCAGCGCATCAGCGACATCCACTTCCAGCCCGCTCCCAACTCAATCGAAGTCCGCTGGCGGCGCGACGGCGTTCTCAGATTGCTGGGCGAGTTTCCACGCGGCGAAGCGGCCGATGTTGTCTCGCGGCTCAAGGTGCTCGCCCAACTCCTGACGTATCGTTGCGAGATCCCGCAGGAAGGACGGCTCGATTTCCAGCGCGAAAACCAAGTCGAGATGCGGGTCAGCACATTCCCGACGCTGTATGGCGAGCGGGCGGTCGTTCGCCTGTTCACATCGCAGGGTGAGTTTCTGCACCTGGATCAACTTGGGCTTCCCGCCGCAGTCGACAGCAAGTTGCGAAACGCCCTGCTCGCCACGGCCGGCTGCCTGCTGGTCGTGGGCCCGGCGGGTAGCGGCAAGACGACGACGGTCTACGCCTGTTTGCGTGAAGTGATCGCCGCGAGCAATGGTGAGCGGTGCGTCGTCGCGCTCGAGGATCCTATCGAAGTCGCCGTGCCCGGCGCGACGCAGTCGCAAGTGAATGAAGCGGCCGGTTTTGACTTGGCGACCGGCCTGCGTTCGATTCTTCGCCAAGATCCCGAAGTGTTGATGGTGGGTGAGATTCGCGATCGAGAAACGGCGGAGGCCGTCATCAGCGCTTCGCTAACCGGACACCTGGTGCTCTCGACAATGCACGCGGGCGACGCGATCGGCGCAGTGACTCGACTGCTCGAGATGGGAATCGAACCTTATTGGGTGCGCGCGGGCGTGTTGAGTGTTTTGAGTCAGCGGCTGCTGCGCCGGCTGTGCCGGTGCGCCGTGGACGAGGCGGCTGATGAGACAGCAGTGAGCGGGTTCAGTGGTCGTCGAGCAGCGGGTTGCGACTCGTGCTCGCGGACGGGATACGACGGCCGTTTCGTGATTGGCGAGCTGCTGGAGATGAGCCGACAGGCGGTGGGAGACGCGGTCCTCGGCGGTTGCGGACGCGAGCAGATGCGCGCCGCCGCTAGTGAAATGACGCCGCTCGTCCAAGAGGCCTGGGCGGCCGTCGCGTCCGGGCTGACTGCGGCGGCGGAGGTGCGGCGGGTTTTCGGCTTTTCAGATGGCAAACCCGAATCGGCCGTGTAGAATGACCCGCGAATCATCCCATCTGGCCATTCCCCTGACCCGACCTGTTCTGTTCGCCAATCGCGCGGACGTTGATCGCCAAATCGTACGCTCGGGAACCGCCTGTGATTCCAGCTCGCCGTTTGTCTCTAGATGACCTCCTTGCGCTCAACGATGAAGTCGCCGCCCTGTCGCGCGCCGGCGTGCCGCTGGAGGTGGGCCTCCGCCATTTAGGGTCGGACATGCCGGGCCGGCTCGGCCGGTTGGCCAACGAGATTTCGGATCGGTTGGAGCGTGGCGAGTCGATCGCAACCGCGCTGGAAGCGAGCGGTTTTCCGCCCGCCTATCGAGCGATCGTCGAAGCCGGGGTGAGAACGAATCGACTGTCGGCGGCGATTGAAGGTGTCGCCATGACGGCCCGCCGGGCGGAGCAACTTCGCCAGATGATCGTCTCGTCACTGATCTATCCGTGCACGGTCGTTGTGCTCGCCTATTGTCTCACCTTGTTCGGCATCGCCAGTTCGATCGAATCCGATGTGTTTCGACAGCTGGGAACGTCGCCGACGATGCCAGTGCACTGGTTGACGTCGTTGCGAGCGACGATGCCGTTTTGGGCTCCCTGGCCGCCGGTGATCGGCGTCGGCCTGCTGCTCTATTGGTATTGGCGCAGTGGGAATGTGCGGCTGGCGACAGCCGGGACGAGCCGGCTCTCGACTGGTCGCTACATCGCCCTCTCGCGGCTGGCCGGCTTCACCGATTTGCTGTGCCTGATGATCACCCACGACACGCCTCTCGACGAGGCGATCGAGCTCGCCGGCCGCGCTTCAGGCAACCGGGCGTTGAGCGCTACGTGCGAACGGTTGGCCGCTCAACTGCGGCGCGGTGAAGCCATCCGCGGCGATGAAGCGCGCCGCGAATTTCCACCGCTGCTCGCTTGGCTGTTGCTCAGCGGAACGCCGCGAGATCAGATGGTCAGAGCGGTCCGCCGGCTGTCCGACGCATACCGGCTGCGCGCGCAGCGGATGGCGGCCGTGCTGGCGATTTATGTTCCACTCCTGCTGACCGCAGTACTCGGCGGATCGGCGACATTGGCCTACGCCGTGGTCGTACTGGGACCGTGGTACCACTTGCTCCACCGCATCGGATACGCACCCCTTTATGGCTGAATTCCATTACACGGGCGTGAACAGCGACGGCGAAGAAGTCCGCGGTGCGATTTCCGCGACGACCGCCGAGGGGGCGCGCAGCCGCATCCGCGAGCTGGGCGTCGAGCCGCGCGAGATCCTGCCGGGCGACGGCCGCCAATTGTCTTCCAGCGATGCGACCGATCTAGCCGTCGCCATCTCCAATGCGATTCAAGCCGATGTTCCACTCGCCGCCGGACTCCGCGCGGCGGCTGCGGAAAGCCCGTCCCGACGTTTGAGCAAGGTGTGCCGCCGGCTGGCCAACGAGTTGAATCAGGGATACCCGCTCGACGAGGCCATCGCTCGCTTGCGACCCGACATTCCCGACCACATCGCCGGTCTCGTGCAAGCCGCCGCCCGAACTCAAAACGTCTCCACCGTGCTCGACGAATTGGTGGGCCTCCGCGTCGCTCAAAGAAGTCGCTGGACTCACGTGTTCATCGCGACCGCCTATCCCATTTTCGTTTTGCTCTTCGGGCTCTGCCTGTTCATCGGCTTCACGATCTTTGTCGTCGCCCCATTCAAACAGCTGTTCGAAGACTGGTCGATCAGTCTGCCGCTCGTCACCAAGACGCTCATTTGGTGGCACGACATCGGAGCCTGGATTCTGGCCGCGATCGTCCTGCTGGTCATCGCATTCGTCGGGTTTGCGCCCATGATTGCCGGCCCTGCTCGTTTTCGGCGGATGTTGGCTGGACTGCCGGTTATCGGACCCATCTTTCACTGGGCGGGAATCGCTGAAATGCTCAGGCTGTTGAGTTTGTTGATTGACGCGGGGATCACGCTGCCAGAGGCGCTTCGTTTGTCGGCCAGTGGCGTCTCTGACGCCTTTGTTCGGGAGGTTTGCACCAGCTACGGGGCTCGAGCAGAAAATGGCGTCAGCCTCACGCGACTGGTTGTGGAGGATCGGGCGGTGCCCATCACGATCGCCCCGCTGCTCCACTGGGGTGAGTTGAACGATCGCTTACCCGAGGCGCTGCAGGTTGCGGCCGAATCTCTCGAAGAGCGTCTCGACGCGCGGGCCGAGCTGTTGCAGGGCGTCTTTCCGCCATTCGTGTTCATCATCGTGGCCACGCTAACCGTGTTCGGCGTCTTGGCGCTGCTGCTTCCGATGGCGGCCATGTTGCGGGGGATTTACTAATGTGGAACACAGCGCTGCCGATAGTACTGGGGGGATCTGTAGCCGTCGGCATCGGCGTGCTGTGGTGTTGCTATCTGCTGTTCGGCTCGCGCTCGGCGAGCGAAAGACCGGCGCGTCGCGTGATGTTGATCGTCGGTTTTACGATGATCTTTCTGGGTGTTTTCATTGCTTCGGTCATGATGCTGCACGTGTTGGCGATCGTTCTTCTGGTCGCACTTCTGTTAGTGCTGCTGATTTCGTTGCACCGTCATTTTCTGGCCGAACGAGACGCGCTGGTCTGGATGCTCGGCGCTTGCGCTGAACGAGGAATTCCGCTGGTCGAGGTCGCGCGTTCGTTTAGTCTGGAGCACGACAACGGGACGGGCCGCCGCGCCAAGCGGCTCGCCGGCTTGCTCGAACGCGGCGTTCCCGTGCCGTCGGCGCTGGCCCAATCGGGATGTGTCCACAGCGTCGACGCCGAACTTGCCCTGCAACTCGGCGCTGAACTCAATGTGTTGGGTCCGGCGATTCGCACGATCTCCTGCGAGAACCGCGACGCTTCCGGGTTGCTGCACACGATCGTCGACAAAGTCATCTATTTCAACGCCGTGTTGGCTGTGATAGCGGGCGCCAAGATCTTCCTGGTCATGAAAATCGTCCCCGCCATGAACGCCGTTCTCATTGACTTCGATCTGCAACCTCCACCCATCACATCGTTCGTATTGCAGAACAGCTTCGACGGAATTCTGTTCCTGATCCTCGGAGCACCGCTCATTCTGTTGTGTCTCTGCGGCGCGGTGGTCAGCGTTCTGCATTACGTAGGGCTCTTGCCGCGCGATCTCCCTGGTCTGGGTTGGCTGACTTGTCGGTACGATGGCGCGCGCGTGTTGCGGTCGCTGGGAGTCGCCGTCAGGCAAGAACGAGGGTTGGGGAACGCGCTGCGATTGCTCGCCGCTCGCTTTCCGCGCGAGTCCGTCCGACTACAACTCACCCGCGCCGGAACGATGTGCAACAACGGAATCCATTGGTGCGACGCGCTTCATCGAGTCGGTCTGATCGGAAAACCCGATGCGGTCGTCTTGGCGACCGCGGAGCGCAACAACAACCTGGCGTGGGCGCTCGAAGAGATGGCGGACAGCGCGATCCGCCGCGTCGCTCAGCGATCGCGGTCGGTTTTCAACATCGTGTTCAGCGCCGCATTCCTACTGTTGGGAACGATGGTCCTCATCCTGTGTTTGTCGGTCATGGCTCCGCTCGTTTTGATCCTCTCGGGACTTACATAACAGTGAACGCTTTACACCAATCGCCGTCTCCGAGTCATCGCCGTCGAGCCAGCGGGCTGGCGACTGCTGAGGTCGTGATGGCGGCGGTCGTTTGCGGAATAGCCGCCGTCGTAGCGACCAATTTTCTCGTCCTCGCCTCCAAGCAGAGAATTCAGCAGCAGACTCGCCAAGTCGCAGTCATCGAAGCGTCCAACACGCTCGATGGCTGGCTCGCTCGGCCCTGGGAACAACTATCCCAAGGAGAGCGCGTGGTTGACACGCCGCCCGCCTTGAGCGACCTCGCGCAAGAAGCCGAGATGTCCGTGACAATCGCTTCGGAACCCGCGGACGACGACGCGACAAGGGCGTTCGTCACTCGACGGATCACAGTCCACGTGCAGTGGCTGACTCCCGAGCGAACGACTGCTTCGATCCAAATCCATGGCTTCCGGCACGGCAGGGAGAGCGACTCATGATGAAGACTCGTTGCCCACGACGTTCTGGCCGCAACCGCCGCGGCGTGGCCAATCTGGTCGAATTGCTGTCGATCATCGCCAGCATTGGGCTGATCACGTCGCTCAGCTCGGTCCTTCTCGTCGCAGTGATGAGAAGTCAGGGAACGAACTCTGACTTGCGGCGCGAAGCGCTCAGCAACGCGCGACTCGCCCGTCAATTCCGTCTCGACGCACACGAGGCGACCAGCGTCGAAATCGACGCTCAAGGCGAGATGGTCTTCACTGGAGAGAGTGGTGAAACGACCTATCGGTGGGACGATCGGCGTTTCCATCGAACGGCCAAACGAGACGATGTAACTCATCGCGAGCAGTACGCCATCGCAGTGCAGCGACGAACAAAGTGTAATCTCGAGTTGGTGATTGAGGGCGATGTGGCGCAGATCATCGTAACCAAGTTCACCGGTGATCAACGGCGCCGCGTCGCGCTCTCCGCCAGCGTGGGGCTGATCCATCGGTTGGGCTCGGGCGAACTGGCTCAAGGAGAGACGCCATGAATGAACTTCGCAAGGCGCTTGGCGGAAGGCGGCGAGTGACAAGCCAACGGCGGCGCGGCATTGCTCTGCTCACGGCGCTGGTCTGTCTGGCCGTCATCGTGATGTTGATTGGAACGCAGCTGCGCGGAGTGTTTAGCGACAGCCGGGCGGCGATCCTTCGGGAGCACCAGGTCCAGGCTGAGTGGTTGGCCGACTCGGGGCTCGATCGAGCGGCCGCCCAATTGAACGCCGACGCGTCGTACGCCGGCGAGACGTGGAAGCCCAAGATCGTCGACAACCTTGTTGGCGAAGTTGTCATCACGGTCTCTTCCAGCCAACAACGTCGAATTGTCCGAGTCGTCGCTGCGTATCCGCAAGGTGAACTTCAACAAGCGGTGGCGGAACGGAATGGGGAATGGAATGACTAGGATCTAATGACTAATGACTAATGAATGACTAGGGACTAATGACTAGAGGCTGTTTCAAAACCTTGTACGATGGCCTTCCAAGGCGCCTTCCAAGGCCGTCGAATTTGGAAATCCTCGGGAAACGACGGCCTTGGAAGGCCATCGTACGGCAAGACATCGGTTTTGAAATGCGCTCTAA
>JASMLW010000155.1 GCA_030748485.1 Pirellulaceae bacterium
ACCGGTTGCGAATCAAGACACCTTCGCCCGATCAGATCGCGCGTTACCTGTCCGGCGGCAATCAACAGAAAGTCGTGCTCGGCAAGTGGCTCTCCCTCTCACCAAAGGTCTTGTTGTTGGACGAGCCGACGCGCGGGATCGATGTGGGAGCCAAGCAGGAAATCTACCGGTTGATGGAGGAGTTGGCCGCGGAAGGCGTGGCGATTCTCTTCGCCTCCAGCGAGATGGAGGAGATTCTGGGGATGAGCGATCGGGTGCTGGTGATGCACGAAGGGCGCTTGGCGGGCGCGATTCCTCGCCACGAACTCAGCGAGGAATCGGTCATGCGGTTGGCGACCGGCGGCGATCTCGTGGAGGCGGCGGGTGACCAGAACTGAAGCTATGTAAGTGACATGGAACAGACATGAATCTGAAGGTTCTCGGCATCTTGATTTTATTGCTGACGCTTTACGTTGGCATGTGCGCCGCGACGCCGGACACGTTTCTCAAGGGCAACAACCAGGAGAACCTGTTGCGCCGCACGTCGCTGTACGGGATTCTCGCCGTCGGCGTGGCGTTTGTGATCATCACGGGCGGTATCGATCTCTCAATTGGTTCGATCGTCTGCCTGACCGGCTGTTTGCTGTCGATGTTTCTCACCGTCGACTACAGGGCGGTGGGCGTCGAGTCGATCGAGTCGATCCGCGGCGACAAGATTGAGTTGAGGCCGGGGGTGCGGCAGTATCAGACGGGGGATCAGATCCGCTTCTCGGGGGGGATCCGCGCGGATAATGCGCGGGTGCGGATCGTGGACATCGAACACACGGGCGAGTCGACGACGTTTACGGTCGACCGCTCATTGGCGCGGCGCGAGAGCCGTGGGCGGGTGACGACGTTCCAGAAGATCACGACGTTCTCGGCGAGCGGCGACGCGCCGACGATCATGCTTGCTGGATCCGACGACCTGCAGCCGCGCGACCGAGTGACGCTCATCTCGCCCGACGAAGAGAAGGAGTTTAATCTCACCGTCGTCGCCGCCGAGCAACAAGCGGGCGGCTGGCAACTGACGTTGAATGAGAAGCTGCACGACGAGTTCTCGATGGAGTGGGTGGCTGTGCCGATCGAGCGGTCTCAGCGGATGCCGGTCGTGGCCGCCGTGTGCTTGACGCTGCTCATCGCCGTCGTTCTGGGATTGGTGCATGGGTTGTTGGTGACCAAGGTTGAGTTGAAACCGTTCGTCGTCACGCTCTGCGGTCTGCTGATCTACCGCGGCATGTCGCGGTGGCTTGTCGCCGACCAGGTGCAGGGGTTCGGCGCTGAGTTTCCCGGTTTGCGTTCGCTGGCGACCGGCAAGCTGGAACTGGTCAGCGGCGAGAACGCGTTTGGGATTCCCTACCCGCTGTTCATCATGTTGTTCGTCGCGTTGGGTGCCGCCGTCTTGCTGAACAAGACCGTCTGGGGCCGTTATTTGCAAGCCTTGGGACGCAACGAGGAAGCGGCGAAATACTCGGGCATCGACACGCATCGCGTGACCATCATGGCGTACGTGATCTGCACGACACTGGCCGCCTTGGGCGGCATGCTGTTCGCGCTCGATTCGAATTCAGTTTCGCCCGCTAACTTCGGCAACTTCTTTGAGCTCTACGCGATTGCCGCGGCCGTGTTGGGCGGTTGCTCGCTGCGCGGCGGCGAGGGCGGCATTCTCGGCGTGCTGATCGGTACGGCCGTGATGCGGTTGCTGTATAACTTAATCGTGCTGCTGGGCATCTCCGGCCGGCTGGAGTTCGCCATCATTGGGATCGTGATCTTGAGCGGAGTCACCGCCGACGGCGTGATTCAACGGCTCGTCGCCTGGCGTCGCACGGCGCGCGATTCGT
This sequence comes from Pirellulaceae bacterium, assembly GCA_030748485.1. GTDB lineage: Bacteria > Planctomycetota > Planctomycetia > Pirellulales > Pirellulaceae > JASMLW01. The sequence goes on from JASMLW010000155.1 coordinate 1,857, forward strand.
CCGCGGCCAACTAGCTGAAACCGCCCGCCGGCGCGAACTCAGACGTCGTCCGATCGCGCTATTCGCCGCCACTGTCGAAACACAAGTCACTCAAGGAGCTACTGCGACGATGAGCGACTCGGATTCTCAACTCGATCGCTATTCCCGCCAGATGCGGTTTCCTCCGATCGGCGAGCCGGGCCAGCGCGCGCTGCGGGAGGCGACGGCCTTGGTGTGTGGTTGCGGCGCGTTGGGATCCGTCCTGGCCAACACGTTGGCGCGGGCCGGCGTCGGCAAGCTGCGCATCGTCGACCGCGACTTCCTCGAACTGAACAATCTCCAGCGGCAGGTGCTGTACGACGAGAACGACGTGGCGGAGGGACTGCCCAAGGCGGTCGCCGCGGCGGCCAAGCTACAGCGGATCAACTCCGAGATCGAGATCGAACCGATCGTCGCCGACGTCGATTGCGAGAACATCCTCTCGCTGATCGACGGAGCCGATGTGGTTGTCGACGGGACCGACAATTTCGAGACGCGATTCTTGGTCAACGACGCGTCGTTGCGAACGGGCGTTCCCTGGGTTTACGGTGGCTGCATTGGAGCCGAAGGTCAGTCGATGACGATTCTGCCGGGCGACACTGCGTGCCTCCGCTGCCTGCATCCGGACGCCCCGCCGCCCGGTTCAACCCCGACCTGCGACGCGGCCGGAATCCTCGGACCGATTATCAACGTGATCGCCTCGATTCAAGCGTGCGAAGCGATCAAGATTCTCAGCGGCAACCGCGCTGCGGTCAGTCGAGCGCTGGCGATCGTCGAGCTGTGGGACAATCGGCTGCGGCACGTCAAGCTCGACAAGCTTCGCGCGGCTGCGCAATGTCCCGCCTGTCGCGGCGAGGAGTTCCCTTGGCTCGACGGCCAGAAGGGAAGCCAGACGGCCGTCCTCTGTGGACGCAACGCCGTGCAGCTCAGTTTCGCCGAGCGAAAGCAGATCAACCTGGATCACTTGGCCGAGCAGTTGAACGGAGTCGGCCAGGTCGCCCGCAACGCCTACCTGTTGAGGCTTGAAGTGGACGAATACCGCTTGACGGTTTTCCCCGACGGTCGCGCGATCATTCAGGGCACCGAGGAGATCGCCGAAGCCAAGACGGTCTACGCCAAGTACATCGGCAGCTGAGCGGCGTCGTCGCGCGGTCGCTATCCAATCAGGAAGCCGGCGAATTGACCACGAGCCGCGGCCCGTCTGCGAAGTTGGTCAAGCGCGTCCGCCTGCTCGGCCGGCGTGGTGGACGTGTCGTCGCGCAGCCGAATTATTATCGGTTGTTCAACAGCGGCTGTGGGAATCTCATCGCCGCGAACGATTTCCGCGACCGCGGCGTGAGCCCACGGCGTCGTCAATCCGTTTTCCCACGCCGCAGCCGGCGCGGTGGCCGCCAGCAGTTGGTTGGGAGCGGCGCGACGCAGGTCGCCAGCGACGACTGATGAGTCCGCCGGCACGATCACCAGCGACACGGCCGGCCAGCGCGAGACCCGCCGCAGCGCTTCGACGGCGGCGGGAATCTCGGCGACGATGCGGACGCCGGCACGAGTGGCGGCGGCGCACATCTCGTCGTCCGGACTCGCCGCCAAGACGGCGCGGTTCGCCGCGGAGCAGCCACCCCAGTCGATCGGGCCGGCGGTCGCCGCCGCGCAAACAGTCCACCGTTCCCCAGTGGCCCAGATCCGACCTCGCCGGACACCGCGCGGTTGCATGCCGAAGAGTTGGCGGTTTTCGGCGAGTTGTCCAGTCGGTCCGTGGAGCGTCACGGTCGCTTCATACCATTGCGGCAGCGCGGGAGACCAAAAGCAGGGGTCGGGCACGACGGCTCGGGCGAGCGGAGAATCGCCGGGCTCCACGGGCGTCAGCGGCGCCCGCGCGGGTAGCGTTGTCGACCGGCTGCTAAACGGTCCATAGATCGAGCCGCCCAGTTGGTGACCGCGATCAGCCGTCTCGGGCAGTCGCGCATAGACGTGGGCGAGCGTGTCGTTGGCGTCGCCGAAGAACAGGTCGAGCTTGTCGAGCATTGAGCCCCGCTAGTCGGCGGCCTCCGCCAGGTCCAGCGCTTCGGCCAAGAACTGGCCGGTCAGCGACTCCGGCGTGCGGGCGACTTTTTCCGGCGTGCCGGCGGCGACGACTTTGCCGCCGAAGTCGCCCGCGCCAGGGCCCAGGTCGACGATGAAATCGGCCGCTTTCATGATCTGCAGATTGTGCTCGACCACGATCAGCGAGTGCCCGACGTTGACCAGGGCGTCGAAGCAATCGAGCAGTTGTACGATGTCGGAAAAATGCAGTCCCGTCGTCGGCTCGTCGAGAATGAACAGTGTGCGGTTGCGTTTGGCGGTCGACATGTAGGCGGCCAGTTTGAGCCGTTGAGCTTCGCCGGCGGACAGCGTGTTGGCGGGTTGCCCAAGCCGCAGATAGTCGAGACCGACGTCGATGAGCCGCTTGAGGCGAGTTTGGACTTTGGTTTGACCGCGAAAGAAAGAAAACGCTTCGCGGACAGTCATCTCCAACACGTCGGCGATGTTTCGCCCACGATAGGTCACGTCGAGGATTTCGTCGCGGTAGCGCGTGCCGCCGCACTGCGGGCAGCGCCGATAGACGTCGGCCAGGAACTGCATATCGATCTTCTCGTATCCGTCGCCCTCACAACTGCTGCAGCGTCCGCCGTCGACATTGAAACTGAAATGTCCGGCGGAGTAGTTGTGCGTGCGGGCCTCGATCGTATCGGCGAAGACGGCGCGGATTTGATCAAACGCTTTGATGTAGGTGACCGGGTTGGAGCGCGGCGAGCGACCGATTGGACTCTGGTCGACGAGCACGACGTCGTCGATCTGCCCGTCGCCGTAGACGTCATCGTACGGGTACGGTTTGGCAGCATCCTTGCGCTTGCGGCGACAGAGCGCGCCGTACAGCGTGTCTTGGACGAGCGTACTCTTCCCCGCGCCGCTGACGCCGGTGACTAGGCACAGCATCCCCAGCGGGAATTCGACGGTGATGTCTCGCAGGTTGTTGCCGCGGGCTCCGGCCAGGCGAATCCAACCGTGGTTGGGCTGGCGGCGATCGCTCGACGCGCCAAAGCCCCGCCGCCTCGAAAGGTACTCACCGGTCAGGCTGGCGTCCGGCTCTTTCAGCTCGTCTAGAGTACCTGTGAAGACGACCGCGCCGCCGCGCTCGCCCGCCCCGGGACCAATCTCGGCCAGGTAGTCGGCGGCCTCCAGCATCTCCTCTTCGTGCTCGACGACCACAACCGTGTTGCCGCGATCGCGGAGGCCTTCGATCGAGTGGACCAGTCGGCGGACGTCGCGCGGATGCAGTCCGACAGTCGGTTCATCGAGCACGTAGAGCATGTTGACGAGCGTGGAGCCGAGCGCCGAGGTCAATGCGACGCGTTGCGCTTCCCCGCCGCTCAACGTCCGCAGCGTGCGATCGAGCGCCAGGTATCCGAGTCCGACATCGACCAGGTAGGTGAGTCGCGCCTGGACTTGCTCGAGCATGACTTTGGCGACCGCCAAGTCCCAGTCGCTCAATTCGAGTTGGTCGAAGAACTCGCACGCCTCCGCGATCCGCATCCGGCTGATGTCGGCGATGCTCAACCCGCCGATTTTCGTCGCCAGCGCATTGGGGTTCAGCCGCGCGCCTCGGCACGCCGGGCACTCTCGATAGCTGCGCCATCGGCTCAGGAAGACGCGGAGGTGCATCTTGTATTTCCGCCGCTCGAGCCAGCTAAAGAACCCTTGCAGGCCGCCGAACTCGCAGCCCGGGGCCCCTTCGCGAATCACGGTGACTTGTTCATCGGTCAGTTCTGAGAACGGCGCATCGACGGGAACTCCACATTCGTTGGCGATCTCCAGCAGCCGCTCCAGTTCGTGAGCATAGGCGGGCGTGTTCCAGGGCGCGATCGCTCCCTCGCGAATCGTCTTGGCGGGATCGGGGACGACCAACTCCATGTCGATGTCGATGATGTTCCCAAAGCCTTCGCAGTCGGGGCAGGCCCCCAGCGGGCTGTTGAAGCTGTAGAGTCGGGGCTCGGGTTTGGGGTATTCGATCTGGCAATCTTCGCACACCAGCGCCGCGTTGAAGCCGACGCGGCGGAACGGCCGGCCGTCGATTAGCAGCCCGTTGCCTTCACTCTGCTGGTCGACGTGAACGAGTCCGCAGCAGCGCCCCTCGCCGAGTGCGAAGGCCGTTTCGAATGAGTCGTGCAAACGATCTTGAGGCGTCGAGCCGAGCGTGACGCGGTCGACGATGGCGTAAATTGATTGGGGAATCGCGGCGACCGCCGGGCCTTGATCCAAGTGGTGGGTGACTCCGTCGGCGACAACCCGCACCATCCCTTCCTCGCGCAACTGGGCCAACGTCGGCTCGACGTCGTCAACCGCTTGGATGGGTCGTTCAAAGGCGATCAGCGCCCGCGCGCCGTCGGGATGAGTTTGCAGCGATTCGGCGGCGGCCTGCGCGGTGTCAGGCTGAACCAGCCGCCCGCAGCCGCGGCAGTGCGTCTTGCCGGCGCGGGCGAACAGCAGACGCAAGTAGTCGGCTGTTTCCGTGGCTGTGCCGACCGTCGCTCGGCTGGATCGCGACGTGTTTTTGTGAGTCACGGCGACGGCGGGCGGAATGCCCTCAATCCGTTCCGCGGCGGGCTTCTCGAGCTGTTCCAGGAATTGCCGCGTGTAGGGCGAGAAACTTTCGATGTAGCGCCGCTGGCCCTCCGCGTACAGCGTGTCCAAAGCCAGACTGGTTTTGCCGCTGCCGCTGACGCCGCAGATCACGACTAACTTGCCGTGGGGAATGTCGAGATCCACTGACCGCAGGTTGTGGACCTCGACGCCTTCCAATCGTATGAAACTATCGGACAAGACCGATCACTCCGACCAGTGGTTGCCGTTGAGTGGTAACAAACGGGCCATCCTAGTGTGTTTGCTGATGGCTGGCCAGTACGATGCCGGTTGTCGTTTGTTATAATCGGCCGCCGCTCGCCAATCGCCACGAGCCACGCGAGCTCCCCATAACGTGACGAAACAGATCGCGAGGTTGCGCCGTGGCGCAGAGGAAACCAGTCAATCCTTTCTACATCGTCCTGGTCATCGTCGGCGTCGCCTTCATGTTGACCGTGTTTTCTCACACGGTGCTGGCGTTTCGCGACGCCAGCCCCGATCGGGTCGCGGACACTTCCGCGTCGGGCGAGTCGTTGATGGCGTTCTTGCGGGATCACGGCGTGACCGTCATCACCGTCGAACTTGTCGTCTTGGCGATCGCCACCGTCGCGGCGATCACCACCGACGAGTTTTGGATGCGGCGGGCTGGACAGGTCGCCGAGAACAGCGCCGCCGGTGAACCAGCGGGAGCCGCGCCTCCCGCAAATGACCCCGAGGAGAGCGAATCATGAAGGTCCAGTCGGGATGCGAAGTCGACCAGCAACCAGTCAGCATGGAGGGGGCCCACGGCTGCAAAGTCCGTTGGCTCGTCGGTGAACCGGACGGAGCTCCCAACTTTGCGATGCGCGAATTTGAGATCGAGCCGGGCGGTTTTACTCCGCGACATCATCACCCCTACGAGCACGAAGTTTTTGTGCTGGCCGGGGAGGGCGAGGTTTGGGAGGGAGACCGGGCTCATCCACTGTCGGCGGGCGATGTGATCTACGTCGCTCCCAACGACGTGCACCAGTTCAAGAACACCGGGTCCGCGGCGATGAGGTTTCTCTGCATGGTTCCCCACACGTCAGCTCAGCCCACCGTCGCGCCGCCCGAGTGCGGCGTGGAGGGCGACTGATCCACTCGCGGACCACTATCGCCATACCCTGACCGCCGCGCCGATTGAGGATCACCATGTCCGCTGCGAAACGCATCGAGGAACTGCGCCGGATCATCCGCCGCCACGATCAACTCTACTACGTCGAAGCGCGACCGGAGATCAGCGACCTCGACTACGATCGGTTGATGGACGAACTGAAGGGACTGGAGTCGGCGAACCCGGACCTCGTGACCGCCGACAGCCCGACGCAGCGAGTGGGCGAGTCTCCGGTGTCGGAGTTGGAGCAAGTCGAACACCGCGTACCGATGCTCTCGATCGACAACACGTACAGCATTGAGGAACTCGAAGCTTTCGGCAAACGCTCGCAGGAAATGGTTTCCCAGGTCGATCTCGATTGGGTCGTCGAGTTGAAGATTGATGGGGTGGCGGCGTCGCTGGTTTACGAAAACGGATCGCTCGTCCGCGCGGTGACGCGAGGCAACGGGCGGGTCGGCGACGACATCACTCACAACATCCGAACGATTGCCGACGTCCCCTTGAGACTCACCGACGACAACCCGCCGGCCGTGCTCGAGGTGCGCGGCGAAGTCTATATGACGAACGACGATCTGGTGCGTTTGAACGAACGGCAGATCGCCAGCGGCGAGCAGACGTACGCCAACACGCGCAATGTCACCGCCGGCACGATCCGGTTGCTCGATCCGCGCGTCTGCGCTGAACGCAACCTGCGAATGTTCTGCCACGGCATCGGCCATTGCGAAGGGATTCGGTCCACGACCTACAGCGGTTTCCTCAAGGAGATCGGCGACTACGGTTTGCCCGCCACTCCGATGGCGAAGAAGTGCAGCGCGTTCGCCGAGGCGGTCGCCTACTGCCAAGAGGTGATTGAACGACTCCATGAACTCGACTTTGAAGTCGATGGTTTGGTGCTCAAAGTCGATCAGCTCGACGTGCGCGAGGAAATGGGCGCACGGTCCAAGAGTCCTCGCTGGTTGGTCGCCTACAAGTGGGAGAAATACGAAGCGCTCACCACGCTGAACGAGATCACGCTGCAGGTCGGCAAGACGGGGGCCGTGACGCCCGTCGCCGAATTGGAGCCGGTCGAGTTGGCCGGCACGACGGTCAGTCGAGCCAGTCTGCACAACTTCGAGGAGATCGCCCGCAAAGACGTTCGCGTCGGGGATGTGGTCGTTGTCGAGAAGGCCGGCAAGATCATTCCGCACATCGTCCGCGTCGAGAAACACGAGCGCGACGGCGAGTTGCCGGAGACTCCCGTTCCAAATACCTGCCCTGTCTGCGACGGACAGTTGGCGAAGGACGAAGGCGTGCAGATTCGCTGTATCAGCCCCGCTTGCTCAGCTCAAGTGAAGGGGAAGGTTCGTTACTTCGCCAGCCGCAACGCGATGGATATCGAAGGCCTCGGCGACAAGCTGGTGACCCAGCTGTACGAGGCGGAGCTGGTCCGCTCGATCGGCGATCTCTACAAGCTGGAGAAAGCGTCACTTCTGAAACTGGAGCGGATGGGCGAGAAGTCGGCGGACAAATTGCTGGCCGGTGTCGAAACCAGCAAGTCGCGCGGGCTCCAGCGGTTGCTCAACGCGCTCTCCATCGGCCACGTCGGCGGCCGCGTCTCCGAAGTGCTGGCCGAGCAGTTTGGCACAATCGACGCGATGCGGTCGGCTGCGCTGGAGGACTTCAACGCCATCGACGAAGTCGGTGAGATCATCGCTCAAAGCGTCTACGAGTTCTTGCACAGCGAATCGGGGGCGGCGCTGATCGACGAGTTGTTGAGTTATGGAGTCGACATGACCGCGCCGAAGAAAGAGGTCGCCGGGAATTCGCTCGAAGGCCTCACGTTGGTGGTTACCGGCACTCTGTCCAACCGTTCCCGCAACGAGGTCAAGGCGCTGATCGCCGAACACGGCGGCAAAGCCGGCTCGAGTGTGTCGAGCAAGACCGACTACCTGGTCGCCGGCGAGAAAGCCGGCAGCAAGCTCACCAAGGCGGAAGAGCTGGGCGTCAAGGTTATTTCAGAGTCCGATTTCGAATCGATGATCGGCCTGTCGGACTGACGCCGTTGGCAGGAGACGCAGAGCGAGCCGCGATGCCAAAGACAGCCTTTCAATCGACAGACAAGACGAATCCACGAAGACATTAAGATCGAAGGAACACCATGCCCGCATCGTTCAGCAGGTTCGCCACCGAAGTGCAAGGTGAAACGGCGTTCACCGTTCTGGCGAAAGCACGCCAGCTGCAAGCCGCCGGCAAAGAGGTGATCGAGCTGGAGATTGGCGATAGTCCATTCCCGACGGCCGACGCGGCGACGGCTGCCGGAATCGCGGCGATCGAGGCGGACCAGTGCCATTACGGACCTTCCAGCGGGTTGCCCGATTTTCGCGACGCCGCCGCTGAATACATGGGCAGAGAATACGGCGTCGACGTCAAGGGCGAGAACGTCGTCGCCGGACCCGGAGCAAAGACATTTCAAACGTTGTTTTGCGAAGCGTTTCTCAATCCCGGTGATGGCGTGCTGGTCTTCAGTCCGCACTTCCCGACGTATCCGGCCAACATTCACCGCCGCGGCGCGCGGATGGTCACATCGCGGCTCGAGCAGAGCCACGCATTTCGCCCGAATCTGGCCGACGTCGAACGGTTTCTCGACGAAGACCCGCATCCCAAGGCGATCTTCCTCAACAGCCCGCACAATCCCACGGGCGGGATCGCATTGCCGGAGGACATCGCTGGATTGGCGGATATCATTCGCGGCCAAGACGTGGCGCTGTTCAGTGACGAGCCGTACGACCGGATGGTCTGGTCCGGCTCGCATCACACGCCGTTGGCCGAAGCGGGAATGCTCGACCAGTGCGTCTCGGCGTTTACGTTTAGCAAATCGTACAGCATGAGCGGTTGGCGGCTCGGGTTCGCAGTCAGCAGCGCGGCGATTGTCGACCGATTCACGCTGCTGACAAACACGGCGCTCTCGTGTGTGCCGCCATTCACGCAGATCGCCGGCGCCGCCGCTCTCCGCAATGGCGACGAGCAGCGGGAATCGCGAATGCAGGAGTTTCGGCTGAAGGTCGAGGGATTGGCGGCTCGAGTCGACAAGATCGACGGCATTGACTGCTTGACGCCGGGCGGAACATTCTACGTCTTCCCATCGGTCAAGGACGTCTGCAACCGGCTCGGCGTGACGTCGCACGGTTTGGCGTTGTTCGTGCTGGAGGGAGCCGACGACAATTTCGGTGTCGCCTGTTTGGGTGGCGAGTGCTTCGGCGAGGCCGGCGCCGGTTTCCTGCGGCTCAGCTGCGCTGAACCCGAAGACCGACTGCGGCAGGCCGTCGACTTCTTGCCCGAGGCTTTTGGTCGCACGGACCGTTTGGCCGCGTTTCTCGAGACGCGGCCCGAGTACCGTTTGGACGCTCCGTACGTTTGATGCGTTTGACGCGATTGACCTTGGTGGCGTGCGGGCTTGAGCGAGGTGCGACGATCGCGCACCGGTATTTTGGATAGCAATCCTGGCGTCAACACATCACAATCCACTCGGACAACCAATTTTCAAACGCAACCGCGATTCGGACCGAACCTTGTCATCCTTTCCCCACCACTGTTTCCGTCCGGCAGCTGCGGCGTGCCTGTTGTCTGTTGTGCTGGGTGTTGCATTGGCGGGGACCGAGAGCCGTGGGCAGGAGTTCCGCGGCGAGACGGCGGCCGTGTGGCTGGAGCGATTGACGAGCGGCGAACCGAACGCGGTGCGGCGGCGGGGCGCGTTTGCGCTCGGTCGGATTTCGCCGCCCACCGATGAAGCGGTCACCGCTTTGGGTGCGGCGCTCCAGGATCGAGACTTGGTGACGCGTTGGTACGCGGCCGATTCGTTGGGTCGTCTGGGCGCTGAGGCCGCCCCCGCGCTCGAACGTCTCGTCTTTGCGCTCACCGATTCCACCAACGACAACAATGTTCGCCGCAACGTCGCCAAAGCTCTGGCGCGGATCGGGCCGGCGGCCGCCGGCGCCTCGCCAAAACTCGTCGCGGCGCTGGCCCACGAAGACAAGATCTATCAACTCGAAGCGGCCGTTGCGCTGTGGCGGATCGAGAAACACGATCGCGCGGCGGAGACCGTTTGGCGATTGGTGGAGGACGGCGATGAGCGCGTCGCCTACCTGGCCACACGAGCCGTGCCTCGCGTGGGACAGGTAGTCGACGAAAAGCTGCCGACCGTCATCGCTCAACTGCGGCGCAAGTCCACCGACAACCGTCGCGCAGCCGCGGAGCTGCTGGGTCGTGAGTACGGTGAGCGGGCGGCGCCTGAGCTGCTCAAGTTGCTGACGAAGCCAACTCCGTCGCCGCAAGGCGCGTTGGCGGGGCTGGAGTACATCGTCGCGAAGGCGGATCCGGAAGGCGAAGAGCTGCTATCTTCGATCGTGACGGCGGCGGCTCCCTTGACGGCCGCCGAGGACAACGACATTCGCGAACACGCTGAGCGGCTGGTCGACCAGTGCGGAGCCGTCGCGTTGACGTCGCTGGTCGAATCGTGGTCTGAACAATCGGACGAGATGCGCGTTGTCTGGTTGCCGCTATTGCGGGACCTGACAACGCGTTTGACGAAAGCGACGCCGCCCGGCGTTTCGGCGACTCAGCGGCAGCGACTGGAGAGACGGGCGTTGGAGTTTTTGGTGAGCGACGAATCGCTTTCCCAAACGGTCGGGCTGTTGTTGTTGGCCGAGTTGGGCAGCGCTCCGACGACCGCCGCCGAACTGGCCGTATTGCGCGAACAACTGCGCGGCGTCGACGTCGTCAATCGCCGCAACGCGGCGCGCGTGTTGCGACGTTCACTTGCAAAGAAGACACCTCAAAAATGAAATCACATCACGACCGCCCGTCGGCGGACGCGACGGGTTGAGTGGAGCAAACCAGAGGAGCGACTGACTTGGAAACGCAACAGATAGACCGCTTTCGAGATACGCATCGGGCGTTGCGCGAGGCCGTGGAGAGCCAGATAGTCGGTCAGAGCGACGCTGTCTCGGCCGTGTTGACGGCGTTGTTCGCCGGCGGACACGTTTTGCTCGAGGGCCCACCCGGCGTAGGCAAGACGGCGATCGTGCGAGCCATCGCCGACGCCGCCCCTTTACAGTTTCGCCGCATTCAATTCACTCCCGACTTGATGCCGGCCGACATCATCGGCACATACATCGTGCTGGAGTCTCACGGTCGCCGGAAGTTCGAGTTTCAACAGGGCCCGATCTTCGCCAACATTCTGTTGGCGGATGAAATCAATCGCGCCACGCCCAAGACGCAGGCTGCGTTGCTCGAGGGATTGGAAGAGCGCTGCGTGACCGTGGCCAACGAGACATACGACCTCCCGTCTCCGTTCTTCGTCGTCGCCACGCGGGGCGACGTGGAGGGTGAAGGCACCTTTCCTTTGCCCGAGACGCAGCTCGACAGATTTCATTTCCACGTGCGGATGAGCTACCCCAGCGACGAATCGTTGGAAGCGATGCTGATACGGATGACAGGCGCGGCTGCGAGTGGCGGCGAAGTTGTCTCGAAAGACGAAATCGTCGCCGCGCAGGCGACGGTCGCCGAGGTCGACGCCGGCGGTCCGCCGTGCCAATTCGCGGCGAAACTGCTCCGCGCGCTCCAGCCGACCGGCGAGCGAGCCGCGGCTGCGGTCAAGAAGTACGTCGAGCGCGGGGCCAGTCCACGAGCGGGAGCCGCCATGGTGTTGGGGGCCAAGGTGAACGCCTTGCTCGAAGGCCGGCAGGCGGCGACTCCCGACGATGTGCGAGCGACCGCCGCCAACGTACTGCGCCATCGTCTCACGTTGAACTACGACGGGCACGCGGAGAACGTCGATCCCGCCGCCATCATTCAAGAAGTGTTGCAAGGCGTCAGCTAAGCCGAAAGGTCTCTATGAGTCACGCGCTGGCCGAATCGATTCGCTCCGACACGCGCTATCTGTTTAGCCGCGTCGGCCGGCAATGGCGGCGGCGACTGCTCGGCCAACGCCCCGACGTCGCGTTGCAGGCTGGCGTGGAGGCGAGTGATCAAGCTGACTATTCGATCGGCGACGATCTCAAGTACGTCGATTGGAATCGCTGCGCCCGTCACGACGAACTCGTGTCGAAGCGGTTTCCGGGGAGTGAATTGCAGGAGCTGCACCTCTGGTGCGACGCCTCGGCCAGCATGGGTGTAGGGGCGGGCAAATGGGACTTTGCTCGGCGAGTTGTCGGTGCGCTCGGCCAGCTGGCGATCCGGTCGGGCGAGTCGGTGTGGATGGGCGCGTTCGCTCAGTCGTCTCTGCGGCCCGGCGGCCCGTGGCGCGGCCCGTCGTCGGAGCCCGCGGTGGCGGGCGAGTTAGACGGATGGACGACGGCTGACGAACCGGGCGACTTTCGCACGATGGCTCGGTGGGTCACCGAGCGGCATCCAGCGGGCCGAACCTTGATTGTGATCAGCGACCTCTTCCACTCGCGCGACTCCCATTTTGACGAAGCCGTTCGTCGTCTCCGCCGACATCGTTGCAATGTGCTGCTGATTCAAGTCTTCGGGCCGGACGAGGCGGACCCGAGCTTGCTCGGCAACTTTCAACTGCGGGATCCCGAATCGGGAAGTGGAGTCGGGGCCGTCCTCTCCCGCGAAGATCTGGCTCATTATCGAGACGTGTTCGACGAGTACTGCGCCGGCATGCGGAGGCTCTGTCGGCGGGCCTCGGTCGGCCTTCTGCAGACTTCCTCGGCGTCGCGGCCGGCGGAGGCGATCGCGCGGCTCACGAGGTTGCATCAATCGTTTCGCCGAGGGGGAGCCTGATGCAATTCGCACACCCCTCATCGCTGATCTGGTTTGCCGCCGCCGCGCTGATAGTCGCGATGTACCTGTGGCGCGGTCGTCGCCGCGGACAACCTGTCGGAGCGCTCTTCTTGTGGCGGGCGGCGCTGGAGCGCCGTTCGACCTGGTCGCGTTGGTCGCGTTGGTTCTCGTGCGCCATTCACGTCGCCATGCTGCTGGCTTTCGCGCTGCTGCTGGCCGAGCCGTTTTGGGCGACCGGCAAGGACAACAGCCGCAACGTGTTCCTGATTATCGACGCGTCGGCGACGATGTCGGCGGGTGCACCGAGTCGGCTGCAGACAGCAAAAGAAAAAGCCAAACGCGTGGTTGAGTCGTTGGGTTTGTACGAGCGGGCGGCGGTGCTGGCGATGGGTGAAGACACCCGCGTCGTGCAGCGGATGACGGGCGATCGACAGCGGCTCGCGCAAGCGATCGATTCGATCGAAGCGGAGACCGCAACGGGAAATCTACGCCGCGCGTTTGAGATAGCCACCGCGGCCGCCGAGTCGTTCGACAACGCCCGCATCGTGATCGCAACCGACGGACAGGGCGTGGCCCTCAACCGATTCCCCAATGTCCAGTGGTTGGATGCGGCAGCCGCCGATCCCGCCCGCGAAAACTGGGCCGTCGCTAACTTGGCGGCTCGCCGATCGTCGCCGGCCGATCAGGATTACGAGTTCCGATTCGCTATCCAGTCGTTCGGGGGGAGCAAACCGGTTGACTGCCAGGTTTCGCTCAACGGAAAACAAGTTTCCCGCCACGAGTCGATCGGAGAGGGCGGTTTGGGTGGAGGACGAGTGACGGCCCCGCAAGGTGGAATCCTCTCGATCAAGATTCTTGGCGACGACGGTCTGCTGGCGGACAACCAAGCGGCCGTCTTCTTGCCGCCGCCCCGTCGAGTTGCTCTGGCAATCGCCGGCGATGAAGCGGACTGGAGCCAATGGCGAGATCGACAGCTCTGGGCTGCAGCCGGAGACGATCTCGACAACAAACCGCAAGTCCTCACGGTCGTTCCTCCAAGTCCGACCGGCGGAGACGGGCAGGACGGCGACGTTTGGATCGCCCCGCGATACGATTCGATGTACTGGACGTGGCGGACGACGCTCCAATTGTCGCCGCTGAAATCGGAGGCCGTTGTCAAAGGTCCGACGTCTTCCTTGACCGCGGGCGTCGATCTGTCCGGCGTCACCGTCGAGCGAGTTGAGCAGTTGGAGTTCGCCGCGGGGGTCGAGCCGATCGTGGTGCTGGCCAGCGAGTCGAACGCGCCTGTCTGCACTTTGATCCGCACGGACGACGGCGAGCGCTTGGTCTGGCACGCTCCGTTGGAAGGCGCGGCTCCGGAGCTGAGAGAGTTGGCGGAAGAGGTCGCCGCGCGCGCGATCGATCGCTTTGCCGATTTCACACCGACGATCTACCGGGCTCATCGCCTTGGCGAGGCGATCGCACTGCCTCCTGGGGACGGACCGGTCAGCGTGCAAGCGCCCGACGCGACCGGCATCGACGCGCCGGCCGACGCGAGCTTCGTGCGCCCGACGGGGCAAGTCGGCGAGTGGCGGATCGGCGGCGCGCCGACGCCAGTGCATTTGATGGCGGGAGTTGAAAGCGAAATGGACTGGACGTCGATTGAAGACGATCAGTCGCTGTACACGCCGCGAAGTCGAACGGCGTTGTGGCAGTGGTTCGCTTGCCTGGCGATCTTGCTGCAAGTTGTCGAGTGGGCGATGCGCAAATTTGGCTGGACCATTTAGGAGCCCGCGATGCTGGCCGGTCTGACACAACTCACCTCGAACCAAACCGCCTTGTGCGCCGCTGGGCTGTCGTGGCAGCACCCGCTGAGGCTCGCGCTGATCGCCGTTGCGATCGTGGTCGTCGTGCTCGAGGTCGTCAGGCGAAGGACTGAGGAGAGCGGAATCAAGGCCTGGGCGGTCGTCGCGCTGCGGGCGGGCGGCTGCATCGCCATCGCCGTCTCGCTGGGCGAACCGATTTGGCGGGACGAGATCACGAGCGGCCGGACGATATTGCTGCGCGAGCGGGGGCCGTTGATCGAGCTCGACGAGTCATCGCCGCCGGACGACGTCGACGAAACCTTATTCACCGATGGCGATCCCGCCCGCGCGCTGGCGGTGGCTGCCGGCTCGGTCGCTGATGAAGAGCCGTTGCAGTTGGTGTTGGAGTCGCGCGGTCGCGACGCCGACGGCTCGCTGGCGGCGGCTTCCCGCGATGAATCGCAAGCGAGCGCCGTGCTGGAAGTGGGGCGGGTCCGCGACGCGGCCGTCCGACGCCTGTTGATGCGACACCACTCGACGCCGCGGGGGACGATCGCCGTCAGCGCCGAATTGTCGTCGTCCGGCGAATTGCGTGGAGCGCTGCGCTGGTTCGTCGACGAAAGACAGACATTGGATCAGGCCGTGACATTGCGTCGAGGGCTCCAGACCTTCGCCTGGGAGACCCCCGCGGCGGGCCGTGATCGAGTCTCGATTCGGGTTGAGTTTCACTCGGCGGATGATGGCGTCGAGACGAACAACACGGTGCGCGGACGCTGGACTGCATCACCGCCGTTGAGTGTTTTAGTCGCCGGCGGCGGGGGCTCCACACCGGCTCAGTTTCTCGACCAACACGGTTATCGCTGCCGGCCGGGCGAGTTTCCGGGAACGTTGTCCGAAATGCTCGGCTACGATCTGATCTTGGCTCTCGACGGAGCCGACCAGTGGACGGAAGAGCAGAGACAGTTTGCCGAACAGTACGTGCGGCGGGGTGGCGGATTGTTCATCGCCGGCGGCGACGAGCTGTTCGCCGCGAACTCGCTGGAGAACTCGGGGTGGGAAGCGTGGTTGCCCGTTTCCGCGGCCACCGAGGAGGCCGAACAGCGCCGCCAGCGAGTGGCGATGGTGCTGCTTGTCGATCGATCCGAGTCGATGCTCGAGGACGACCGGCTCGGCTTGGCCAAGCAGGCCGCCCAGAAGACGGTTGAGTTGATTCACGCTGATGATCGGGTCGGCGTGCTCGCGTTCGGCGACGAGAGTCTCTGGGTCAGCCCAATCGGCGCAGCGGGAGACAAGAGCGCCGTGTTGCAGCGGATCGACACGCTGGTCGCCGCCGGCGTGACCAACATGTATCCGGCGCTCGAGAAGGCCTACTTGGCATTGGAGCAAACGGTCGCCGATCGCAAACACATCATCGTGTTGACGGACGGCATTTCGTCACCCGGCGACTTCGACGAAATCGCTCGCGCGTGTGCGGACGCGAAGATTACGGTGGGAACGGTTTCGATCAGTTCGGGCGCCGAGCAAATCGTCTTGCAACAGATCGCTCAGATCGCCGGCGGACGGCACCATCACTGCGAAGATCCGCAAGACCTGCCCACGGTGCTCGAAAAAGAGGCTCGCAGCGCGGTCTCAGCGACGCCGCAGACATCTTGGGAGAGTTTCGAGTTGCGAGGTTTGCCGGGCGTTGATTTGTCGCGGGCTCCCGACCTGCGGAAACTGACGGTGACTCAGCCCAAGCCCGATGCGGAACTGGTGCTTTTGGCGGGAGCGGGGGATCCGTTGCTGGCTTGGCGCCGGCACGGAGCGGGAGCGGTCGCCGTGTTCACGGCGCCTGGCGAGGCGCTGTTCGGCCAACAGTGGCGGGCGTGGCCGGCGTATTCGGCGATGTGGACGTCGCTGGCGGCTGTATTGTCACGGCCGTCCGACTCGACGCCGCTGCCCATCACGATCGAGTGGCGCGGTGATCGACTTGAGGTTCAAGTCGACAGCTGGGGAGCGGACCAACCGTGGGAGAGCGTATCGGCGCAGATTGGCTCGAAGCCCTACGACATGGTCGAGACAGCACCGCATTGGTGGGCGACCGTCGTGACGACCGACGCGGCTGGACCGCTCACGGTCGCCGTGACTGTGCTGACGCCGGACGGTCGCTCGCGAACGGCTGAACTCGAGGCGCATCGGGGCTACGATCGCCACTTGCTCGAACCGGGTCCGGACATCGCGATGCTGCAATGGGTGGCTGGACAGGCCGACACGCAGGTGAAATCCGCCGCCGCCGAGATCCAGCCGCACACCGCTCCCGTACCGCGAGCCTGGCCGATGTGGAGGTGGCTCGCGATGTGCGGCATCGCGCTGTTTCTGCTTGAGATAGGCGTTCGGCGGTTGGCGTAGGAGCGAGATGGCGGGCGGACGATGTTCCGGGCCGCAGGCCAGTCCATCCGACGGAGTGAAACGGCGGAAATGTCTCGCACCCCGTTGCTGAACGGGCGTCGATTGGTTCAAGATGTTAGTTGCCTGTGAGTCTCATCCCTTCGCCGTGCGTAGTCGCCCCGCCCATGTCGTGGCCGTTGATCTCTGACTTTAGCCGCATGATCAAAACGCCTCGCGTGGCGTTTCGCGATCCGCAATTGCGCGAAGCGACGATTGAGCTCGACCATCTCGGACAGCCCAAGCCTCGGTCCGGCAATTTCGCGACCGTTTACAAAGCGACCAAGCCCGATGGCTCGGACGTGGCGATTCGCGTCTTCAATCGCAAGGGTGACGAGCGACGCGAGCGCTACCAGGCGTGCAGCCATTTCGTCGCGGGACGATCACTCAACAGCATTATTGCGTTCCGCTTCGAAGAACAGGGCGTCCGCGCTTCCGACGGCAAGCTCTACCCGATGGTCGTGATGCAATGGGTGGAGGGAGTGACGCTGTTCGAGTGGGTCCGCGATCGATGCCGGGAAGGGTACTCCGAAGCGCTGGCGATCGGCGCCGAGGCGTGGCTGCGACTGACCGAGGAGTTGCGGGCCAACCAGATTGTGCACGGCGACCTGCAGCACGGCAACGTCATGGTGACTCACCAAGGGCACTTCAAGCTGGTTGACTACGATTGCTTAGGCGTGCCCGAGCTGATGGGGCGGCGCAATCTGGAGACCGGCCTGCCGCCTTACCAGCACCCCGCCCGAGACGCCAACACGAAGTTGTCGGTCGATCTGGATAATTTCTCGGCGCTGCTCATCTACACCGCGCTCAAGGCGTTGGCGGTTGCGCCGCAGTTGTGGCGAGATTACGTCGATGCGGTCAACTACGACAAGTTGCTGTTCCGCCCGGAGGACTTCCAGAACCCGCAGCAGTCGCAGCTCTACTATGCGCTGATGCGGTCTCCGGACCCGCACGTCGGCGAATTGACGCGGCAGTTATTCACGTTCGCGCAGTCGCCGCCGCAAAACACCCCGCCGATGGAGACCGTGCTGCTGCTGAGCAAATCGATCGAGGAGTTGCTGCGAGCGCAGGATTGGGATCGCGTGGTCGAGCGGGTTCGGTTGATGCGGTACGGAGAGCAGGCTTCGCCGCATCTACAGAACCATATCGCAACCGCGCAGCAGCGAGTCGCCTGCCGTCTCTCGTTGGAGCAGGCGTATCAGCGCGGCGACGAAACGGAACTTCAGCGGTTGTACTCGGCCGAACTATTGGCCGACTATCCGGCGGCGGTCGAGATCGCCCGGCGGGCGTCGGAAGCCACGCACGTTCGTCGTTTGTTGGAGGTGTTGAAATCGGCGACGCAGCTCAGCGCGTGGGATATGTTGCGCGACACCTGGAATGCGAATGAAGCCATTCTCCGCGACCGTCCGAGCGCCAAAGAACACTTGGTGGTCTGGCGGAGGTTGCAGGACGCGGACCTCTTGGTGCGTTTGGTTTCGGACGCGGCTTCGGACGATCAGGAGCTGATTGACACGTGGCGGCGGTTGCGGCAGCAGGGCGGGCACCCGCTCGCCGATCAATACGCTTCCTACGTCGAGCAGCGCGTGCAACGGCAGGCTCATTGGCTGCAATGGCGCAACGCCGCGGCTCGCGCGCCCGACGAACCGACGTATGAACACGACCACCATTTAGTGGCTGCATGGACCAGTGCGTTCTTCGACGGCTGGCCGACGGCGGATCCTGAACGGGCGCGGTACGACGCGGCCGTGAAGCGGATCCAGAGATTTGAGCGACTCCGGCAGCTCTACTCAACGAGCGGACCGGAAGTTGAGCGGGAGATTGTCGCCATCGCCACCGCGCTGACGCCCGTCTACCACGAGCTCGTCGCGCAGCGGGCGGCGAAAGCGGAGTCGTTGAGCCGGACGCTGCAGCGGGTGCAAGAGCTGTTCGCCAAGGCGCAGACAGAGTCCGAAGTGTTGCGCGCCGCTGAGGCAGCCAAGCGCGCGGGCGTCGGAGATCTCGGCGCTCAACTTCAACGGCGGGTCGACTTGGCTGCCAAGCGACAGCCGTTGCTGGACCAGTTGGCGTCGCTGTCGAGTTCGTTGCCGCCGGCGGCGGTCGATCAGCGCGTGCTGGAGATTTGGCGTCCTGAATTGGACGACTGCGTCGCCGCGTCGCGCTGGAAGACGATTTACGAATTGGCCAGCCGGCGCCGCGACACCCTGCGGGAGTTAGAGCAAGCGTTGGAGGCGAAGGATCGCGACGCGGCTCAGCGACTGGCGTCCGCCTCGTGCCTGGACGGGTTCCCGCTGCCCGCTAATGCGCGGGCCGGGTTGAGCGAACTGGACCGCGAAGCCGAAGAACAGGTGGCTCAGCACCGCCAAGCGTTGATCAACGCGCTGCGGAACAATCAGCGGACCACATTCCGCGAGCGATTCGACCTGCCGCTGTTGCGGCAAATCTGCGCTGATCTTCCCCACCATCAGAACATCGTCTCGTCCTGGACCGAGGCGGAGGTGCTCACCCAATTCGAACAGGTGGCCGGTGAGGGCGAGGAGTACGGCGTCCAACGGCAGGAGGACTGGCGTTTCCGGGCGGAATGGAACTGGCCCAATCATTTCGCCACGATTCGCTGCCGGATCGCCGTCTGCGCTGAGCCGCCTCCGGAGCGCGTTGATCCAGAGACGTTGGACGCGTTGTACAACGTCACCGTCTACCGCCGCGGCTGGGAGGCCGACGATCGCGGGCACACGATCAACGCCAACGAAGAGTGGGCCGGGGCCCAGGTGGTCGTCTGGGGGATTTTCCCGCTCGGCTTCCAGACGCTGCACACCAAGCCCGTCGTGCTCGGCTCCATTGAGGCCGAGAAGACGCAGCGGAAGTGGCGGCTATTTAAGCGCGACGGGTAGACCGCCCCACCTCCACGCTCGCTCATCGCGCGCTATAATGTCGACTCCCCGCGCCGATGGTCTTGATGTTGAAGACCGCTGTTGGAAGTTCGCGGCGGGGCGAAGTCGGGATGCGACAGCCGTCGCCCGCCAAAAACGAGGAGGATTTGGCTTGCCATATTCGCGTGAAATCAGTCGCGACCACAAAGGTTGTGTGCTCTTCTTGCTCGACCAATCCTATTCCATGGTCGAGCCGTTGGGCGGCTCCCAGAAGCGGAAATGCGACGAGCTTGTCTTCGCCGTCAACGGTTGGCTCCACAATATGGCGATACGGGCGTCGGGCGACGTCGGGATCCGTGACTGGCTCGATGTCGGCGTCATCGGTTACCGCACTGACCAACAAGCGACGCCGATTATCGAACCCTCACTGGTCGGACCACTTGCCGGTCGCCCGCTCGTTTCCGTGACGGACATCGGCAATCACCCCGCCCGCATCGAAACGAGTGTCCAACAGATTCGCGACGACGAGACTGGCGAACTGCTGGAGATTCCCTCCGACAATCCCATTTGGGTCGAACCGAAAGCGGAGGGCAGCACGCCGATGTGTCACGTGCTGCATTACGCGTACGGCATTCTCGAGAACTGGATTCGCGAGCATCCGGCGAGTTTTCCGCCGATCGTCATTCACATCACTGACGGGGAGTCGCAGGACAGCGATCCGCGACCGTACGCGGAGGCGGTTCGCGCGCTGGCCACCCAGGACGGCAACGTGCTGCTGTTCAACTGCCACCTTTCGATGACGAACGCCGCACAGTGTTTGTTTCCGTCAAGCGACGCGGCGTTGCCGGACGAGTTGGCCAAGGTTCTGTTTGAGATGTCGAGTCCGTTGCCGCGGCCTTTTTTCGAAAGCGCCGTGGCGGAAGGGCTCGGCGCCCAACCGGGAGCGCGGGGCATGGCGTTCAACGCCGACATGGTGGTGCTCGTCAAGTTTCTCGACATGGGCACCCGCGCCGCGGTCATGTTGCGCTAATCGTTTTCAAGGCGGCCCCCGGGTCGACGACGAGTTGCTTAGAGAGGCGGCGGCGAGCGAATGATTTTCGAGCACCGTTCATTCTGGATGCCGAAAGATGTTCGCAATCGGCAGGGCTATCAGGACGCCGCCGAATTCGACGCGTCCACCGGAATCGCAGCGATCGCCGACGGAGCCAGCTCGAGTCTGTTTTCCGGTTCGTGGGCGAAGATTCTGACGCGCGGCGTCGTCGGCAATCCGCCGGATGTCAGCGACCGCGAAGGGTTTGCCGCGTGGCTTGACGAATTGCGTGAACTGTGGCGGGAGCCCATCGACGACTCCGTCCTCGCCTGGCATCAAAAGCCCAAGTTGCAGGACGGAGCCCACTCGACCCTGTTGTGGATCCAGTTGACCGCCACGGCGGCCGGAGCCCAGATGACCAGTTTCGCCATCGGCGATTGTTGTCTGTTCCACTTTCGCGACGGGAAACCTCTCCGCGCCTTTCCGCTGGAAAAAAGCAATCTGTTTGACGCCACCCCCGATATGCTCGGCAGTGTCTCCAAAGAAGAAACGCCGACGACGTTTCAGCATCTGGCCGATGAGTGTCGCCACGGCGACATCCTGGCGCTTTGCACGGACGCCCTGGCCGTCTGGACGCTGGGCGAGTTGGAGGCGGGGCGGGACTTGGATTGGGGCGAGTTTTGGGCCATGACGCCGGATGAATTCGAAGAGCGCATCACCGAGTTGCGCGCCGACGATGCGATTCGGTTTGACGATACGACATTGCTCCTGTTGAAGATCGTTGAGGGCGAGGATGAGGCCCCGGCCGGCTCGGAACTAGATGATCTGGTCGACGACGTGAAGGCGTCGATCGACGACGTCAAAGAGAAAGTGCAAGAGACGTCCGACCGCCTGCTCAAACGCCTCCGCCGCGATCGCCGCCGCCGAAAGTAGTGTTGGCCGTTCTCGACGGTTGGGTACTTTGGGCGTGCCAGAGCGTTCTAAGTTTGGCGCGGTGCGCGCCGATTTGGGGGCCCGCCGGCGCGCTAATCCGCTCGTCCGACAAGTTCGCGGATCGGCGCTACACCGGACGCTCGACCGCGCCGCGACGCCGCACGGGCCACTTATCGCTGGGCCGGCCGCTTGATGACGAGCCTCAACCGACGATAGAATCGAAACGCAACATCCTTTCCGCTAAAGAATTGCGACATATCCATGGCCAGTCGAATCTTCCGAGTCGACGTATCCAAATCCGCCCGCGACTTCCAGCATGTGGCAACCGAGCCCGGGTTGGGGATGTTGGATGAGTCGGGGGCCAACTTTGCCATTCTTCGCCAGTGGATTGGCGACTACGCGGCGGAACCGTTCTGGGAGCAGCCGGATCTGGTCTCCTTCCATCTGCGACGCGACGGCTCGCGGTTGGAGCGCTTCACCCTGGCCTCGGTGACGCCCGCCGATTTGCAGAAAGGGCTCAACGAGGAGTTTGAAGATCTGCAGGCCAAACTGCGCAAAGCGCGGCCGGAAACGTCGGGCGAACAGTCGTTGCATCGCGTGGCGACGAAAACGATCCGCGACATCGCACAAGACCCCGAGGCCAACGACTTCGAGTGCTTTCTGTTCAAGTACCGGACCGAGGGCGAGCCGTGGCGGTTGGTCTGGTGTTGGGGCTTTCAACGTCTCGATCAGCAACCGTCCAAGTCACATATCTGCGGCGATGAAGACTGCCACCAACTGTTCGTCCAACGCACGGGTACGAAGGCGATCTGCCCCGGCTGCGCAACTGTTTCGCGACGTGCGGGAGCAGGGGTCGTCGGCGGCGGCGGCGCGTTCAGCGCCGGACGGCTGTTGACAGCGGGATTGATTGGAGTCCTCCTGCTGGCCCTCCTCTTATTACTCGGCCAACCCAAGCTAGTTGTCACTCCGGAGTCCTGGAGTGGATCCGCCGGATCAGAGGTCACGTTTGAAGTCGAGCAACGGCGTTACTTTTTCTTCAAGAGCGATGTGACCGAGGGAACGCTGGCTCTCTCTCATGACCGCCGCATATTAGAGTTCGCATCGGGGACGAAAGCCAAGGCCCGCGGGGCGGGCAAGACGCTGGTGACCTTTCGGTACGGCGATCGCGTGAAGGACGTCATTGTCGATGTGGCCGCCGCTGGACCGGCCACGTCGCTGGCGATTGTGCCCGAAGCGATCCATCTGGGGCTGGGGACAACGGTGAAGCTCAAAGCGGTCGGAGCCTCGGAGGCCGGTGAGGAAGTGGATGTCACCGATCAGGTCGATTGGGAGGTCGCCGACAAAGAGTTCGCCGCGCTGCACGACGGCTATGTCGAAGGCGTCAAAGTCGGCAAGACCGTGTTGCGGGCGAAACTTCAAAAGGATGCGTTCGCCGAGCCGTTGACGGCGGAGGTCGAATTGTCGGTCGACGCCATCGAGTTCACGGCGATGCGAGTTGACGCGTCGCCCGCGGCGCTCCGCCGCCTTCAAAAAGCCGAGGTCGAAACGACAGTTGTCGATGAGGACGGCAAAGAGTACTCGGTGGTCGGCTCCTCCAAATTGAATCTCGATGTTTCTCCAGAAAACCTCGGCGACGTCGACTTGGCGACGTTCATCGCTCGGGAGTCGGGATCGGGCGAGTTGAAGGCGAGCTTCAATCAACTGTCCGCCAAGGCGGCGATTTCGGTGTCGGGCTTGCCGTCGGGCGAGTTCGAAGTCTCGCCTCGTGAAATCAACTTGGCTCTGTACGAGTATTTTCACCTCGACGTGATCTGCGACGACCTGACGAAGATCGAAGCGACGAGTTCCAATCCGGCGGTGGCCATTCCACTGCACAACGAACACATCGTCGCCAACGGCATCGGCTCGACCGACATCACCTTTACCTATAACGGCAAGTCTCACACGGTGCGCGTCAATGTGGGGACGACTGAGTACGCCGACATTTGGATTGATCCCGATCGCATCGTGCTCAAGCCCGGGCAGCGGCGACTGGTGAAGGTCGTGGGGCGCACGTCGGACGGCCGGTCGATCGAGTTGGCGCCGCAGTCGTTGACTTGGGAGGCGCAACCGCTGTCGGAGTACGCGTCATTCGATCGCGGCACGCTCTACTTGTCGGCTCACGCCCCGACGCCGCGCGCCCAACGTCTGGTCGCGCGGGTGGGCGAATTCCTGGTCGCCGATGCGTTGGTTGAAGTGGTGGGCACGGGCGGGGTCGGATTGGTCGTCGCCGACAACAATGAGTTCATGACGTACCCGCCGATTCCGCTGTTGGATCTCAACGTCGGCTCGTACGTGGGACGCGGTTTGGTGTTTCGCGGCTCCCACCCGGTGATCGGCGAGGGCTTGGCGTCGGATCACATCTTGATCAAATCGGGTCTTGCTCCGGGGACGGTGATTACGGGCGTCAACGACACGGTCTTCGACGGTTGGTCGCCCGACCGCATCCGCCAGCACTTTCTCGAGCATCCGATCACGCAGGAAGACCAATTGGTCGTCCGGCGGCTCGACGGCACGTCATCGCGAGTCATCTTGGGCGAGTCGGGGCAACTTGTCGAACCGGTGCGGATCGCCACGGCCACGTACCACGCCCGCGACGACCAGATCTACGCCAAGGTGCGGTTGTCGGTGACGTCGACCGGTCTCTATCGCATCGTCGTGCCGGGCGAGGAGCCGTCGGACACGAATTGGGTGCGTTGCGAGCCGGGTGTGATCTCCGACACGATCACGACCGCATCCTTTGATAAGCCCACCGGTCGCGACTTTGAGTTAGTCGTTCAGCGGCAAATCGCCGACGAGACGAAAGCTTTTGTCAAGACGCTCACGCTTCCGGACGACAGCCAAATCAAATGAGCCTTTCGGTTCCGATGTCCGCCGCACTTTGCACAATTCCGTGGGACTAACACGAGACAGGTGACAGAACGTGGGATTTCCAGACGATCGCGACCTTCGGATTATCCGCTTGGCCGAGCGCACGGAGCAACTGGCGACCGAATTGGCCGATTGGGTCGCCGAGTTCAACGACGACCGTCGCTCCCGCGACCTCTTGCCGATCGGCGAGAGCGACGAGTTTGAATTGACCCGTTTGCGGCGGCTGGCGTCGAACCTCTACAGTTCCGCCAAGGTGCCGGTGGCGGCCGCCGTCTACGGGCCGTCGCAGGTCGGCAAGAGCCTGTTTGTCGGCCGTGTGCTCGTTCCCAGCAGCGACGATTACAGCCCGCTCGGTCGCGATGAACAGAATGGCGAGCCCGCTTATTTTCAACACCTCTCCTTCGACAATGACCTCAACCCGCAAAGCGGTTCGAACGAAGCGACCGCCTTGGTGACCAGGTTTACGACAAAGGATCGGATCGCCGAGAGTCCGGCGCCCGAGTATCCGGTGATGGTTCGCGCGCTGACTCGCGCCCAATGGCTGCGCGTGCTGGCGCGAGGCTTCTCCGTCGAATGCGTATCGGCCAATCACACCTGGACCCAAGATCAACTCGAGTCCTTGTTCGAAGAGACGGCGCGGCGGTACGGGGCGACGAAAGTCGATCGCCGCTGGCGGATGGATTTGTTGGACGCCTACGCCTACATGCACAACAGCGATCGCCGCGGCTTCCAAAGCAAGGAGGCGGTCGTCAACGGACTGCTCTCCCGGTACCCGCTGTCCGAGGACGGCTATATCGCAATCGGCGCGAATCTGTTTTGGGACAACTGGGGATCGTTGACGCAACTGTTCATGCGAATCAACGACTTTCTCGCCACGTTGACTTCCGATGATCGCGATCCGGCCATCTTGACTCACTGGGCCGGCGTGCGATTCTTGCTCGACAGCCAACGCAACAAGGTGCATGAGCGACGGGCCAGCCGATGTTTCAAACGCGTCGACTGGGAGGACTTCCGGCTGGCCGAGAAAAACGGCTGGCACGTCTTGCAGTACCACCCGGGGGCCGGCGGCGGCAACGAAGACCTGGAAACGATCCAGGCCGCCATGCTCGAACTCGTCGTTCCCATCTTGCCTCACCGGCTCAGCGAAGACTGGCGGAAGGTGATCGAGCAGATCGATATTCTCGACGTGCCCGGAATGAGGGCCGGGCGGCAGGGAGCCGAGCAGGGCAAGCGGATTTCGGCCGATACGCTCGACGAGCAAATGGAGATCGTCAAGCGAGGCAAGGTGGCGTACCTGTTCGAGCG
The DNA here is from genome assembly GCA_030748485.1 of Pirellulaceae bacterium. GTDB lineage: Bacteria > Planctomycetota > Planctomycetia > Pirellulales > Pirellulaceae > JASMLW01. The sequence goes on from JASMLW010000155.1 coordinate 27,684, forward strand.
GTACACGGAGGAGCTGCAGATCCAGACCTTGTTGCTGTTGGCGCGAGGCGGCAATTTGGAAGTCACCGCGCAGATGAAATTCCACGTCGACAAGTGGGGACGAGCTCGCTATGGCGACGACGTTTGGCCGGAGAAAGTGAAAGACAAACTGCCCGCGTTGTTCTTGGGCGTGACGGGAATCGACGAGGAGTTTCGCAACCGGGACGAGTTTGCGATGCCCGGGTTGTACGAAACGCGGCTGTCGCAGCTCGCCGACGCGCTCGGTCCGGTGATGACGGACTTCGGCGGCAAAGGGAAACCGTTCACCAACGTTTACCCGATTCGCTATCCGGGCACTTGGGACGCGGACGCGGAACAGCAGGACAAGGAGGGAGTCGAAAAGTGGCAACACGCGGGCGTCGCCTTCGAACGGGCTGAACTCGTCCAGCGACACGTCAGCTTACCGAGTGAAAAATGGTCCGCCGCGATGCGCGACGACGACGGCTGCATGTCGTTGATCAGTTCCGGTTGGCGCGATGTGACCACGGCTGAGCGGAAGCAGGACCAGCTGGAACAACGAGTGCGGGAGACTTTCTCGAGATTGATGCAGCTCGGTTCTGGCTGGGCGATCGATCCCGACTCGAACGTCGATCGCGAAAAACGGATCAGCTGCGCCGAGCGCGTGATGGACTGGCTGCTGTCCGACAGCCAAGTGATCTATGAACGAGTTCAGGCGCTGCAGCAGTCGCTGGGCTTTGACGAGGGCGAGCAGTTCGGGTTATCGGATTTCGCCGACATGCCGGCGACCGGCGGGCCCGGACGTCCCGACTCGATCGACCGCCGATTCCCCAAGTACCTGCAGGAATTCTTGCACGAGTGGGCGACGATCAACGCGCCCAATGCGTGGAAGGAGCACACGTCGGAGCAGGAGTTCGGCGGTCCCTGGCTGAGCGAAGAGGACTTCGCCGCGATGACCCGCTACCTCCGCGATTACCTGTGCTCGCCCCAAGTGTTTCAAGAGGTTTCGGAGCAATTGCTGAAGGTGGTCGGGCTCAAGCTCCGCGACGAAGCGGCCAAGCGGCGAGCGCGGCGGAAGTACGTCCGCATTCTGCTCAACGATTTGGTGACCAATCCGGGGCCGAGCAACGAGGCGTTGCGGGAGATCGACGAAAACAACGGCGAAGAATTCGGCTTGATGGAGCCGGTTGTCCAACGCTGGCGCGGTCGCTTGCGCGAAGTGCTCGCCGCCGGAGCCGGTTCGGAAGTTCACATCCCGCCCGGCAACGAGGCGCTGATTGAATTGTTGGAGCCGTATCAGTAACAAATCACCGGTTGAATGGCGTGTGCGCGGGCGGGGGCCTCGCGGATGGTGAAGGAAAATCATGCAGATTCTGTTTGCTAACACGGGTGTCCAGGTCGTTTGCGTACCCTTACCGACGGGTCGACGCTACACGACTTCGCAGATCGGCTACGGTTGGCAGTACACCCGTTGCCTGCAACCGCCCGACGAAGAGGCGGGTGAAGAGGAACCGACCGTTGTCGATTTCCCTTTTGTGCAGTGGCAGATCTTGCAGTCGCACGCCAGTAAGTTGTTCCTGGCGGTCGACACCACGATGGGCGACCCCGAAGTCGGCTTTTTCTGCGACCCCACTTCACTGCACGGCGATTTCATCATCCATCTGCAGGATCTGATCGACCGCGAGGGCGCCGTGCTGCAAGGCGTTCCGCCGGTCGACTTGACGCTCCGCGCGTCGACCGCCACCGCCGGCGAAGCAAAGCCGGTTCACATAGTCATCGACTTCGGCAACAGTCGCACCGGCGCGTTGCTCCTGGAGATGTCCGGCGAGGTGGCCCAAGAACCCAAGATGACGCCGTTCGAGTTGGCCAATCGCTTCACGTTCGACGCGTTTAGCGATGAGGGCGAGGACGTCGGGAAACCCAGCGCGCGGTGGATCTCGTCCAAGACGAGGTGGTGCAACGCGCCCTACCTCCCGGCGCAAACTCGCATGAAGACCGAATACTATCGCGAAACGGTGAAAGGGCTGCTCGGCAAGACGAAGCAAGTCACCAAAGAGCGGCAGGCGCAGATCCGCCCGCCCCTGTTCGACGACCTCTCCCTCGGGCGGATGGGCCAGGAGGTGTACGACGTCAGTCAGATCATGCACGCCAAGGGCGACTTTCGTCTAGGCGTCAGCTCGCCCAAACGCTATTTGTGGGCGGACGACCCGAGTTGGTTGGAGGGCGCTTTCTGGTACATGGCCGATCCCCACGATCGCTGCGAGACGAATGTGTTCGCCGCCAAGCTGCAAGGCTCCGCGCTGAAGTTCCTGTTCGAGGACGATCGCGATCGACTGCTCGACGAGAAGGAGATGACGGATGACGATTACGCCCCGGAGGCTCCGACCAAACCGCAGCACGCGCCCCGCGTGATGATGGTCGTGGCGATGTACGAGTTGCTGTGCCAAGCGTACACGCACGTCAACTCCGAAACGTACCGCAGCCACACCAGCGATCCGGCGCGGTCGCGCGAGATTCGCAGCGTGACGCTGACATTCCCCAGCGGGATGTTCCAGTTGGAGCGGGAACGCTTCGGTTCGCAAGTGCAGAAGGCGATCGAGATGTTCTGCCGCACGCTGGGCAAGTCGCAAAAACAAGCGCCCACGCTGAAGCTCAGCATCGACGAAGCCAGCGCTGTCCACTTGACCTACATCTGGAGTGAATTGCAGATGTTGGGCCAAGATCCCCGCCTCTGGTTCAACGCGTTGAGCCGCACCAAGCGGAAGCTCAACGGCGGAGGCGGCGACGACGATGCGTCGAGCGAACAGGGACCGGCCGAACAGGGAGCCGTGTCCGCCGGGCGACGGCGCAACCGAGGTCGTCTGAACCGCCCCGGAGGCGGCCGCGCCGGTGGGGCGAGCACGGCGGAGGAAGAGACGGATATCGAGCAGGAGCTGCGGATCGCCTGCATCGACATCGGTGGCGGCACGACCGACTTGATGATCGCCAAGTACACCTTTCAACCGGGCATCGACGATTCGATCCACGGCCAGGTCCTCCACCAAGACGGTATCTCGGTCGCCGGAGATCAACTGGTCAAGCGGCTGCTGGAGAAAGTTGTCGTGCCGGCGTTCGCCGACGCGCTGGGAATCGAAGCGGAAGATGTGTTGTTGTTGTTCGGTCCGGAAGTTCCCAAGAATCGCGGATTTACCTCGGACCGCATCGATTGGACCAATCGCATTTTTGTGCCGATCGCCGAAAGCTACCTGCAGATGGCGGTGGACGGCGACGAAGAAGCCGAGCTGTCGCACACCGATCCGGAGATCGTGGATCCGGCTGTTCTCGAGTCGCTGGAACAAGTCTGCAATCAGCTCCGCGGCATCGGCTACTACAACATCCAACAGCCGCTCGGACTGCGGTACGAGAAGGGTGTTTTCGAGCAATTGGTGCACGAGGTGTTCGACGACTTGCTGTTTGATTTCTGCAGCCGCATCGTCGATCACGAAACGGATGTGGTGTTGTTGGCCGGCCAGCCGTCGAAACTCGAGTACTTGCAAAAACTGGTCCGCACCTATGTGCCGTTGCCCAGTTCGCGGATCGTGCCGATGTTCAACCACTACGCCGGGAACTGGTATCCCTACCAGGACGCCAAAGGGCACGCGCCCGGTTTGATCGTCGATCCGAAAAGTGCGGTGGTGGTGGGGGCGGCGATCGAATTCCTGGCCCGCAACGGCATGCTGCCCCAGTTCACCTACACGATGCGGGGCAAACAAACGGAGAACACTTACTTCTGGGGCGTGATGACCGAATCGACTTCCATCATCCGCGACGAGCGCATTCTGTTCGAGCCCGTGGAAGAGGACACTCGAGACGAGTGGACCGAATTCAACACCAAGGCTCAACGCGTGCTGATCGGCCGCAAAATGGTCGGCGACGAAGAAGCTCAAGCGAGTCCGATCTACGTGTTGCGGATGGACGCCGACGGACGGATCGGTGAAACCGACGTGACCGTTCGCATTCGGCGGAATCAGGCCACCGACGAGATGGAGGAGAATCTGGAGGTCGATTCCGTGACCGGCATGGTCGCCGGTGAGCCCGCCGTGCTGGAAGAGAATGTCACGTTCAAATGGCGGACGATCGTCGATGAGCGATTCTTCTTGGACACCGGCGGCTTGGACAATATCGAAATCGACTAACTGCGCATTCGGTCGCCGTTCACGCCATTAAGAAACGAAAGCACGAGAAGCGATGAGTGATCACGTGGTGCAGAAAGAAGAACCGTCCCAATCGCCGGCGATCGAAATGTCGTTGAATGAAGTCGTCGACGCCGTGCGGCGGATCGAGGAACGTACGGCCGAGGAGTTGCGGGCGGTCAAGGACGCGATCGCATCCTTGCTCGAACAATCCGCCGGCTCCGCGGCCGACGACGATTCGTCGACTCGATCAGCGGCGAACGTCGCCGCCGAAGAGGCGGCCGAATCGGCGCCGCCCGCCGTAGAAACTCAGCCGCCCGAGCCCGCGCCGGCGGTCGCACCTGCTCCGCGGCAAGTCGCTCCGCAGCAAGTCACCATGGCCACACCCGGCGGGATCGCCAACTCGCTGCTCGGAGTCGAGTTGGCCGAGGATTACAATGTCGCGGCGGATTCCCAAGCGCTGCTCAACGGTGTCTGGTCCGGCGAGCCGGCCGCCATCGGACTGGTCGGACAGCTGCTCGTGTTTCGGTCGGCCACCATCGAACGGATGGCTCAACTGCTCAAGGACATCGGCGAGGCCTACTATCGCTGGCGGCCGGAGTCGGCCGGTCGGCCCGACGCCTTTCGCGATGCGGTGGTCGCGTCGGTCCTGCGTCAATGCGATTCTCACGGCGTCAACAACCGCATTGAAATGGTGCAACCGGGTGATCGATTCGACTCCGCGCGGCACCACGCCAAACAACGCGGCATGGAAGTAATCGATGTTTTCGGATGGGTTGTGTTGCGTGAAAACGGCAAGGTCTACACCAAAGCCAGCGTATCGGTGCGGTAGTCATGGGTTTGCAGAAGTTCGTTTGCAATAACTGCGGCGTGGAAGTCAAGCGGCTCACCGCTCCGCTTAAGTGCGACGCCTGCGGGGCGCAACGCGTCGGGTTGTTTCGCGCCGCGGCGGCGAGCGCGACTCAGCCGCCGTCCGCGCCGACTCCGGCGACGCCCCCCGAACCTTCCGCCCCATTGCCCGGCGGTTCGGGGATGCTTCCGCCACCGCCGCCCCCAGGTGGTGTCGCGCCGTCCGCACCGGCGACTCCCGCTTCCATTCCGCCAGCCGCCGCGCCGCTCCAACCGCCGGCTCCAAGTACTCCCGCTCCAAGCGCTCCGGCTCCGGTTGCTCCGGCTCCGGTTGCTCCGGCTCCAAGCGCTCCGGCTCCAAACGCTCCGGCTCCAAGCGCTCCGGCTCCAAACGCTCCGGCTCCAAGCGCTCCGGCTCCAAGCGCATCCGCGCCCATCTCGTCGCCGTCTCCCCCGACTGCGCCTCCGGAGGAGCCTGTATTGTTGCAACCGGTGGAGGGTCCGCCGACTCCGGCCCCGCTGCCGCCCGAGCCGGCGCCGGTGGCGCCTCCTGTTGCCGCCGCGGAGTCGGCGGACGCCAACCACGTTTGGCCGCCGGGCGAAGGCCCCGACGAAGTGTCCGCGTCGTCGGCGGACTTGGTGATCGATGACGCGGCGCCAGAAATCGTCCCCGATCCGCCTCAAGTTGAGCCCGCCGCGGGGCAAGCCGTCGAGTCCGCAAGTGCTGAACCAGTCGACGCCGCAACCGACTCCGCGGCTGCCGAACCTACACCGGCTCCCCAGGCGGCCGCGCCGCCCGAACGGGCGATGCCCGCGGGGTCCAGTCAATCGGCGCAAGAGGTGGAAGCGGTTGAGCCCGAGTCGCCGCCAATTGAACCAGAACCGATCGAGCCGCCGGCGCCGGAGCCCTCGCCGGAGCCGAGCCACGAAAGGCCTGCGCCTCTGGTAACCTCGCCCGCACCGGAACCCGAACCAATCGATCCGCCGGTATCGCATGCGCCCGCGCCGAGTTCTCCGGAGACCTTGCCCAGCGAACCGGCGGCGCCCGCACCCGAACGGGCGAAGTCTCCAGGTGAAGTGCTTTGGCGTTACCCTCAGATTCTGCCCGGGCAGGGTGAACAATTGATGCCGCTTCGCAACCGGGTCGCTTACAACAGCGAAGGGGTGTTGTTCGCCGCTGTCGGTGAGAACCTGGTGGCTGTGAAGTGCGCCGACGAGAAGCACGAAGTGCTTTGGCGCCATCCGCTCGCCAAACACGCGCCGGGTTGCGTCGCGTGGGACGAGCGCGAGCAGCGCGTCTTTGTGCACAGCGGAGACGGCCAGTTGCACGGCCTGTCCAGCGGAGGCGAAGCCTTGTGGGCGCCCGTCGACGTGGGCGAACCTCTGGGGTGGGCGTCGCCGTTGGTGGACCGCGACGGAACGATCTACATCAGTTGCTATACGGGCGGAATCTGCAAAGTGGATTTCAATGGCAACCTGCAGCGGGACTACGTGCGGTCGCGGCAGAAGTTCGACTGCACGGGGTTCATCGACAAAGGCAAGTTGTACGTGGGCGGCGAGGATGGGTTTGTCTACGCGATCGAGTTGTCTGGCCGCCGAGGAAAAAACTGCTGGGACCATTGGGAAGGGCAGGGGAAGACCGAGTGGTTCATCAACTCGGCGCTCGCCTGGTCGCCGTTACGGCGGCTGATCGTGGCCGGTCGAGACGAATTTCTCTACTCTTTCCACGACACGGGGGCGCTTGATTGGCGGTTGCGAATTGGCGGCCAGATGTTGGGTTCTCCTGTGATCGATGGAGCGGGCCAGGTTTTTGTCGGGGTATCCATCATCCAGCGGGGCCGTGCGGATCGCGGACTGCTCGTCGCTGTCTGCCCCAAGACCGAGCAGGTTTTGTGGGAGTATCAGACTCGCGGCGCTGTCGAGTCGACGCCCGTGTTGGGCGACGACGAAATGATTTATGTCGGTGACAATGCTGGGTTTGTGCACGCCGTCGATCGTTCAGGCCGCTGTCAATGGACCACCGATCTGGGCGGGCCGGTTCGCTCGGCAGGCGCGATCGTCACCGCCCACCTGCTCGTCTTTGGCAGCGACGCGGGAGGGTTGATCGGCATGCGATGTTCGTCAGAATCGGTGGAAAAATCAGGATGGCCGCAATATTCCGGATGCTAAAACCCGAAGCATCCAGAACAAGGTAGGCCTCCTGCGCGGGGCTTCCTTCCTTGGACGGAGAAGACCCAGTCGATATACTAGGCGGGTTGCAGTTTCGGTCGAATTGGAGGTGAACGATGAGGTTGCTAGGAACAGGGTTGGCGCTCGCTGTAATCTGCGTAGGGCAACTTGTGATCTTTGCTGGTCAAGCCAGCGCCCGTACTTGGACGGATTCATCCGGCGATCGCCAGATCGAAGCGGAGTTCGTCCGCAAGCTTGGCGACAAGGTGGTCGTTCGACTTGCCGGCAATGGAAAGCTGTACGAGATCCCGCTCAATCGGCTTTCGCCGGAGGATCAGACGTTTGTCGAAGGCGCTGGAGGCAGTTCGGAAGGCCTGCTGAAACGACTGGCGCGTCAGCCGCGCGACATCGTTGTCGACACCTCGGGCAGCGATCGATTCAGCGCCGCCATCCGCAGCGATCCAAACAACCCCGACCACTACGTGCGACGCGGAATGTCGCGCCTGGCGAAGGGTGACTATGCGGACGCCGAAATCGACTTCTCAAAAGCTGTGCAACTCGACCCCAAGAGCGCCGACGCTTACAACGGCCGCGGACAAGCCTACGCCAAGTTGGAGAAAGCCGACAAGGCGCACACCGACTTCAACCAGGCCATTGAGCTCGATCCCAATCTGGCGTCCGCCTACCAGCGTCGCGGAGACAACATGCCGGCGCTGGCGAAGACGCCGCTCGGCGAAAAGTTGATCGGTGATGCGAAAGACAAGCTGAAGAAAAAGTGGAACGCCATGGATCTGGACAACCAGAAGAAGACGCCATGGCAACCGCTCAATTCGACCAAGGGCCCGATGACGGCTGACATGCTGGCGCTGGCCATGAAGAAACGCGACTACGAGTTCGCCGAAATGGTGCGCTGGCAAAACGGTTATCGCCTCGGTATCGGCGGCATCGGTGGTGGCGGCGTCGGCATCGGTGTTGGCGGCGGCTACGGCGTCGGTTCGGGTGTCGCGGTCGGGACCGGTGTGGCGATTAACGGTCCGCTGACTCTGTATCCGGAAACGGTTTACAAGGGCGATCCGTTGACGCTCGTCGCGGACGCGACCGCGTTGAATTCGGGCATGCCCACCAAGATCGGCCCCAATGGCCGCGCGGTGAGAATCGGCGCGGGCAAGATTCCGGCGAAGGAAGATATCGCCAGCGTCGATTTCTATCGCGATTCGAACGGCGACGGTCAATTGGCTGAGGACATCGATCAATACCTCGGCACCGACTCGAACCCGCAAGACGGTTTTTCGGTCGAGATTCCCACTTGGCAACTGCCGCTGGGCAACAGCAACTTCTTTGCTCTTCCCAAGGGCGCCGAGGGCACGGCCAAGGACGCCGGCCCCGATTTGACGAGCGTCGCGGATCGCTTGGAAGAAGCGGCCAAGGAAGAGCGAGCCGTGGCGGCTCAAGCGGCTGCAGCTCAAGAGAGCGGTTTGGAAGCCCCGGCCGCCGGCTCCTTGCGTGAAAACCAACGCGGCGTCGGCAGCGCGACCCGCTCGGTGATGAAGTCGATCCGAAAGTCGGCTCCCGAAGTCTACGAGGATTTGAAAGGCGTCAGCCGCAATGGCTTGGCGATCGACAAAGAACTAAAGGCGGCTGAGTCCGCTCCCGGCGCCTCGTCCGCCGCGAACGCGAAGTCCGCTTACGAGACCGCTGAGAAGACGGCGAAGATGCTGGCCGACGCCGCCGAAAAGTTGAGAAACCAGGCGGCCACTCAATCGACAGCCGCTCGCGGCGTTCCCGCCTACGCTCCGGGAGCCGTTGTTCCCAAAAAGAAGAGCGGTGAAGGCGGACCTGGCGGGCCCGGCAGCGGCGGACCAGGGGGCGATGGAGACGGCGGTTATGGTGATGGTGATCGCGACGTGATCGTCGTTCGCGATGACGACGACGATCTCGATGTGCGAGCTGTCGAGTATCTCGACCGGGACGACTACGAGAATGCGGTTGTCGCGTTCGACGAGTTGATCGAAGACGAGCCCGATAATCTCTACTACCGCCGTCAACGAGCGGGAGCTCATCTGGCGCGAGGCGGTTACGATTACGCGATTCGCGATTACGATCACCTCGTCGGCTTGGACACCAAGAACGCGGACCTCTACTACAACCGTGGATGTGCGCACTTGTCGGTCGGCAATCTCGAAAAGGCGATCACCGACTTCACGATCTCGATCAGCTTGGACGAGACGCGGAATCTGGCGTACACCAATCGTGGCGCCGCATTCGCTCGACAGGGAAAGTACCCCCGCGCGATTGACGATTTCAATACGGCCTTGGGTATGAACGCCAAGGACGGGTTGGCTCTGCGAAACCGCGCACTGGCCTACAAGAAGGCCGGTGAGTTGTCCAAGTACGAAGCCGACATCGTTAAGCTCAATGCTCTCAACGGTTCCGAGTAGTCGGCGAGCAACGTAACTAGACTTTCAAAAGACGCCCTCTTCGGAGGGCGTCTTTTTTTCACTCACCGTTTTGCCTAACCACCGCTAAAAGAGATCAGCAACACCATCAACA